>JBGTLL010000201.1:0-16036 GCA_041744115.1 Parvularculaceae bacterium | reverse complement strand
GACCGGCCCGGCGCCGACGATGATGACGTCGGTCTCGAAGGCTTGGCCGGCTTCGGCCGACGTTACTTTAACGGGCGCGGCGTCGCCGTGTTGCATCGCGTTCTCCAAAACCGCGGCTTCTATAACGCTGCGCCGCCGGTTCGTCTCGCCCTTCAGATACGGCTCATCGCCGCTCTGAAACAAGGTCTTACCGGCACGGGCCAAGTCTCCTAAGTTGGGCGCTGGAGGGCTGAATGGCGAACGACAAGCGGAAGCAGGCGGTATCGCTGCGCGGGATGCTCGCGGCGCTGCTGCTGGGCGCCTGCTCACAACCGAGCGGGCCAGCGCAAGCTCAAGGCTTGGAGGGCTCTTTGTTTGCGGCCGAAGCGGCGCGTCAAGCGCGGCTGCCGGCGCAGCTGCGCGAGATTTCGGGGCTCGCCGTTTCGCCAGATGGGCGCTTGTTCGCGCACAATGACGAACGCGCGGTGATCTACGAACTGAACACGACCAACGGCCAGGTGGTTAAAGCGTTCGCCCTCGGGGCCGGCGCGGTCGAGCGCGGAGAGCACGTCGAAGCGCGAAATCGAAAGCCCGAACCGGCTCCGGAACCGCGTATCGACGGATTTCTTCAGCGCGTTCGAGGCGCCAAGAAGCGCCAGCCAGGCGCGAAGGGCGTCGCGATCGTCGCTCATGAAATCGTCTCGCCGCCGTCGATGACGATCGCCTGGCCGTTGACCGAGGCGGCGCCGTCGCTCGCGAGAAAGAGCGCGGCGGCGGCGACTTCCGCCGGATCGATCAGCCGCCCCATCGGATTGTCCTTGGTAAAGACGGCTTGCGCGTCTTCGGCGCCGCGGCCGGTCTTGCCGACAATGGCGCCGACGGCGCGGCCGATCAGCGGCGTGTCGGTAAAGCCGGGGCAGATCGCATTGCAGGTGACGCCGGACTTTGCATGCTCGAGCGCGAGCGTTCTGACCCAGCCGAGAACGCCGTGCTTTGCGGCGGCGTAGGCCCCGGCATAGGCGTAGCCCTTGAGCGAGGCGGTCGAGGCGATGACGATGAAGCGGCCCCAGCCGCGTTCGATCATCGGCGGCAGCGCGGCGCGCGCGCAGAGATAGGCGCCGGTCAGATTGACCGCGATCATCGCGTCCCAGATCGTGCGCGAGGTTTTCAGGGACGGCGCCGTCGCCGCCGCGCCCGCATTACTGACGAAGATGTCGATCGGTCCCGCGGCGGCGACACACGCCGCGACCGAGCCCTCGTCGGTCACGTCCATTTCGATAAAGGGAAAGCCGCTATCCTTCAGGCGCGCCGTATCGCGTCCGGCGACAGTCACGTCGATTCCGCTAGCGGCAAAGATTTGGGCGATCGCGAGGCCGATGCCCGAGCCGCCGCCGGTGACGAGGGCGCGTTTGCTTGCGGCTTCAGATATCCGGGTCATGCGAGATAGTTTAGTATTAAAATAACGCCGGTCAAGGGACGTCAGGCTGAAATTTTAGGATTAAAGCATCCAGCCCGCGCGTCCTTGTGAAAAGGAGGCGGTCTTGACCCGGGGCGCCCCGCGGCCCAAATCCCTTCCCGCGTCAGACGGCCGGACGGCCGCGGGGGCTTGCCCTCGAGGAAAGTCCGGGCTCCACGGAGGCAAGGCGCCGGGTAACGCCCGGCCGATTTGCCCGGAAACGGGTGCGTTGAGGGAAAGCGCCACAGAGATCGAACCGCCCCGGACTTGATCCGGGGTAAGGGTGAAAAGGTGCGGTAAGAGCGCACCGCTGCCCCGGCGACGGGTCAGGCATGGCAAGCCCCGCCTGGAGCAAGACCGAATAGGGACCGCGCGCCGTCGTGATGACCGGCAGGAGCGCCTCCGCGCCGAGCGGTCCGGGTTGGTTGCTGGAGGCGGCGCGCAAGCGCCGTCCAAGATGAATGGCCGTCCCTCCGCAAGGAGGACAGAACCCGGCTTACAGGCCGTCTGACGCTTTAATTTTGAGGGGGATGCTTGCCCTCGCGCGGGTCGCCGGCCTATATTCATTTTGAATATTGGAGCGTTGGCGATGGCGACGACGAGTTTCACCCTGGGCGATCATTGGGAACGCTTCATCAAGGAGCAGATCGAGACCGGCCGCTACGCGACAGCGAGCGAAGTCTTGCGCGACTCCTTGCGCTTGCTCGAACGCCGCGACGCGAAAGTCGAAGCGCTGCGCGCCGCGATCATTGAGGGCGAAGAAAGCGGGCCCGCAACGCCGCTCGATATGGAAGAAATAAAGCGCGCCGCCCGCGCCGAATACGCAAAGCTCAAGGCGGGCGCTTGAGACGCTTAAACCGGCGCCCCGCCGCGCGCTGACTTGATCGACATCTGGATGTGGTCGGTCGAGCAATGGGGCGAAGAGCGAGCGGACCAATATCTTGCCGCGTTCGATCTTGCCTTTGCGAAACTTGCAGATCACTCGAAGATCGGGACTGATTGCGGCCACATTCGACAGGGCCTTCGCCGATATCACGTCGGCAAGCACCTTTTGTATTACTTTGACGATGCCAACGTGATTGAAATCGTCCGGGTGCTCCACGAACGGATGAATTCGGATCAGCGTTTGGACGATGAATAAGTCAGCATGGGAACGCCGCCAGCGACACGGTCGCATAAGCGCATGCCAGCCGCGTTAACCATTCCCAAAAAATATTTTTCAAAAATAATCGCATTTCTTGTCACACTTGGCCCTTCTGATTCGTCTTACCTCTGAAGGAAGGAGAATCCGATGGTCAAACGCATCCTCGCGGCCGTGCTCGGGCTGCTGTCCGCCGCCAACGGTCTCGTCATGCTGGCGGCCGGGCGGCGCTGGTACGAGCAGGCGCCGGGCGTCGCCGAAACCGGTCCCTATAATCCGCACTTTGTCGCGGATATCGGCGTCGCCTATGCGGTCGCCGCGGCGACGGCCGCATGAGCGATCTCGGGACGGAATTCGAAAAGTGCCGGCGGCGGCTGTTCGGCCTTGCCTACCGGATGACGGGACGGGCGAGCGACGCCGAGGACATCGTTCAGGAAACCTGGCTGCGCGCCAGCGAAGCGGACTTTGCGGAAATCCGCTCGCCGGAGGCCTATCTGATGAAAATCGCGACGCGGCTGTGTCTCGATCATTTGCGAGCCGTCAAAAGGAACCGGGAGGTCTATGTCGGCCCGTGGCTGCCCGAACCCATTCCGGACACGGAAGGTCTGACCCCGGACGGCGCCGCGGAATTCGCCGACGATCTGTCGTTCGCGCTGCTGATGACGCTCGAAAAACTGAGCCCGCCCGAGCGCGCGGCGTTCCTGCTGCACGATGTCTTCGAGACGCCGTTTCCGGCCGTCGCCGAAGCGATCGGCCGTTCGGAGGAGGATTGCCGGCAACTCGCCGCGCGGGCAAGACAGGCGGTCAAGCACGATCGGCCGAAGCGCGCGGTCGCGCCAGGCGCCCATTCGCGCCTCCTCGCCGCCTTCGCCGACGCCCTTACCCGGGGCGATCCCGATCGGCTGAAATCCATTCTCGCCGCCGACGCGGTCGCCTATACGGACGGCGGCGGCGCCACGAGCGCGGCCTTGAACCCGATCGAAGGCGCCGAGCGGGTCACGCGGTTCTTTATCGGTCTTGAAAAGAAGAGCATGCAGTTCGGCTGGCGCGTCGCGCTTGAAACGGCGGCCGTCAACGGCGCGCCGGGTCTTCTCCTCTCGGTCGGCGGCGTCCTCGATCAGGCGATGACGATCGCGACCGACGGGACGCGCATACGCGCGATCTATATCGTCCGCAATCCGGCCAAGCTCCGGGCGATGCGGACGGCCGCAAGATGATTTATAATGCGCGAACAGCAAACAGGCCGAGGTGATCTGAATGCCCTCCTTTGACATCGTCTCCGAAGTCGATCTGACGGAAGCCGACAACGCCGTCCAGAATGTCCTGCGCGAAATCACCACCCGCTATGACTTCAAGGGATCGAAATCGACGCTTGAGATCAAGGAAGGCGTCGTCACCATCAACGCCGATGACGACTTGAAACTGAAACAGATGCACGAACTGTTGCAGGGCCACATGCAGCGGCGGGGCATCGCGCCGGGCTCGCTCGACTATCAGAAGGAGGAAAAGGCCGCCGGCCAGTCGGTCCGCCAGCTCGTCAAGATCAGGGAGGGAATCGACAAGGAATTCGCCCGCGAAATCGTCAAGGCGGTCAAGGACGGCAAATTCAAGGTCCAGATCGCCATTCAGGGCGATGAGCTTCGCGTCACCGGCAAAAAGCGCGACGACCTTCAGGAAGTCATCGCGTTCCTCAAGGCGATGAAGAACGAGCAGCCCTTGCAGTTCAAGAACTTTCGCGATTGAAGGGTATCGGCAATGCGCGGAAAGCGCCGGGCGGAGGGAATTCATGACTGACATCGACGGGGCCATGCTCGACATCATCAAGGGCCACGCCATCGGGCTGACCGCGGGCCCGACGCGCGACACCTTGATCACTGACCTCGGCATCGATTCATTCTCGATCGTCGAAATCATCTACGAGGTCGAGGAGAAGCTGAAAATCGAAGTGCCGTTCAACGCCAATGAAAACCCGCTGGGTGCGATGAAGACCGTCGGCGACCTCATCGATGCGGTGAAGAAACTCGCCGGCAAGGAATGATGTCCGCCAACAGGGATCGGCGCGTTGTCGTCACCGGCCTCGGCGGGATTTGCGCGACCGGCGCCAATGTTCCCGAATTCTGGGCCAACGCCAGACGCGGGTATTGCGGCATATCGCGGCGGACGCTGACGGCGGGCGAAGGCTATTCGGTTACGCTACCCGTGGCGCCGATCGACGGCTTTGAGGCGCGCATCGAAGGCCTTGGCCGCGAGATCGCGCGCGCCGACCGGTTCAGCCAGCTTGCGATCGCGGCGGCCGACGAGGCGGTCGCGGATTCCGGCATCCAGTTCGACGAAGCGCTCGGATTGCGAACAGCCGCCATCATCGGCACCGGCATCGGCGGACAGACGACGATCGAGCAAGGCTATGTCGGCATGATGAAGCATGGCCGGCGCCCGCATCCGCTTTCGATCCTGAAATTCATCCCGAACGCGCCGGCGAGCCACATCTCGATCCGCTACGCAATCAAGGGTCCCGCCTTCGCCATTTCGTCGGCCTGCGCCTCGGGCGCGCACGCGATCGGCGCCGCCGCCGAACTTATTTGCAACGGCCGCGCCGACGCGGCGCTGGCCGGCGCATCGGAAGCGATCATGACTTACGGGGCCATGGAAACCTGGAAGGCGATGCACATCCTGTCGGACGAGCTGTGCCGGCCGTTCTCGAAAAACCGCAAGGGTCTCGTCATCGGCGAGGGCGCGGGCGTCCTCGTGCTCGAGGAATACGGTCGCGCGAAGGCGCGCGGCGCGAAAATCTACGCGGAAATCGCCGGCTTCGGCATGAACGCCGACGGCAAGGACATGATCAACCCCGCGGTCGAAGGCGCCGCGGGCGCGATGAAGCTGGCGCTGGCGACCGCCGGCGCGGTCGATCCGTCCACGGTCTATATAAATGCGCATGGAACCGGGACGCTGCTCAACGACCCGACCGAAACCAAAGCGATCCGCGAGGCGTTCGGCGCGGATGCGGACAGCCTCATCGTCTCCTCGACCAAGTCGATGCACGGCCACCTCCTCGGCGCCGCCGGCGGCATTGAAGCGATTGCGGCGCTGAAAGCGCTCGAAGAAGGCGTCATCCCGCCGACCATCAATTACGACGAGAAGGATCCCGCCTGCGATCTCGATTATTGCCCGAACGAAGCGCGCGACCGCCGGATTGATCTCGCGATCTCGAACTCATTTGCGTTCGGCGGATTGAACGCGGTGCTGGTGTTTCGGAAAGTATGACTTCGTTGTCGCAGTCGCAGTCGAAGGATCGCAGCCGACATCACGGATTAGCGACCTATCGGATCGCAGTGACGCTGACGTCGAGGTCGAGTTCTGTCCACGATCGGTCGGCGGTGACGGCGTCCGCCGCCTCCGTCATCGCGAGGGCCAGGCATGCCCGGTCGCCCAATGAAAGGCCCAAGGCGCGAGTTGCGTCCCTCAACTCGCCCGATTTCGCAGCTTGTGCTCTGTCAAAGGCGATAACGTTGACCGGCAGATCGTCGAGCAGCGCTCGCACTTCGCCACTGGCGACGCCTCGGTCGGCCAATTTGGAACATACCTCAGCCATGTTGACGGCGCTCATCAGCGCGCCCTGGAGAATTGCTTCCACCGCGTCCGCCCCCGGCTCGGACCACAGGAGGGCGAGGAGCGCGGAACTGTCGAGAACCACCGCCAACTTATTGCGACTCGGCGCGCCGGTCATTGATCAATTCGTCGACGACGGATCCCTCTCCCTGGTCCATCTCGCGCACCAATTGCTGCAGGCGCCGCAGGGCGACGCGTGGCGCAACGACACGAAGTTCGCCGTTGTCGACGGAAACGGAGACGCGCCCGCCCGAATCGAGTCCCATTTTCGAGCGCAGTTCGAAGGGGATCAGCAGCCGTCCATCCGGACCAATGGTGAGCGTCATCTTGGTGGTCGCCGGATGGTCGGCGGATGCATCCGGCCGAAAATGGTTCGGCTCGGACCTCCGGTCAAAATCTGCCCGCCAATGCGAATATTGCGTGGAGGCGGTGTTCGGATTGCCGCCCTCCCTCAGGAACGCTTCCATGACTTCGCCGCGGCTGGCGCGACTGCCCTTTTGCCTGGTGATCTGGTCCGCAAGCACCCAAACCCGGCCGGTTTTAGTCTCCGATCGCGGCCGCAGTGTGGGCCGATGCAATGTCGGCATGACTTACTGCCCTTATTTTGTAGATTATTATATTATAGAAAAGAAAATTTTATGTCAATATTATATTTCGGCGCGCGTGGCGCTTTACGCCGCCGCCGGCTTGGCCTTGGGCGGCGCGAGCTTTGTATGGAGATTGGCGCGCAACGCGGCAAAGAGCGCAATCATCACGACGAGGCCGAGATAACGCACCGCGTAAAGGCCGAGATCGTCGAAGAAGGTTTTGCCGAGGGCGGCGATCGAGGCGTAAATCGAATGGATATCGGACCCGGCGACCGCCATGCCCGCAATCGGCCAGACCAGCCGGTCGATCAGAAATGCGACAAAGCCGAGGAACCACGCGGAACGTTTCTTGCCGGCGATAATGGCGAGAGCGAAGGCGATCAGGATGGCGCGGATCACGTCCGCCCCCGAAAAGCCGAGGCTGATGATGTTTTTGAGGTCTTCCATTGGCGGCCTCCCAGCAAGCTGAATAACGCCCGTTCCTGGTTAATGTCCGGTAAAGGGCGTTTCGCAAGAAACGGGTCGTATCCCGTCGCGAAAGCCCCGAAATGGACGCTATGACAAACGTAATGACCATGACCCGTCCAACCGCCGCCACCGCCCGCCTTGACGGATTCGCGCCGGTCGCGAGGGCGATCGACTTTCTCGTCGCCAATTTCGAGGAGGCCCCGAGCCTCGATGAGGTTGCGGCGCATGTGCGGCTCAGTCCTTCGCATTTCCAGCGCGTGTTCCAGGAAGGCGCCGGCGTGTCGCCGAAACGGTTCCTGCAATATCTCGCGGCGGGCGAAGCCAAGCGCGCGATGACGCAGGGAGAAAACGTCCTCGACGCGTCGCTCTCGGCGGGGCTTTCCGGGCCGTCCCGACTGCACGATCTCTTCCTCGTCGCCGAGGCGATGACGCCGGGCGCCTGGCGCCGAAAGGGCGAAGGCCTCGAGATCCGTTACGCCGCCGTTGACGGGCCGTTCGGACGCGCTCTTATCGGCGCGACGGAGAAAGGAATCTGCTGGCTGTCCTTCAACGGCGCCGGCGATGAGGCGGCGAACCTCGTCGAAATGCAAGGCGACTGGCCGGCGGCGATCTTCGTGTCGGATCCGGCGTTCATCGCGCCGCTGGCGGCGCAAGCGTTTGCTTTCGCCACCAATCGACCGCTCGACCGACCGCTCGGTCTGCATGTTCAGGGCACGAACTTCCAGCTCAAAGTCTGGGAAGCGCTGTTGCGCATTCCGCTCGGCGGTCTCGTCACCTATGGCGACATTGCACGCCTGATCGGCGATCCCCGCGCCAGTAGAGCCGTCGGCGCTGCGGTCGGCAGCAACATGATCTCGGTGCTTATCCCCTGCCACCGGGTCATCCTGTCGTCCGGCGTGGTTCACAATTACCGCTGGGGCGCGGCGCGAAAGAAGGCGCTGCTGGCGATGGAAGAGGCGCTGACCAGCGCCGCCTAGGCCTGTTGCATCCTGCCGCGGTCGCGGCGAGGGGACTGGCTGGCGCGTTGCGCCGCCGCCGCGGATCGCTATATATCCGCCAACGCTGACGCCGGCCCCGCTTTCCATGGGCCGATATCCCAGTCCCACCCGGCAAATCCCCCAGGAGACGCGCCCAATGCTCATCTCGCCCGCTTACGCGCAGGCCGCCGGCGCCGCGGCCCCAAATCCGCTTTTCCAGCTTGCTCCCTTCGTTCTTGTTTTCATCTTTTTCTACTTCCTGATTATCCGGCCGCAGCAACAGGCGCGCAAAAAGCACACGGAGATGATCTCGAATGTCCGGCGCGGCGATGTCGTCGTCACCTCGGGCGGCATGATCGGCAAAGTGTCGAAAGTGCTCGAAGGCGACGAAATCATGGTCGAACTCGCCGACAATGTGGTCGTCAAGGTCGTGAAGTCGACATTGACCGACATCAGGTCGAAACCGGCCCCCGCCGCCAACGATCAATAAAGGAAAGGGCAGGGCGGGATCCCGCGCTGCGGCGTCGCCGATGCTTCAATTCAGAAAATGGCAGCAGGCGCTGATCGCCAGCTCGGTTGCGCTGGCCGCGTTTCTCGCCGCGCCGAATTTCTTTCCAAAGGAGACCGTCGCCGAATGGCCCGGCTTCCTCCCCAAGGGGCGCGTCAATCTCGGACTCGATCTGCAGGGCGGCTCTTATCTCCTTCTTGGCGTCGAAACCGAAAAGGTGATCGACGACCGGCTGACAAGCCTTCGCCAGGAAATCCAGCGTTCCATGCGTCCGTCGGGCGACAAGGCGCGCATCGCCCTGCAGGCGCTGCCGACGCTCGACGCGCCGAACGATTCGATTTCGCTGCGCGTCCGCGACGAGGCGCAGGCGGAAGAGGCGGCAAAGCGCGTGCGCGACCTGATGCGAACCGGTTCGCTCGTCGGCGCCAGCGTTCGGCCTTACGAAGTCGCCGTCACCGGCCCGCGCATCGATGTCGCGATGACGGCGGACGCCAAGCGCGCCTATGGCCAGGAAGCGCTCGCCGATTCGATCGAAGTCGTCCGCCGGCGGATCGATCCGGCCGGCAACAAGGAAGTGCTGATCCAGCCGCAGGGCGCCGACCGCATCGTCGTCCAGGCGCCGGGCGACAACGATCCGGAAGCCCTGAAACAGATCATCAACCGCACCGGACAATTGTCCTTTCACCGCGTCGATCCATCCGTGTCGGCCGCGGATATGCAAGCGGATCTGCTTCCGCCGAACCGGATCATCGTGCCGATTTCGGCGGTCGAGGGCGGCGGCGCCCTGGTCGTCTACGAGGAACCGGAAGTCACCGGCGACATGGTCGAAACCGCGTCAGCGGGCCTTGATTCCGACGGCGGCGGCTTCCAGATCAACTTCGCCTTCGACAGTCGCGGCGCCAGGCGCTTCGCCGACTATACGCGCGAGCATGTCGGCGAACTGTTCGCCATCGTTCTCGACAATGAAGTGATTTCCTCTCCGCGCATTCAGACGCCGATTACCGGCGGTTCGGGGCGAATTACGGGAAATTTTGCGCCGGAAGAAGCACAACGCATCGCGACTCTGATCCGCTCGGGCGCGTTGCCGGCGCCGCTGACAACGCTCGATCAAAGGACGGTCGGTCCCGATCTCGGCGCCGACTCGATCAAGGCCGGTTCGATCGCCTCCATGGTGGCGTTCGGCCTCGTGGTCCTGTTCATGCTGTTGACGTACGGGCGCTTCGGCGTTTACGCGAATATTGCGCTGAGCGCGAACCTTGTTCTGATCTTCGGCGTGCTGTCGCTGCTTGGATCGACGCTGACTCTCCCCGGCATCGCCGGCATTGTCCTGACGATCGGCATGGCCGTCGACGCCAACGTCCTCATCTACGAGCGCATCCGGGAGGAAATCGCCGCCGGCAAATCGCCGATCAATGCGACCGAGATCGGTTTCGACAAGGCGTTCAGCGCAATCGCGGATTCGAATATCACGACCCTCCTTGCCGCCTGGATCATGCTGATGCTGGGCGCCGGACCCGTACGCGGTTTTGCGGTGACGCTTGCCGTCGGCGTCATCACTTCCGTTTTCTCGGCCATTGTCATCACACGGCTGCTTGCGGGCCAGTATCTGCTTTCCAAGCGACCGAAGACGATCACCTTGTAGGATGCGTGCGCCATGAAGCTGATGAAGCTGATTCCAGACGAAACCAGGATACCATTCACCAAATGGCGCTGGCATGCGCTGGCGTTGACGATAGCGATGTTCGCCGGGTCGCTGATTGCGATTTTTGTCGCGCCGGGACTGAATTACGGCGTCGACTTCCGCGGCGGCATCACCATTGAAGTCGAAGACACGACGCCGATCGATCTCGGCGCGGTTCGCGATGCGGTCGGCGCGCTCGATCTTGGCGGCGCCAAAATCCAGGAATTTGGTTCCCCGCAGGAAATCGTCGTCGCCATCGAGTCGTCGACAGTAGAAGGCAAGACCAACGCCGACGCCGGCCAGCAAAGAGTGGCGCAACTGGTTCAGGACGCCTTGCGCGAGGCGCTCGGAGACGATGTCAAATTTGAACGCGTCGAAGTTGTCGGCCCGACGGTTTCCGGAGAACTGACACGGCGCGGCATCATGGCGGTCGTGCTCGCGACCGTGATGATGCTCGCCTACATCGCCTTCCGGTTCCAGTTTCAATGGGGCGCCGGCGCGGTCCTCGGCGTCATCCATGACACGGTCATCACCATCGGCCTGATTGCGCTGTTCCAGTTCAGCTTCGATCTGAACGTCATCGCGG
This sequence comes from Parvularculaceae bacterium, assembly GCA_041744115.1. GTDB lineage: Bacteria > Pseudomonadota > Alphaproteobacteria > Caulobacterales > Parvularculaceae > Amphiplicatus. The sequence continues at coordinate 5,047 of JBGTLL010000201.1, read as the reverse complement.
CAATTCTGACAGTGATCGGCTATTCTGTGAATGACACCGTCGTCGTCTACGACCGCATCCGCGAGAATTTGCGCAAATACAAGAAAATGCCGCTGGCCGAGCTGATCGATCAGTCGCTCAACGAAACGCTGACCCGGACCGTCGTCACCGGCGGCACGGCGATTTTAGCGCTCGCCGCGCTTGTCCTCCTCGGCGGCGATGTGCTGCGCGGGTTCTGCTTTGCGATCATGTTCGGCATCGCCGTTGGCACCTATTCGTCGCTCTTCGTCGCCGCGCCGTTCCTGCTGATCACCGGCGTCAAACGCGACTGGGCGAAGGTCAAAGGCGCGGCGACCGTCGGAGCTTGAGGGCGCGCGGGCGCCGGAGGCGATGCCTAAAAACCACGTTAGCCCCCGGAAACGTCTAATTTTTCCGCCCGTGTTGACTTTGCCCGTTCGAACCATAGAGTTGGATCAACCGCGCAAAAAGCGCGGACCGACAAAATATAGTTGGGGGCAATCAGAACAGGCCGCCTGCGGATGTCGCTCGTTATTGGGCAGACAGCAGGGGCTTGCAAATGTCAAAAAGTTTGGTTTGGCCGCACAACCACGCGGTGTTGAAAATCGCGCTCGCGGCGGGCGCGTCGCTTGCGGCGCTGATGACGGCGGGGCAGGCGAAGGCGCAGGAAGACACAGTCGACCAGGTGCCTACGGCGCAGACGGACGACGCGGATGAAGATGAGCAAGATACGATCGTCGTCACCGGATCGCGTATCGCGCGAAAAGAATTCAACAGCGCGGCGCCGGTTCAGGTCATCCAGGGCGATATCGCCCGCGAGTCCGGCCTGCTCAATATTGACGAAATCCTGCAGACGACCCCGCAGTCGACCGGCTTCCAGATCGACCAGTCTTTCTCTCCCTTCGTTCTCGACAACGGTCCGGGCGGTACGCAGGTCAACTTTCGCGGGCTTGATCCCGAGCGCACGCTCGTCCTGATCAATGGACGCCGCATGGCGCCCGCCGGCGTTGGCGGCGCGCCGACGACGCCCGACCTCAGCCTCATACCGACGATCCTGATCGATCGCATCGAGAATCTTTTTGACGGCGCATCGTCGGTCTACGGCTCGGATGCTATCGCCGGCGTCGCCAACGTTATCCTCCGTCGCGATTTTGACGGCTTCCAGATCGACGCCGACGCGGCGCTGCCCCTCCAGGGCGGCGGCGAGCAATACACCGTCGCGGCGTCGTGGGGAATCACCAGCGATAATGGCTTCATCGGTTTCGGCGCGGAATACCAGACCAACAACCGCGTCGCCCGCAACCAGCGTGATTACCTTGGCCGTTGCGAGCAGGAACTGTACGTCGATGAGAACGGTGAAATCCTCAATCAGGATATTGACCAGAATCCCGGCGTCACGATCAACGAATGCGTCCAGTTCCCGCTGACGAACCGGATCTTCATTCCGCTCGGTTTCGGATCCGTTTACTATACGCCGGGCACGACCAATGTAGGCATCCCGAACTTTTCGGAAACGCAGCTCGGCGGGACGTTCGACTTCGACGGCGACGGCCTGCAAGACGTCGATTTCAAGGATCCGTTCTACGCCTATGACGCCAGTGAAACGGCGCAGAACGGGGACTTTCTGCCGTCGAACCAGACGTTCTCAATCTACTCCTACGGCGAATACAATACAGGCAAAGGGGGCAACATCACGCCTTTCTTCGAAGCGCTTTACGCGAATCGCCAGACTCAGCAGTACACGCCCGGCGCACAGTTCTTTGTCGATGTGCCAAACTCCAATCCCTACAGCCCCTGCAATCGCGTCAGCAATCCGAACGGCGTCAACTGCCTTGCTTTCTTTGGCGTCGATTTCGGCGAGGATATTGGCGGCGACATCCAGCCCATTCTCAACATCAATGGCGACCGTGACTCGCGCGATGTCGAAGTGTCTCAGTTCCGCTTCCTCGGCGGCGTCAAGGGCGAATTGCCCTGGCTCGACAACGTCCTCGGATTTGAGGGCTTTACCTGGGAGGCTTCCGGCTCCTATTCGCGTTCGAACGGCGTCGACAGGTTCCAGGGCGTCGACGAAGACCGCCTCCTTCTGTCGCTGAACACATCGGTCCGCAATCCGGACGGCTCCGTCACCTGCGGCGGCGGCATTCCGGCAGGGGTTGACTGCGTGCCGGTCAACCTGTTCGCGCCAAATCTCTACGTCGAAGGCGGCGGCTTCTTTACGCCGGAAGAAGCGGAATATCTCTTCGTTTCAGCGGATTTCGCGACAACCGTTGAACAAACCCTCGGTCAGGTTTTCGTCACCGGTCAGGTCGCGACCCTCCCGTGGAACAGCAATCCGCTTTCGGTCGTGGTTGGCGGCGAGTGGCGCGAAGACGCCATCGACTCGCGGCCATCCGCTCTGGTGCGCGAAGGCCGCATCTTCAATCGCGCGGCGGACCGAGGCGCAACAGGCAAACGCGATATCTACGAATTCTTCTTCGAGGCCGATACCGACCTCATATCGGACCTGCCGTTTGCCGAGCTTCTTAACATTAACGCGGCGGCGCGCTGGACCGAAGAAAGCAATTACGGCGCCGCGTGGACTTACAGCGTCAAAGGCATTTACAAGCCGGTGGACTGGATGACCTTCCGCGGCACCTACGGCACGTCCTACCGGGCGCCGAATTCGCGCGAGCAGTTCCTGCTCGGCGGCACCGGGTTCCTTAATGTGACCGACCCGTGCATCGTTCCGGAAGCGGCCCGCATGGCCAGCGGCAATCCGGCGATTCCCCCGACTTATCTTGCAGCGAACGAAACCCGCTCGCCGTTCACGATTGCGCAATGTCAGGCCCAGGGCGTTGATCCGTTCAGCCTCGGCATTACGACGGCGCCGGCGGTCAATCCGATCGCCAGCACCGAAATTTTGACCGGCGGCTCGGAAGAACTCGATGACGAAGATTCGCGCGCCTGGACGGCGGGCGTGGTGCTTGCGCAGCCGTGGACAGATGCTTTCGGGCTGACGGTTTCCGCGACCTATTACGACATCAAGGTCACCGACTCCGTTGAAGAGCCGGGAACAGACGATGTGATTGATAATTGCTTCGAAATCCAGTCTGGCGCTTCCGACGCTTTTTGCACCCGGGTGCGTCGCGACGCCGACGGCTTCATTGACCTTCTTGACACAAGCTTCATCAACATCGGTCGCATAACTTCCAAGGGCATCGACTACAACCTGTTGCTGACCAAGGACTTCGACGCCTTCGACAGGCCATTCGATCTGACCCTCGACGTTCGTCTTGCGCAACTTTTCGAACAGGAATTTGAGGTTCTTGGTTCGGTCGATGACAATGCGGGCGAGACTGAATCGCCGAAATGGCGCGGCAACGCCAACCTGCTTGTTGGAACCGGCGATTACCGGTTCAGCTGGCTGACCCGCTGGATCGGCAAAGGCGCGGAAGATGAACCGGGTCTGGCTTTTGACGTCGCCTGCCCCGACCCGACCAACCCGGCTCGACTGCTGGCCACTGGCGTGCAGTGCCAGCCGCTCTACTTCACGGACAATTACTTCGTCCACAATATGTCGCTGACCTGGGCGCCGGGCGACTGGGTGATGACGGCGGGCCTGCGGAACGTGTTTAACAGAGGGCCTGAACTGATCGATGCCGACGGTGTCCTGACGTCTGTCTTCAACGTCCCGGTCGGCGTCGGTTACGACCTGCAGGGCCGGACTGCGTTTATGTCAGTCCGCAAGAGCTTTTGACCTTCAAGTCGGAACAATGAGGAGCCGGGGCTTCGGAAGAAGCCCCGGCTTTTTTTATTTCCAGGGCGCGCGTTGCCGGAAGCGCCCTTGGACCTTCGGCCCGTCAATTCTTCAGATTGTCGCGTGCGAAGTCCCAGTTCACGAGATGATCGAGAAAGGCGTCGATATATTTCGGCCGCTCGTTCTGGACGTCGAGGTAGTAGGCGTGCTCCCAGACATCCATCGTCAGCAGCGGCGTCACGCCTTTGTCTTCGATCGGCGTGCGGGCGTCGTCCGAGTTTCGCACTTCGAGCTTGCCGCCGACCTTGACGAGCCACGCCCAGCCTGAGGCAAATTGCGTCTTCCCGGCCGAGAAGAACGCTTCGCGGAAACCGTCATAGCCGCCGAAGTCGCGCTTCAGCAAAGCCGCGATCTCTCCCGAAGGGGCGCCGCCGCCATCCGGGGCCATAGAATTCCAGTAGAATTCATGGTTCCAGGCCTGCGCGGCGTTATTGAAAATCTCCTTGCGCCGTTCGTCGCCTGCGACCGCGCGGATGATCTCTTCAAGCGGCTTTTCCGCAAGACTGGTTCCTTCGATCAGCTGGTTGGTTTTCTCGACATAAGCGCGGTGATGTTTACCGTGGTGAAATTCCAGCGTTTTCGCCGAAATATGCGGCGCCAGCGCGTCGCGCTCATAGGGAAGTTCGGGTAAGACAACGGGCATTGGCGCCGTCCTTTTGTGGACTTGGTGCGCGTCATGCTTTGTGGCGGAGCTTCACGCCGGGCGCGCTGCTTCAATGACACATGGATCAACGGAGGGTTCCCCGGACGCAGCCGTTTTCTGCGCGGACCTTGTGGCGCGGGGCGACGAGGACTTGCATCTGTCGCTGGGCTACGCCCTCGCGCCGGATCGGGCGCGGCTTGCCGCGCTCTTCGCGTTGCAGATCGAACTTCGCCGAATCCCGCTGATCGTCAGCGAGCCGCCGATTGGCGAAATTCGCCTGCAATGGTGGCGGGAGTCGCTGGGCGGGATCAGTGGCGGCGCCCCGCCGCGCGCGCATCCCGTGGTTGAAGCGCTGGCGGCGACCAGTGCAATCACTCCCGAGGCGGCGGCGGCGATCGAAACGATGATCGATGCGCGGGCGAGCCTGCTTTACGCGCCGGCGTTCGCGACGCTTGAAGATTTTCGGACATTTATCCGTGACGCCGAAGCGCCGCTGGCAATTCTCGCGGCGGGCGACAGCGCGGACGTGGTCGCCAACGCTTTGCACCAGATCAGCGAAGCCTATGCGCTCGCCCGCTTCGCGCCGCGGCTCGCGCCCGCCCACGCCGCGG
>JBGTLL010000200.1:0-4844 GCA_041744115.1 Parvularculaceae bacterium | reverse complement strand
ACCGGCGTCGTCGCCGGATCAAACCCCGTCTCGCTGGTGGCGACGACGCGGCAGTCTTCCGGCTCCGCCGGGGCAAGGGCGAGCGGCGAGGATTCTTCGGTTGCGCGATCATCGCGCCCGTCCGCGTCCGAGCCGGCGATGACGGCGCCGACGCCGGTTGCGATAACGATGGCGCCGAGCGCCGCCGCGATCATTGTTCCTGTACGCATTTTATCCTCCTCAAGGCCTGATGGGCCTTTCCATTGCGTCCGATCCCCGCCAAACACGGGCGCGCGGTCGGGCGTTCCGCCCGCCGTCCGCCGCAACCGGCGGGATCAAGGCGCGGCTCTTTCCTTCATGAACAAGCGGTCATGACTCCAATTGCGGGAAACCTGTTCAGCGCCGTGATTTTCGATTGCGACGGCGTCCTCGTCGATTCGGAGATTTTGTCGATCCGCGGCGAACGCGCGGCGCTTGAAAGCCTTGGACTTTTCTACACGCAGGAAGACTATGCCCGCCGCTTTGTCGGCCTCCATGACGGCGCATTCTTCGAACATCTGCGCACGGATTACATAAAGGCGCATGGCCGCGCGGCGCCCGACGATTTCGAGGACCAGGTGCTGTCCGGGCGCCGCCGGGAAATGACCGCGCTCACCGTCATCGCCGGCGCCGACCGGGCGCTCATCGCCACAAAAAACCGCTTCGGCGCGGTCGCGGTCGCTTCCTCTTCGCGCGCGCATTTCCTCGACGCGAAGCTGAAGCGCATGGGTCTGTTCGACCTCGCCGCGCCCCACGTCTATTCGGCCGACCTCGTCGCGCACGGAAAACCCGCGCCCGACATTTTTCTTTACGCGGCGGAAAAGCTTGGGCTGTCGCCGGCCCGCTGCCTCGTCATCGAGGACAGCGTCAACGGCGTCCGCGCAGCCTTGGCCGCCGGCATGACGACCTGGGGCTTTACTGGCGGCGGGCATTGCTTTGAAGGCTATGGCGAAACGCTTGCGGCGGCCGGCGCTGACCGGGTTATCCCGGATTTCGGGGCGTTCATGACGGCGCTTGACGCGATCGGCCCGCCTTTCGCATCCTCCGCGCCATGATGTTTGCTTCCGACAACTGGGCGGGCGCCCATCCCGATATCATGGCGGCGCTCGTCCGCGCCAATGAGGGGCAAGCGCCGTCCTATGGAAGCGACGAACTGACGAGGCGCGCCGAAGCGAAATTCTCGGAAGTTTTCGAGCGCGACGTCGCGGTCTTTTTCGTCGCGACCGGCGGCGCCGCGAACAGCCTTGCGCTGGCGCAGATGACGCCGCCCTGGGGCATGATCTTCTGCCATCGGGAAAGCCACATCCAGATGGACGAGTGCGGCGCGCCGGAATTTTTCACCGGCGGCGCGAAACTGCTGCCGCTTGAGGGGTTCGCGGCAAAGCTCGCGCCGGAGACGATAAAAGCCGCGCTCAAGGGGTTTCCCGACCGCCCGCCGCACGGCATGCCGGCAAGCGCGCTCTCGATCACACAGGCGACCGAATGCGGCGCGGTTTACGCCGCAGGCGAAGTAAAAGCGCTGGCGGACGCCGCGCATGCCGCCGGACTGAAAGTTCATATGGACGGCGCGCGCTTTGCAAACGCCGTCGCCGCGCTCTGCTGTTCGCCGGCCGACATCACATGGAAAGCCGGCGTCGACGCGCTTTCCTTCGGCGGCACGAAGAACGGGTGCCTGTGCGCGGAAGCGGTGGTGTTTTTTAATCCGGCCGCCGCCGAAGATTTCGCCTTCCGCCGAAAGCGCGGCGCGCATCTCCTGTCGAAAATGCGATTCATCGCGGCGCAGTTTGACGCTTATTTCGCCAACGATCGTTGGCTGAAGATGGCGCGCCATGCGAACGCGATGGCGAAAAAGCTTTCGGATGGGCTCACGGCGACGGAAGGCTGCAAAATCTGGTACCCGACCGAGGCGAACGAGGTGTTCGTGTCCTTTCCGGACGGCGTCGCCGATAAGATCCGCGCGAAGGGCGCGATGTTTTACCCGTGGGTGACGCCGGGCGATCCCGCCAGCAGTACAATGCAGCGGCTGATCTGTTCATGGGCGACAAGGGAGCAAGAGGTCGATGCGTTGCTCGATCGGCTCATCCGTCTACGGACGTAGAGCGGATACACTCCGCTTTGCCGCCCCTCCTTCGAGACGCGCGCAAAGTGGCGCGCTCCTCAGGATGAGGGAGGTCTTTGTAGCACCCGCGCAATCTGGCCCCTCACGCAAAAAACCGGGAAGAACGGTTTTGGCTCTCCCGAGGGAGAGGCGAAGAATCCCTTGCCTCTCCCTTGGGAGAGGCCAGCGAGCGCTTGCGAGCGGGTGAGGGTCAGCTTTCGCCTTCCGCCGTCTTTGCCTTCCCGCGCGCGCGGATGTTCAGGATCTCGACGGCGAGCGAGAAGGCGATCGCGAAATAGAGATAGCCGCGCGGAATGTGGAAGCCCGCGCCGTCGGCGACAAGCGCGACGCCGACGAGGAGGATGAAGGCGAGCGCCAGCATTTTCGTCGTCGGGTGCTTTTCGATGAAGCCGGCGAGCGGCTCGGCCGCGAACGCCATCACGATCGTCGACAGGATGACGGCGGCGAACATCACGGGAAGCTGGTCGGTCATGCCGATCGCGGTGATGACGCTGTCGAGCGAAAAGACGACGTTGATGACGAGAAGCTGGACGAGCGCGGCGCTGAAGGTTGATTTCGCCTGCGACTTTTCATGATCGGCGCCTTCGACCGCGGCGTGGATTTCCTGCGTCCCTTTCCACAACAGGAAGAGGCCGCCGGCGAGCAGGATCAGATCCTTCACCGTGACTTCGCTGAAGGCTTCGCGCGCATGCGCATCATTGGCGCCGACGATCGCGGACAGCCCCTCCGGGAACGTAAACAGCGGCTCGGCGTCGAGGGCGATGATCCAGAAAACGCCGCCGAGCATGACGATCCTCAAGATCATCGCGCCCCAGACGCCGAAGCGGCGCGCGGTCTTCTGCTGGGCGCCTTTGAGATTGCCGACGGCGATCGACACGAACAGAAGATTATCGATGCCAAGGACGATTTCGAGAAAGGTCAGCGTAACAAGGCTGCCCCAGAATTCCGGCGTCAGGAAAAAATCAGGCATGAAATCCGGTTCCTTAAATCCAGCCGGCGGCCTCGCGCAGCGCCAGCGCTTCTAGCAGGTCGATCGTCGCGGGTGAATCGTTCAGGCACGGGATCGCCGAGAAAAGTTCGCCGCCGGCGCGGCGGAATGTTTCGGCGCCGCCGATCGCAATTTCCTCGAGCGTTTCAAGACAGTCGCATACAAATCCCGGCGTCATCACCGCAATTCGTCTGACGCCGCCGCCAGCAAGATCGCGGATCGTCGCATCGGTCGCCGGGGTCAGCCATTCCTCGCGGCCAAAGCGCGACTGGAAGGCGAGCGGCGCGAATCGATCGCTCCAGCCCATGGCCTCGCGCAGGAGCCGCGCGGTTTTCGCGCAATGGCAATAATAGGGATCGCCCGCAAGGAGATGCCGCTTTGGCGTTCCGTGGAAAGAAAGAATAACGTGCTCGGGCGTCCAGCCGAGCGCTGAAAGATGCGCCTCGGCGCCTTGCTTCAGCGCGGCGATATAGGCCGGATGATCGGGATAGGGCGCGGCGATCCTGAGCGAGGGCTGCCAGATCATGGTCTTCAGCGCGCCGAACGCCGCGTCGGCGACGCTCGCCGACGTCGACTGCGAGTATTGCGGGTAGAGCGGAACGACGAGGATGCGGTCGCATCCCTGATCCTTCAGCGCCATGATCCGCGTGCGGACGGACGGGGCGCCATAGCGCATCGCCCAGTCCGCGATCGCCCGGTCGCCGAGCCGCCGCCGCAGCGCCTCGCCAGCCTCCCTCGTGTGGCGGCGAAGCGGCGAGCCTTCATCGGTCCAGATTTTGGCGTAAGCGCGCGCCGACCTCGCCGGCCGCAGGTTGAGAATGACGCCGTAAAGAAGCGGCAGCCAAACGGCGCGCGGATAATCGACGACGCGCCGGTCGGAGAGGAATTCAGCGAGATATTTCCGCACGGCGCCGGCTGTCGGCGCTTCCGGGGTTCCAAGATTGACGATGAGGACGCCGACGCGGCCATGGGGGGCGACCGGATGATCGCCGATGATCGCCTGACCTTGCGCCGCGCCGTCCATGCCGCCCACTTCCTGCCTGCGGACGGGCGGGGATCGGACGCGCGCCGCGCGAAGTCAAGTCAGCGCGCCGGCGATCCGCAGGCCGATATAATACAGGACCCCCGAAAGCGTGATCACGACCGGCAACGTGAACAGCCAGGCGGAAGCGAGGGTGCCGATCGTCTTCCATTGCAGGCCCGAGCCGTTCGCGGCCATGGTCCCGGCGACGGCGCTGTTGAGGACATGGGTAGTCGACACCGGCATTCCGAATTGCTGCGCGCTGAAGATGGTCACCGCGGCGACGGTTTCGGCGGCGGCGCCCTGGCCGTAGGACATGTGGGCCTTGCCGATCCTTTCGCCGACGGTGATGACGATCCGCCGCCAGCCGACCATGGTGCCAAGGCCAAGCGACAGCGCGACCGCGAATTTCACCCAGTCCGGGATGAAGCGGGTGGCCGACTGCGTTGTCGTTGCGAGCTGCTCAAGCATCGCCTTCTGGTCCGCCGTCAGATCCGTCGCGGTCTTTGACGAGAGCTTCGCGGCTTCCCCGATGACATAGAGATCGCTGCGGAATTGCGCGGTTTCTTCGGGCGGGATGGCGCCCATCGACCCCCAGTCCCTGAGGCGCGCGCCGATATCGCCCGCGAGCGCGGCCAGCGCCGCATCGCTCTCGGCGGGGGTAAATTCTTTCGCCCGGAGCGCCTCGCCGATCGCGT
>JBGTLL010000199.1:0-3400 GCA_041744115.1 Parvularculaceae bacterium | reverse complement strand
GCGAGATTGCCGCGCGCGCGTTCGCGCCGGACCTCGACCGCCTGCCGCGGGGATTGAGAGGCGCCGAGCCGCCTTACGACATCGTCGTTCACCGCCAATACAATCCGGCCGGCGAGACCTCGTTCAACATCGTGCCGGGATTGCTCGGCGTCATTTTGACGATGACGTTGATCATGATCACGTCGATTGCTCTGACCAGAGAGGTCGAACGCGGCACCATTGAATCGCTGCTGTCGACGCCGGTCCGCGCCAGCGAGATCATGATCGGCAAGACGACGCCCTATGTTCTGGTCGGCTGCATCCAGGCGGCGATTGTTTTGACCGCCGGCGCCTTTGTTTTTCAAATTCCGTTTGTCGGCGCGTTTCCGCCGTTCCTCGTCGCGGTGCTGCTCTTCATCTTCACCAATCTGATGCTCGGCTATCTCATCTCGACCGTCGCCAGGACGCAAATGCAGGCGATGCAGATGACGTTCTTCATTTTCCTGCCGTCGATCCTTCTTTCCGGATTCATGTTTCCCTTCGCCGCCATGCCCGGCTGGGCGCGGGCGATCGGCGAAGCGCTGCCGATCACGCATTTTTTGAGGATCGTCCGCGAAGTGATGCTGAAGGGCGCCGGCTTTGCGGAAATCCGCGGCGACATCTGGCCGATCGCGGTCATCCTGACGGTCCTGGCGTTCGCCTCTCTGGCGCGATTCAGGCGAACGCTGGATTGAGAAGCGACACCGTGGGGCGGATGCAATCCGCCGCTCTTTGGTCCTGCGGAAGGAAGTGGCTACAACTGCTTGGCGCTACCCCCGATCCCGCAGCAGCCGGCCTTTCTGCCGCGACCAGTCGCGTTGCTTTTCCGTATCGCGCTTGTCATGCGCTTTCTTGCCGAGCGCCAACCCGATTTCGAGTTTGGCGATGCCGCGGTCGTTGAAATAGAGTTTCAGCGGCGCGATCGTATAACCCTTGCGCTCGACGGCCTGCGAGAGGCGCGCGATCTCGCGGCCGTGGAGCAGGAGTTTTCGCGGACGCTTCGGTTCGTGATTTTCGCGGTTGCCGGCGGAGTATTCGGGGATGTTGGCGTTGATCAGCCAGATCGCGTTCTTTTCCGGTGTTGCGTAGGATTCCTTTATGCTCGCCTTGCCTTCGCGCAGCGCCTTGACCTCGGTGCCGGTCAGCATGATGCCGGCCTCGATCACGTCCTCGATATAATAATCGTGGCGCGCGCGCTTGTTGTCGGCGATCATTTTGTAGGCGCCGTCCTTTTTCGCCGCCATCAGCCGATCAGCTCCAGCCCCTGAAGAACCGCGCGGATGCGCGCCTTTGTCGCCTCGCCGGGGCCGACAAGCGGCAGGCGCACGTCCTCGCTGCAAAGGCCGAGCAGGGACATCGCGTATTTGACCGGTCCGGGCGAGGTTTCCGCGAAGAGAACGTCGTGCAGCGGCGCCAGCCGGTCCTGCAGGCGGACGGCGGCGTCAAGATCGCCGGCGAGCGACGCCCTTTGCATCTCGGCGCAAAGATCCGGAACGACGTTCGCGGTGACGCTGATGCAGCCCTGCCCGCCCATGGCGTTGAAGCCGACCGCCGTCATGTCTTCGCCGGAAAGCTGGATGAAGCCGGCGCCGCTGGCGAGCCGCTGCAGCGCGACGCGCGCAAGATCGCCGGTCGCATCCTTGACGCCGACAATGCGCGGCAATTTTGACAAGGTCGCAATTGTCTCGACCGACAGATCGACAACCGTCCGTCCGGGAACATTGTAAACGATGATCGGCAAACCCGTCGCGTCGTGCAGCGCCGTGAAATGCGCGACGATCCCTCCTTGCGTCGGCTTGTTGTAGTAGCCGGTGAGGGAGAGGAGCGCGTCCGCCCCCGCCTTTTCGGCGTAGCGTCCGAGTTCTATCGCCCGCGCCGTCGCATTGGAGCTTGCGCCGGCGATCACGGGAACGCGTCCCGCCGCCGCCTCGACGGCGAGGGAAATGACCTCGAAATGCTCGTCATGGGAAAGCGTCGCCGACTCGCCGGTGGTGCCGGCCGGGACAATCGCCGACGTCCCCGCCTTGATCTGGCGCTCGATCAGCCGCTGAAATGTCTCGGCGTCGACGGCCCCGGTCTTGAACGGCGTCACCAGCGCCGTCAGGGAGCCTTTAAGTGCTTTCATGGGTTTTCTTTGCGATCTGCGTTGGCGCTTTCGATACAGTCTGCCCGAAAAGCGGGCAAGTTTGCGGTGATTTAAGGCGAAAGGCATGCAATCGGCGACAAATTGTTTACCATGCGCCGATCCTTGAAGGGGACGCGTTGTTGCCGATGCTGAGTAAGGGGAAAACACGATGGGGGGCGGCCATGGCGCTGGCGCTGGTCGCGATGCCCGTTGCCGCATCGGCGGCGATGGTCGAGGCGCCGCGCCTCAAACCGCCGCCGCCCGCCCCTGCCTATGTCGGCGCGACCGACCTCGCTCTGCTGAAAATCGTCGAGGACGCGATATCCCGGCGGAAATACGCGCCGGCGCGCGGCGCCGCCGCCTCGATCAAGGACCGGACCGCAAAGAGCCTTGCCGACTGGTATTATTTCGACGCGGAAGACCCGCTCGTCTCGATCGCCGACGCCGACGCCTTTCTCGACCTCCACCCGGAATGGCCGTCGGGGTCGAAAATCCAGCGGCATGTCGAGAAACGGATGCTGTGGACCACGTCCCCGGCGACGGTGCTCGCTTTCTACCAATCCCGCGATCCGCTGACGGGCGAAGGAAAAGTGCAGCTGGCGCGCGCGCAATTCAACGCCGGCGCGACCGACGCCGGGGAGCTTCACCTTAAAGACGCATGGATCAACAATAATTTCGCGCAGGCCGATGAGCAGCGCCTTCTCGCGAACTTTGGCGGGCGACTTTCCGCGGAAGATCACGCGGCGCGCGTCGACCGGCTCTTGTGGGCGCGCGAGGTTTCGACCGCGAAGCGGACATTCCCGCGGCTCGCCTCCAGCGACAGAAGAAAGGCGGATGCGCGGGCCGCATTGCTGCTGGGCGGCGGCGACGGTCCAAGGCAGTACAACAATCTCGGGGCGGACGATCGCGCCGATCCCGGCGTCATGCTGGCCGCGGTCCGCTATTTCCGCCGCGCCGAGGAAGAGCCGCGCGCGATTGCGATTGCGCGCGCCGCGCCGACCGACGCCGCCTTGCGCAATCCCGTCCGCTGGTGGGAAGAACAGCAATTGCTGATGCGCTGGGCGCTGAAAAACCGGCAATACGCCGACGCCTATGCGATGGCCTCGCACCACGGCCTTGAACCTGGAACGCCGCAGTTTGCCGAGGCCGAGTTCAACGCCGGCTGGATCGCGCTCCGCTATCTCAATGATCCCGCCCGCGCGGAACGCCATTTCGGCGCGCTCACAGCGGCGGTGACGGCGCCGATCTCGGTCGCGC
>JBGTLL010000198.1:0-8813 GCA_041744115.1 Parvularculaceae bacterium | reverse complement strand
GGGCGCGATCGGCGGCGAGATCATCACCGACAGGGCCGGAATCGGGGCGGCAGTCGGCGCGGGCGCCGGCGCGCTTGGCGGTCACGCCATCAAGAAATCGAAACAGAATGCGGCCGACGAACGCTACGACAGGCAGGTCGCCGCGTATCAGCAGTCGAAGGCCGCCTATGACGCGGCGTTGCAGACCTGTCTCGCGACGTAGCTGGGTCAGGCGGCGTCGCGAAACGGGTTCACGATCGCGACGCCGTCGATAATCCGCCCGTGCCGCATGTCTTCCGTATACAGCGTTTCGCAGCCGGCGGCGCGGGCGGCGGCGATGATTGCGCAGTCCCAATAGGAAAAGTTGCATCTGGTCCGTATTTCGAGCGCCGCGAGCAACAAGTTTGTTGTTCCCTCGACGACAGGAAACCGTAGCCATTTCTCGACAAATGATCGGGCGAGGTTGTGTGGAAGCGCGACCGTCCGGCTCGCCCGCGTCGCCTGAACATAGAACTCTTGCAGGATCTGAAACGACAGGATGCAATCTTCGCGGTCGAGAAGCGCCGTTGCGGTCTCAACTTTCACAGCATCCGCCGGCCCGGCGCCGATCGAGTAGAGCAGGACATTGGTGTCGAGATTGTCGGCCAGGTCAAGATAACAAAAAAACCAGGGGCCTTTCGGCCCCTGGTTCTCGTGTTCAACGCGTCTGAAGCGTTTACGGCTGCGCGGCTTCCACCGCGCGGTCGGCTCTGACCATGCCGGCGCCAAAGAGGTTCTGGTTACCGAAATCTTCGGCGGTGGTGACCAGGATACGCCGGATCTCGTCTGCCGAGAGGTCCGGATTGGCCGATTTCACCAGCGCGGCGACCCCGGCGACATGCGGGCCGGAGAACGAGGTGCCGCTGATGAACCAGTATTCGATGGTCTGCGACCGCTCGAGGCCGACATTCGCCGTCGTCGTGCTGGCGGCGATGTCCACGGCGAGCGCCTGACCGTCCGCCTGGGAAATCGACACCGACGGGCCGGCCGGAACATAAGCGCCAAGAGTGCCGCTGAAGTTTCCAGGGGCGCTGTTGTAGACGATCGTCGCCACCGCGCCGTTCGCCTCGGCGAACGCCACTTTTTCAGCGAAGCTGCACGCGCCGCGCACGATCAGCGCGACTTTCCCGGAGGGATTGGTCGCAAGGGTGTCGCCCGCCGTGACGTTGCAGGCGCGGCCGACATTGACGACCTCCTGGTTCGAAACCAGAGAAAGCGGCGAATTGGTCAAGCCGTTGGCGGAAAAGCTCCGCGCCGTCGGCGTCAGTTCTTCGACCACGCCAACGATGACGCAGCCGGTGCAGGTCGCGGTCGGGTTGTTGACGCCGGGGCCCGTGATATCGACCCAGCCGCCAAAATTGGTGAACGACGCCGGGTTGTCGTTGATGTCGGTTGCGCCGACGGCGAGAACCTGACCGTAGCCGGCCGGGAAATGAATCTTCTGGCTGGCGTCGTTGCCGGCCGAAGCGACCAGCACGATGCCGGCTCGCGCCGCGGCCTGAATTGCGGACGCTTCAAAATTCTTTCCGGCGCCACCGCCGAAGCTCATATTGATGACGTCAACGCCATCGACGGTCGCCTGAACGAGGCCGCCGATGATCGCCGACAGCGGGCAGCTGCCGTCGCAAACGCGATAGGGACGGATTTTTGCGCCCGGTGCGACGCCGATCAGGCCGACGGCGTTGTCAACCGACGCGATGACGCTGGCGACGCTGGTGCCGTGACCGTTGAAGGTGTCGTCCGTCGCATCGTCGTCGCCGCCGAATAGGAAGTCGCGAACAACGCCGCTGCCGCGGTCGTCAATGATGTTGCCGGCAAGGTCCGGGTGATCGTAGTCGATGCCGGTGTCGAGGACGCCGACAACGACGCCTTGACCGGTGACCGAACCCGCGGCCACGTCCGGCGTCGCAACGCCGTTATCGGCGACGCCGAAATTCGGTCCGACGCTCCAGACAACGTCGGCGTTGACGCGGTCGCGTCCCCACGGAACAAATTCGCTGAACGTCCCATTCGGGAATCCCGATGGCAGCGCGTCCGGCGCGGCGACGGCGCCATCTTCGAAGGCCGCTGGCTGCGTATGCAGCGTGCGCAGCTCATCTTCCTCGATCGTCGTCACGAGGCCGCTGCGGCGCAGCGAGTCGATGCCGGCGGGAGAAAGGTCAGCCGCAAGGCCGGAGATCAGCGCCGAATAGTCGAGCGCGACACGCCCGCCATATTGCGCAATCGCGTCGTGCACCGCCTGCTTGTTGTTGGCGTTATGCTGGATCAGATAGCGCGCCTGTCCTGGCGCAATATCCGACTTGGTGTTGCCCGCATAGGCGGGGGCAATCATCAGCGCGGCCGCGCCAATGGCCAGCGCGGCGCCAATCCGGCGCCGGCCGGTCAGTTTGGTTTTTATCATGTTGAGCCCTTCGTTACTTGTTTACAGTCGCAGCGCCCGAAGCGCCCGGCATTTGGTCTTTTGCTTGCCGGTCTGACGCCGGATAGAGAAAACCGAAGATTTTCGGGCGAGGCGCCACTATAGGCGCTGACGCCGCTGCCACAAGCCCAGATTAGTTGATCATCCGCAATGTCTTTTCTCCTTGAGGTTGCAAGCCTGTCGGAACCGGCGTCTCCGGTTCCATGTTGATAGGGCGGGCGGCGAAATCTCCCGCTCATAAAGGCCCCGATGTCCGGTTACGCTGAGGCCCGCGGGCAAATGGTCGAGCGGCAGTTGCGCCGGCGAGGGATCGGCGATCGGCGCGTGCTTGATGCGATGCTCGCCGTTCCGCGCGAAGCCTTTGTCGAGATTGGCGACGAAGAATTCGCCTACGAAGACAGGGCGCTGCCGATCGCGGAAGGGCAGACGATTTCGCAGCCTTATATCGTCGGGTTGATGGCGGCGGCCGCCGAGATCGAACGGCGCGCCCGTGTGCTCGAAGTCGGCGGCGGGTCGGGCTACGCCGCCGCGGTCCTCAGCCGCATCGCCCGGGAAGTATTCGTCGTCGAACGCCGCCTGCCGCTGGTCGAGCGTGCGCGCGAGCGCTGGGCGTGTCTCGGCTACCGGAACCTCAAAATCCGTCACGGCGACGGCACGAAAGGATGGCCGGAAGCGGCCCCGTTCAATGCAATCGTCGTCGCGGCCTACGGGCCGGAGCTTCCGCCGGCGCTAAAACAACAGCTCGCGATCGGCGGCGTGCTGGTGATGCCGGTCGGCGCCGCGCCGGCGCAGCAGCTGAGCCGGACACGGCGCATTGGCGCCGATCAATATGCGACGGAAGATCTGGCGGCGGTTTCCTTTGTCCCGCTGATCGGCGAGGAGGGTTGGGCGGAAGATGGCGATGATCGGCGCTGCTTGACCTGAAAACGGAACAGCACTCATTCTCGCTTGGCCATTCGGGCAGAGAGGGCCGTCATGCGAGTGTTGCTTGGAGCCTTGGCGTTATTGGCGGCGCAGCCGGCGGCGGCTGAGACGGTTTATATGACCGCCGCGCGGATGATCGATCCGGCGACGGGAAGGGCGGTCGCCGACCCGGCGATTGTCGTCAGGGATGGGAAAATTGTCTCGGTCGGGACGAAAGCGACGCTGACGGCGCCGGAAGGCGCGAGGGCGGTTGATCTCGGCGCGAGGACAATCCTCCCCGGCCTCATCGACGTCCACACGCATCTGATCGGCGATGCGACCGCCGGCGGCTACCGCTCTTATGGAGAATCCCGCGACCGCAGCGCGATCTTTGGCGTCGTCAACGCGGAAAAGACCTTGATGGCCGGGTTCACAACGGTCCGGAATGTCGGCTCCGACGGCTACGCCGATGTCGCGCTCCGCGATGCGATTGCCGAGGGGCTGGTTGACGGGCCGAGAGTCTTTGCCGCCGGTCCGCCCGTCGGCATCATTGGCGGCCATTGCTCCGACAACAATCTTCTGCCGGCGGAGTTTGAAGATTACGGCGACGGCGTCGCCACCGGCCCGTGGGAGATGAAGGCGAAAGTCCGCACCAACATCAAATACGGGGTCGATCTCATCAAGACCTGCTCGACCGGCGGCGTGTTCTCCAAAGGGACGACGCCCGGCGCCGCGCAGAACACGGTCGAGGAAATCGCCGCGATCGTCGAAGAGGCGCATCAGCGCGGCCTCAAGGTCGCGAGCCATGCGCATGGCGTCGATGGCGTCAAGAACGCGATCCGCGCCGGCGTCGATACGATCGAGCATGCGAGCTATCTCGACAAGGAAGCGATTTCGATGGCGAAGTCGAATGGCGTCTATCTCGCGATGGATATCTACAACACCGAATACACGCAGACCGAGGGCCGCAAGAACGGCGCGCTTGAAGAATCGATCAGGAAGGACGCCGAGATCGCCGAAATCCAGCGCGAGAGTTTCCGCGCGGCGGTGAAAGCCGGCGCAAAGGTCGTCTACGGCACCGACAGCGGCGTCTATCCGCATGGCGACAACGGCAAGCAGTTTTTCTGGATGGTGAAATACGGGATGACGCCCGGGCAGGCGATCCGCTCGGCGACAATTCTCGCCGCCGAGGCGATCGGTCAGGAAAACATCCTTGGACAGATCAAGCCGGGCTTTGCGGCCGACATCATCGCCGTCGAGGGCGACCCGCTCGCCGACGTGACGGCGCTGGAAAACGTCGGCTTCGTGATGAAGGACGGCGTTGTCTACAAGAACGAGTAAGCGCATCAAATTTGCGTTGGCGGAACCCTCACCCAAAACCGTACAGAACGGTTTTGGCCTCTCCCAAGGGAGAGGCGAAGACGGAGCCCGCCTCTCCCTTGGGAGAGGCCAGCGAGCGATAGCGAGCGGGTGAGGGTTCCGGCGCATAAGCGCTTTGTTTGGTGGAGGAATCATGACGGAAACACCGCTTTTCACCAACGACGCCGTCATTTTCGGCATCCTCGCGCTGATGCTGGGCTTCGTCTTCTGGTCTTCCGAAAGCAAAATCCCGTTCTTCACGCGGTTCTACCGGATTTTTCCGCCGCTCCTGCTCGCTTATTTCCTGCCGTCGCTGCTGACGACGTTCGGCCTCGTCAATCCGGAAGGCTCGCAGCTTTACTTTGTCTCGTCTCGCTATCTGCTGCCGGCGGCGCTCGTTCTCCTGACCGCCGTCGCCGATCTTCCGGGCACGCTGCGTCTCGGCCCGAAAGTGCTGATCCTGTTTTTCACCGGCACGATCGGCGTCATCTTCGGCGGCCCGATCGCGCTTTTCCTCGCCAAACTCGTGGCGCCGGAAATGGTCGCCATCGAAGGACCGGATGCCGTCTGGCGGGGCATGTCGACAGTTGCCGGAAGCTGGATCGGCGGCGCGGCCAACCAGACGGCGCTGCGCGAAATATACGGGGCGGGCCCCGAGGCGTTCTCGATATGGGTCGCGGTCGATGTTCTCGTCGCCAGCGTGTGGCTGGCAATTCTCCTCTGGGTCGCCGCCAACCAGACGCGGGTCGATAAATGGCTGAAAGCCGACGTTTCGGCGCTTGAAGCCGTCAAGGCGAGAGCTGAATCCTTCGAAGCGCAGACCGCGAGAATTCCGTCCTTGCGCGACCTCATCATCATAATAGCCGTCGGCTTCGGCGCGACCGGGCTATCGCATCTGCTTGCGGATATCCTGACGCCCTACTTTATCGAGAATTTCCCGGATGCGGCGCAATTGAGCGTGCATTCGAATTTTTTCTGGATTGTCGTTGTCGCGACGATCGTCGGGGTTGCGCTGTCGTTCACGCCGGTCAGAAAGCTTCAGGGCGCGGGCGCGATGAAGATCGGGTCTCTCTTTATTTACATTCTCGTCGCAACCGTCGGACTGCACATGAATATCGGCGCGCTGCTGTCGGCGCCGGCGTTCTTTTTGATCGGCGGCATCTGGCTCGCGCTTCATGCGGGGCTTGTCATTCTCGTCGCGCGGCTGATCCGGGCGCCGAGCTTTTTCCTGGCGATCGGCAGCGAGGCGAATATCGGCGGCGCGGCGTCGGCGCCCGTCGTCGCCGCGGCGTTTCACCCGTCGCTCATTCCGGTCGGCGCTCTTCTCGCGGTCCTCGGCTACATTGTCGGCACCTTCGGCGGCTGGCTGTGCGGGCAGATCATGCGCCTCGTCTCCGGGCAATAGAGGCAGGGGATGGCCGAGCCGCCGCCGCCACCGCAGCCGCCCGCCGCCGCCCGCCGCGAGACCAAGTCACTGGTCGTTTTTGCGGGAATGAGCGCCGGCCTCGCGCTCTTTATTCTGACGGCCGCGCTGTCGATGCGCGGCGAGCCTTACGCCTTCGACCGCGACATTCTGCTGGCGCTGCGGCAGGAAGACAATCCGTCGATCCCGATCGGACCGGCGTGGCTTCTCGTCGTCGCGCGCGATCTGACGACGTTGGCGGGAACGCCTTTCCTCACTTTGCTGACGCTCGTCCTCGGCGGCTATCTGGCGACGAAGCGGCGCTGGAGCGCGATCGGGGTCGTGTTCGCCGCGGTTCTCGGCGAGTCGATCATCGTCAATCTGATGAAGCAGCTCTTCGCGCGCGCTCGCCCGGACTTCGTGCCGCATCTCGTTGAAGCGACCACGGGCTCGTTTCCGAGCGGCCATTCGGCGAGCGCCGCGGCGATCTATCTGACGCTCGCCGTCCTCGTCGCGCGCGAAACGAAGGAGCGCCTCGTCCGCAATTATGTCTTCGCCGTCGCGGCCTCGCTTGCCCTCATTGTCGGCGCGAGCCGCATCTATCTCGGCGTCCACTATCCGACGGACGTCATTGGCGGCTTCGGCTTCGGCGCGGCATGGGCGGCGCTGGTTCTCTTCGCCGCCCGGCGGTTTGAAAAAAAGCGCTAAGCCTTCTTTCGGCCCGCCTTGCGGAGATTCGAATTGTGAACGCCGTACACGAAATACAAGATAACGGAGCCCGCAAGGAACCACGCGAAGAACGTCAGGACTTTAGCCTCAACTGTCGTAATCAAAAATAGGCAGGAGAGGATCCCAAGTATCGGCACGATCGGGTAGAACGGCACTTTAAATCCGCGTTCGAGATCAGGCCAAGACCGCCTGAGATACATGACTGTCAGGCAGACGATCGCAAACGCTGCGAGCGTGCCGACCGAGGTCAGATCGCCCAAAACGTTAATGTCGAAGATCGCCGCCGCGCCCGACACCAGCACGCCAACGATGAACGTGTTGATCCACGGCGTCTTGAACTTCGAATGAACGGCGGCGAACAGGTTCGGGATAAGCCCGTCGCGCGCCATCGCGTAAAACACGCGCGTTTGGCCGTACATCAGCACAAGGATAACCGAGGTGAGACCCGCGATCGCGCCGATTTTTACCGCGATCGCGAACCATTTGTATTGCGGGCCCAGCGCATTGACGGCGTCGGCGACCGGCGCTGGCGTGTTAAGGTCGGTGTAGTTGACCAGCAGCGTCAGGACAGCGGCGGTCAGCATGTACAATATCGTGCAGATGATCAGCGACCCGAGAATGCCGATCGGCATGTCACGTTTGGGGTTGATCGCTTCCTGACCGGCTGTGGAGACCGCCTCGAAGCCGATATAGGCGAAGAAGACGATCGACGCCGCGCGCATGACGCCGCCGATCCCGTATTCGCCGCGCTCGCCCGTCGCCTCGGGAATGAAAGGCTCCCAATTCGGCAGGTAGGTCGACAGGTTGGCGAAGATCGCGAGTCCGCCAATCGCGATAAACGAAATGACGACCGCGACTTTGATGATGACGATAATGTTGTTGACGTTTGCCGACTCCGAGACGCCGAGAATTAGGAGCACCATCATCAGCAAAGATATAGCGAGGGCAGGCAGATTGAGAATTGCGGTCGATGCCGAGCCGTCGGCAAGCGTAATCGCCGCGCCCATCGGCGCGGTCAGTTGCGCTGGAATGACGATGTTGAAGTCGGCAAGAAAGCTGACGACGTAACCTGACCATCCGACAGCGACGACCGAGGCGGCGAGGCCGTATTCGAGCAGCAACAAGGCGCCCATGATCCACGCGGCGAACTCGCCGAGCGTCGCGTAGGAGTAGGAATAAGCTGATCCCGAAACTGGCAGCGCCGAGGCAAGCTCGGCATAACAAAGCCCGGCGAACGCGCAGACTAGGCCGGCGACGAGGAACGACAGCATGACGGCCGGGCCGGCGTGCAGCGCTGCGGCATTGCCGGTGCGCACGAAAATGCCGGCGCCGATGATGCACCCGATGCCAAGGAATATGAGGTTGATAGGCCCCAGGGTGCGTTTCAGTTCGCCCCCTTCGAATTCCGCCTGCATCTGCTCGATCGATTTGCGGCGGATGAATCCGCTGACGAACGCCGGACGTGTTTCGACGACAGGCTTTGTCGTGTCAGAACTCATTTTTTCTTTCCCTCCCGCATGGCGCGGTGATGCAACGAACAATGGACCGCCCTCGCCGAAAGCGCGGCTTGCCCCGAAAGCCGCCCGGCGCATCGATCCGCAGCGGAACAGTCGGCGCTGTCACGCCTTTGTCACCCGGTGCGGCGGCACAGTGGCTTGATTTCCACATTTTGCAAGCCGGCTGAGTTGTTGCAATGCAGCAAAGGGCGAGGCAAGCCTCGCGAGCCGCGGGCGCAAAGTTCGCACTGCGCCCGCCGCCCATCCTTGTCTCTTTCGGGTCTGGCATAGTGCGTTTGCGGACGAGGCCCCTTGCCCATCCTTGGTCTTGAAGGACCGTCACGACGCGCGGGGCTCGTCCGCCGTACTTTGCGTTTGACCTGAACAGTTGACAGGGGCGGCTGCTTTGACGGCCGGCCCCGCATGACAAGGACAGGACCTTCTTCTTATGCCCCAAAATGTCATCGGCGTCGATGTCGCCAAGAAC
>JBGTLL010000197.1:0-18461 GCA_041744115.1 Parvularculaceae bacterium | reverse complement strand
ACGCGGCGCGCGCGGCGGGCTTTCGCCGCGCCGAGCTGGTCGCGACCGTTGCGGGCCGCCCGCTCTATGAAGCTTGCGGCTATCGCACTTTGCGCGATTTCATCGAGCCGACAAAAACCGGCGTCGGCGTGCCGCTGACGGTGATGGGCAAAGCGCTCTGATGCGCGTTATTGCGCGGGACAATCCTTGCCGATGTCGGCGTAGCTTTCAGGATAGCGCGTCGCGCTCATCAGCCAGCCGACTTCATTGTCGTCGTAGCGGTTGACATAGGCCCAGGCGATCCGCCCGTCGGGCGCTGCTTCAAAGGCGCGGCCGGCTTCGCTTTCCGTAATCAGGATGCCGCCGTTCTCCAGCACCTGATGCTTGCCGCGGAACGCCGAATAAAAAGTGTTGCGCTCGTCCGATCCGTAAAGCTCGCGGTAGGCGTGATTCGACGGATTGATGGCGATGATGCGGCTGCCGCCGCCGCCGCCCTTGAACGCGTTCTTCTCGCTCGCGGGTTCCCCGGTCTGATTGTCGAAGACGGTGATTTCGCCGTTGGGCTGGAAATCGGGGTCGTGCTGGCCGTGCATCGGGCCGGTCCGCCACCATTTGATCTCGTGCGTCTTGCCGTCGAGAATCCAGATCTGGCTGACGTTGCGCGCGCTCACCATGATGTCGCCGGACGCCAACGCCGGGAACGCCGCCGCCATTGAGCGGTCAAGGATTTCGACGTCATTGATATGAAGAAGGTCATCTGTAGACGGCGTGTTGCCCATCACGATCCCCTCCTGACCCGCGCGCGTGAGAACCTCGGAGATGTCGATCAGGAGCAGCCGTTCTCCGGTTTCGGGATCGAATTTCGCGATGCGGTCGATGCGGGCGCCGCCCAAGCGCCCGTCGTCGTACCTGCGTGCGCCGAGCGGCGCCCAGATCATGCCGTCGTCATCGACGTCAATTGAATGATGAGGGCTGTGGCGCGTCTTCCAGCGGATGTCGCCGCAGGCGCTGATCCTCGCCATGCCGACCGAGTCCACAACAACGAGGAGATCGCCATTCGGGTAAAGATGGTCGCCATGCACCAGCGCGCCGAACCGGTATTTCCGGTCTTCCGGAAACAGCGAAAAGAAATCGACCGGCCATTCATGGAGAATGGCGCCGTCGCGGTCGACAAGCCGCGCGCCAAGCTTGTCTCCAAAAAGACCGGTCAGCAAAGTCGCGCCCCGCGCCGAAAGGCTGTGGTCGATTTCAACGGATTGAAAGACGTCGGCGCGCAAGGGTTCGATGTGGCCGGTCGGCTTGACGCCGGCATAGGCGAGGCCGTTGCGGCGAAGGTCGGGCACGACGCCGCCGGCCTTGGCGAATAGCGCCCTCGTCGGCCCGTGCAGCGCGCCGAGTGCGGCGCCAAGGAGCAGCAGAGCGGCGACGCCGCAGCCGAGAAACAATCTTTTCGCCAGCGCGTCATCGAATTTCATGAACAACCCTCGTTTGCGCCCCAGGCGATGAAATGCGGATTGTCAAAGCCGCGGTCGAGTTTGCCGTAGCGGAGCGGCGCTTTTGATCCAAATTCCAGAACGCGCCCGCCGGCGGCCTCAAGAACCGCCTGACCGGCGCCGGTGTCCCATTCCATGGTCCGCCCGAGCCGCGGATAGACGTCGGCAAGTCCCTCCGCAATCAGGCAGAATTTCAGCGACGATCCCGCAGCCGCAAAGTCCCCTACATCAAGCGTTGAAAGAAACGCGTCGGTTTCAGGCGATCGGTGGCTGCGGCTTGCGACCGCGATCAGCCCGGTCCTGGGCGTCATTCGCGCCTTGATCGGCCTCGGCGGTCCCGCTCTTCCCTGATCGACGGGCGCGAGCGTCGCGCCGCGCCCTCGCGCGCCGCAATAGAGCTTGCCGATCGCCGGCGCGTAGACGACGCCTATCTCAGGCGCGTCATCGCGAACAAGGGCGACATTGACGGTGAACTCGCCGGTCCTGGTGACGAACTCTTTTGTCCCGTCGAGCGGGTCGATGAGAAAGAACTCCCGCCCGAGATGCGGAATTCTCCCTTCGGACGCCGCTTCTTCAGCGAGCCTGGGGATCCCGGGCGCAAGGCGCGCGAGACCGGCCAGGATAATTTCCTCGCCGAGACGATCCGCTTCCGTCACCGGCGAGGCGTCACTCTTCACTCCGACGGAGAATTCGCTACCGTAAACCGTCAGCGCAAGCGCGCCCGCCTTGAGGGCCAGCGCCGCCATGCCCTCAAGCAGCGCCTCGTCGTCCAGCTGCGTCATCTCCGGAAATCCTCGTCGATTATTTGAAGGCGATGATTGTATACGCCGCCGTCTGCTGCGCTGTGAGGCCGGCGGCGGGCAGCACCCTGTCGATGATCCAGCCTTCTTCGGCAAGTGCATTGAGCTTCGATTCCAGGGCGTCGGCGGCAGCGCGACCCATTGCCTCGTCGCCCCCGAACAGGAAAGGCCGCCTTTTCGAGTCACGCCATGACACGTGAAAGGCGGCATATTGTTTCGACATGGCACACCTGCGCGGTCAGCAGACGCAACGCCGAAGGGCTTGTCCGCGTTCCAGGCCCCCCGGGGCAAGCCTCACGCCATAACCGACGAACCCGTTTTTTCCTATCATGTTGCATTGCGAAAATATTAGTGTGCATCTTTTCCGCGCTACTGTTTGTTTGGGGGGATGATGATACCAAGATCGCGGGTCGCGAGGCCCGCTGACAGAGGGAGCGGCGCCAGGACGCCGGAGATGGGGTTGAGTGAAGCGCCGGGTTTCGTCGACGAGTTTGCGGCGGCCGAGGTAAGCCGGCGTGCGCCGTTTTCCCGGGCGGTTTACGGCGATCTGGTCCAGTTTTCCGACTTCGTCATGGTGACCGGCGCGTCGGTAGCCGTCGCCTACCTCTATCACCATTATGTCCTTGTCATTCCGACCGACGTCCAGCGCTTCGGGGCGGCGGGGATCGTCGGCGCGACCGGCTTGACCGCGCTCCTCCGCCGCGACGGATTTTATGAATTTGAATCGCTGCTCTCTTCCAGCCGCTCGATGCGCGCCGTCATCGCCCGCTGGGCGCTGATTGTCCTTGGACTGATCGCTTTCGCCTATGCATTGAAAGTGTCCGAGCATTTTTCGCGATTCTGGCTGTTCGCGTGGACGGGCGTCGTCACCTTCGCGCTCGTTTCAGCGCGCATTGTCGCGGCCGCGGTGCTGCGCCGCGCCGTTCGCGAGGGCGGGGTTTTTTCCCGGCGGATCGCTGTTGTCGGCGCCAATGAAATCGGCGCGCGCTTTGCCGGCCACGCCGCCAATCCGGAAAAAGCGATCTCGATTGTCGGCCTTTATTCGGCCGGGCCCGAGGATGCCGCGAGCAATCCCGGACGCGTCGCGGCGGGCGATCTCAGCGCGCTGGAGCGCGCCGCGCGCACGGGCGAGATCGACGACATTGTCATCGCCATGCCGAAACTCTCGAAGGAAGGCATGACGGCGCTGGTCAACCGCCTGTCGATCTTGCCGGTGACTTTGGCGATCTGCCCGAATGCGCACTGGCTCGATCACACCGGCGGCGAGGTTGTCCGCATCGGCGGCGCGCCGCTGCTGACGCTTTATCGCCGCCCGCTTGAAGGCTGGGGCGGTCTTGTCAAGACGATTGAGGACTACGCGGTCGGCATTCCCGCTTTCCTCGTCCTTTCGCCGGTGATGCTGGCGCTCGCGATCGCCATCAAACTGGAGAACAAGGGTCCGGTCGTCTTTACGCAGCAGCGCCACGGCTTCAATCACAAGGTCTTCCGCATCTACAAATTCCGCACGATGACGGTCGAGGAAGACGGCGACACCATTCCGCAGGCCCAGGAAGGGGATCCGCGGGTGACGCGGCTCGGCGCGTTTTTGCGGCGTTACAGCCTTGACGAACTGCCGCAGATCTTCAACGTCCTGAATGGGGACATGTCGCTTGTCGGGCCGCGCCCGCACGCGCTCGCCCACAATCATCAGTACGCGCAGACGATCCAGAACTATTCCGGCCGCCACAAGGTGAAACCGGGCATGACCGGCTGGGCGCAGGTCAACGGCTACCGCGGCGAGACCTCGGAAAACGAGCTGATG
Source organism: Parvularculaceae bacterium (assembly GCA_041744115.1). GTDB lineage: Bacteria > Pseudomonadota > Alphaproteobacteria > Caulobacterales > Parvularculaceae > Amphiplicatus. The sequence continues at coordinate 14,388 of JBGTLL010000197.1, read as the reverse complement.
GCCGAAAGGGTCCGGTGCGATCTTGATTATATCGACAACTGGTCGGTCTGGTTCGATTTCAAGATCATGATTTTGACCTTCAGGGCCGTGCTCTTTCCAAAGAACGCATATTGATATTTAAGAGGCCGCCTTCGGGCTATTGCGGCGCGGCGATTGCATCGCGGTCGGCAATTCCGGTCGCATTCTGAGTTAACGGGAGGGGAGAACCATGCGCGTCGCCATTGTCGGAACCGGCTATGTGGGCCTCGTTTCCGGCGCCTGTTTTGCGCATTTCGGGCATGACGTCGTCTGCATCGACAAGGACGCCGCCAAGATCAAGCGGCTCGAACATGGCGAAATCCCGATTTTCGAGCCGGGCCTCGACGCGATGGTCGAGGAGAACGTGTCCGCCGGAAGGCTTTCCTTCACGACCGACCTTTCGGCGGCGACGCCCGACGCCGAAGCCGTCTTCATCGCTGTCGGCACGCCGTCGCGGCGCGGCGACGGATTTGCCGATCTTTCCTACGTCTATACGGCGGCCGAGGAAATCGCCAGGGCGATGAACGGGTACACGGTCGTCATCACCAAATCGACGGTGCCGGTCGGCACCGGCGCGGAAGTCGAAGCGATCATCCGCCGGGTTCGTCCGGATGCGGAGTTCTCCGTCGTTTCAAATCCCGAGTTCCTGCGCGAAGGGGCGGCGATCGAGGATTTCAAGCGGCCTGACCGGATTGTCGTCGGCGCCGAAGACGAGCGCGCGCGCGAAGTGATGCGCAATGTCTATCGTCCGCTCTTCATCAATGAAACGCCGATCGTCTTCACCAATCGCGCAACGTCCGAACTCATCAAATACGCGGCCAACGCGTTTCTGGCGACCAAGATCACCTTTATCAACGAGATGGCGGACCTTTGCGAAAAAGTCGGCGCCAACGTCCAGGAAGTCGCGCGCGGGATCGGCCTTGACGGACGGATCGGGTCGAAATTCCTGCATGCGGGCCCCGGCTATGGGGGCTCGTGTTTTCCAAAGGACACGCTGGCGCTGGTCCGCACCGCCCAATCCGTGGGCGCGCCGACAAAAATCGTCGAGGCGGTCGTTGAAATCAATGCGCGCCGCAAGCGCCAGATGGCGGACCGGATCGTCGCGGCCTGCGGCGGTTCGGTGAACGGCAAGGCGATCGCGATACTCGGCCTCACCTTCAAGCCGAATACGGACGATATGCGGGACAGTCCGGCGCTCGACATCATTCCGGCGCTGCAGGCGGCGGGCGCGGACGTCAGGGCCTTCGATCCCGCCGGCATGGAAGAGGCAAAGAAGCACCTTGACGGCGTCGTCTATTGTGACGGCCCCTATCACGCGATGGACGGCGCCGACGCCGTCGCGCTCATCACCGAGTGGGACGAATTCCGCGCCCTCGATTTTCGGCGGATCAAGGAATTGCTGAAATCGCCGGTCTTCATCGATCTGCGCAATGTCTATCGGCCGGCGCAGATGCTGGAGCAGGGATTCCAGTATCATTCAATCGGCCGCATGGCGGCGGACGGCGATCCGCGAAAGTCGCCGCGCGGCTGAGGCGCCTCGCGCCGGTCAGCCGCCGACGCGCTCAAGAATGCCGACGCGAACGCCGTCGAAGACATATTGCGTCGACAGCGCCATCAGCAGCATGCCGAGCAGACGCGTGATGACATTCATTCCGGTCTTGCCGAGCGCATCGCCGATCGTACTGGCGAACGACATGATGAGGACAGCGATCGCCAGCACGATATAGGTCGCGGCGAGCGCCGCCCCCTTCTCGCCGATGCTGCGGTCCGGCCCCATCAGCAGCATGATCGTTGCGATCGATCCCGGCCCCGACAGCATCGGGATCGCCAGCGGGAAGAAAGCGATGTTTTCACGCGCGGCGGCTTTAGGTCCGGGCGTCTTCGCCTGCGCCTCGTTCTCCGGCTCGAAGAACATCCTGTAGCCCATGACGAAAAGGAGGATGCCGCCGGCGGTGCGGAAGGCGTCCATCGAGATACCGAGATGATGGAGCATCAGATTGCCGGCGAAGCCGAAAAACGTGATGATTCCGGCGGCGATGATTGCAGCTTCCAGCGCAATGCGCCGCCGCTTTCCGGGCGAGTCTTCGCGTGTGAGGCCGGCGAAGATCGGCGTCACGAGGATCGGGTCGATGACGATGAAGAGCGTCACGAACGCCGTCAGAAAGCTCGCAAAAAGCGTGTCCATTCCGTTCCAGCGCGCGGCGGCGATCGTCAGACTTCTGCCCCGCGTCGGCGCGGGCGCGCAAGCCGCCGCCTGCGGACGGTCTCATACGTTACATTTCGGTAATTTTAGCGCGCGCCAAGAGGCATGATGCGCGGCCGCAGAAAATTGGTTAACATGGCGCGCGACTGACGCCGTGGGGTTCGTTTTTCAGGGGAGCGTAAAAATGCAAAATCGATTGACCGTGCTCGCAGGCGCCGCGGCGCTCATCGCTGGCGGCTGCGCTTTGGATCTGAATCGGCAGGCGGGTCACGACCCTTATGCTGCGGCGATCTACACCGGCGCCAAACAGGTCGATGCCGCCGATCATTACGCGACGCTTTACGCGCCCGATACGGTCTCGCAGAACGGCGCGCCCTTCGAGATTGCGTCCTATGCCGGCATCGACGGCGCGCGACGCGCGCATGAGCGGTACACGGACGAAGACGCCGAAGCGCTCGACGGACGCTGCGAGCGCTATGTCGAAGCGTCGGCGGCGGAATCGCTCATTGACATCGCCAATCTCTGCGACGTGCCGCTCGACATGCTGGTCGGCTACAATCCCGAGATCGGCAATGTGAGCTATACGGCGCCCGGCGCAATCGTTGAAATTCCGGGCGGGTCTGTGGCGCCGCGAGGGGCGTTCGCGATGTCGGCCGCGCTCGCCGAACTTTACGCCGTGCAAGAAGGCGATACGCTCGAAAAAATCGCCTGGCGCCTGAACGCGTCTCCGGCGGCGATCGCCAATCTCAATCCGGAAGTCTACTGGCCGGATTTGACGGCGGGTCAGCTTATTCGCAAATCCGCGTCGGCGCCGGTCAGCGGCCCCCCGTCGTCCCCGACATCGTCCTATGCGCCATATGCCGCGGCGCCCGCCTGGCAAGGTTATAATGGCGGCGCCGGCATCGGCGGGTCGGACGCGCCTGACGCGGTCGATCCGGCGGCGCTCGCGCCCTATGCGCTGACGCCGGTCAAGTCTTACGGACGGGCCCTCGGCGCCTATCCGGAAGCAAGGCTGACCGTCAGCAAAAAGTTCGTCAACGCCGGCGACAGCGTCGAGGTGACGGCAAGAGCCGCGCCCGGAACCGATGTTACTTTCTATTCCGGCGACGAACCCGGCGACCTCAAGAAATCCAGAACCGTCACCGCCGATGAGAACGGCAACGCGACGGCGTCGATCAGGGTGAAGAAAAAATCGAACATGGGCGGCGTCGTTTTCGGCGCGCGACCGGCCGGATCGAACGAGACGCAATTCAGCGACCGGGTGAATGTCGTCCGGTTGAAGGATCCCGCACTGGCGGCGCCCACAGACGAGGACGAGGCGGAGGAGACCGACACGGAGTAACTGCGGATTCTTCGGATCAACCGGAGCGGATCGCGTCCCAGTGACCGCCGCCCGCGTTTTGTGAGTCCTTTCCGCGGCGGCGCAGCTCGCGGCTCGCGTCTAGCGCGATGATCGTATCGAACAGGACCGAAGCGGCGATCAGCGGCGTCTTCGCCATCCTTTTCAGCGACCAGGGACCGCGGCGCCTGAGGCGGCGCAGCATGTAATTTTTTGGCACCAGGATCGCACCGCCCGCGCCGGCCCGGTCGGCGATCAGCGCTTCGATCCAGTCGGCGTCCGCCGCGTTGCGGCGTCTGATTTCGGTGTTGATGTCGATCCCCGCCGATCGCCATAATCGAAACTCGTCGTAGAGAAAGCGGTTGATCGCCGTTCCCGCCGCCTGCCGGCGTTCGTAACGCCAGATCGCGCCGGGACTTTCATAAGGCGCATAAAAATGTGTGACGCACGGCGCGCGGCGGATGCGGGAGAGGGTTTCGGGCCCGCTGAAATTCGCGGTCAATATCATCGCGCGCAAGAAGCCGTCTTCGACGACGAGGCCAAGCGGCATCCTGACGGCGCGCAAAGCCGAAGCGCGCGCGGCGTAAAGTTGGCCGGAAAGGGCGTGATCGTCGTCGCCCCCCGTTTTCTGTAGCGCGCGGATGAGGGGACGCAAAGGGCCGCCGCCGGCGGCGAATTTTTTGACCGGCTGGTCCGGCGCGATCAGAATTTCGGCATTGTCCTCAAGATGGCGGACAAGCCGTTCGATCGCGTCGGTCGCCGCGAACTCGATGTCGGCGTCGAGGAGAATGAAATAGTCGGTATCCGCCGCGCTTGCTTCGTGGACAAGTATATTCCAGGCGTTCGCCTTGCCGGCGCAGTCAACCTCGAAAACCGTTGACGTCGCAAGGGCCGCCAATGGAATATTCGACAGCGCATCCGCCGCGACCTCCGCGGTCTTGTCCGAACAGCCATTGGTGACGACGATGATCTCTGTGCTGATTGAAGGGTCCGCGATCACGGACTGCGCGAGCAGCGAGGAAATTGTCGCTGCAATCATCGTCTCTTCATTATAGGCGAGAATGCCGATCGACAGCTTCATCGGGCAAGGCTGGCGTCAGTCCGGCACATAGGCCGGCAGAAAGGATTCGACGCGGGCGATCATGCCTTCGAGCTGCTGATCGGCTTCTTCAACGCGCATGTCGGCGCTGACCGGTGTGATCAGGCGGACCATCGCGCCGTCGGAGCGCTTGCGGAAAACCGCATCGACGATCAGCCAGAACTTCATGACGAATTCATTGGCGACCTTCCGGCCGCGCTGGTCGTACCAGTAATACACCAATTGGCGGTAATCGCCGTTCTGGATGATCATCCGGTTATAACTGAAGGGACCGCCATCGCCGCTCTTTGTGCGGATGATGTCGTGGCGGGTGATTTTCCAGCCGCCGCCCGGAATGCATTGACGCGGGCTGTGCCAGGAACGCCCGTCGCGCTGGGCGTCGAGATAGGCGAGATAGAGATTATAGACCCCGCCCTCGGGTGAGACGAGATTGATGACGATTGAATCGTCGGCGCCGAGAACTTCCGCGATCGTCGGGTCGATCGGACGAATGTCTTTTTCCCAGCCCTCGAATTCGTCCGGAACGCCAGCGAAATTCTCCCGGTCCGGGATGATCAGTGAATCGGTTGTAACCACCTGCGATGCGCCGAGTGAAAGCGCCGCGACCCCCGCCGCCGCGGCAAAAACAAAGGCGCGCGAACGGCGCCCCGCGCGCGCCGGCGTCAGCGGCAGGTCGGGCGTCGTCAGCGCATCGAGCGGATTGACGCGCGGCTTAGAGAATCTCGCGAGGATCGCGATGACGCCAAAGAGCGCCGCAAGGCAGAACAGGAAAACGACCCAGCCCTCAAAGAAATGCAGCGCGCCTTCCGCCTGTTCGACGCCATAGGCCTGTACCGCGGCGCCGGTCCCCGCGATCCGGAGGCTGTTCATCAAAATGGTGATCGGCACGGTCGCGGCGACGATCAGCAAACGCTGCCACATGCGTCCGCGATACATATAGGCCGCCATCACGCCGAGGCTCAAAAACGGGAACAGGTATCGAAGGCCGCTGCAGGCTTCTGCGACCTGCAGCTTGTACTCGCCAAGATCGATGATGTTGCCGGAAAGATGCACCGGAATTCCCATCAGCTCGATCATGGCGACGCCGAGCACCGACGACATCTGCTGGAATTTCCAGGATAGGACGGTGATCAGCCAATAGGGTGGGGGGACCGCGAAGAACAAAAACCCGACCGGCGCGGCCAGCGTCCGGAGCAGCGAAGGACCGCCGAACGCTGCGACGCCGCCGGCAATCGCGACGACGAGACCGAGATGCTGAAACAGGAAAATGCTGGTCAGCTGACCGAGCAGCAAGAGGAGCAGCGCCGCACCAATAATGACCACGCCGATGAAGGACGGTCCGCCGACGCTCTTTTTCACGGTGTCGCGGTTGATCCAGACCAGCCAGAGCGAGATCAGCGGGATGAAATAGCTGTGGGAAAGCTCCTGCTGCTGGCCCCAGCGATGCCAGAGATTGACGGCGGCGTCCCAGAAGAGGACGCCGATGACGAGCGCGGTTGCTGCAATGGCGAGCGCGGTCCACGGAAATCCGCCGTGCGCCGGCGACCTTGTCGTTTGATCGGCGGCTTCCACGGAAAGGTCCGGCGACGATGGCAAAAGCGTCTCCTTTAGGGTCAGCCCTAGCTGATAGAGCCACGCCGATGCAACAATCGTTCGAGCCGCAGGTTCGGGGGCTGACGATCAGAACGGGACAAATCCGTTCATCAGCAGGAAGGCGGCGAAGGCGACCGCGGCGGCCCCGGTGACGACAAGGCCTGCCAGAGTGCCGATCGGCAGCGCCTTTTGCGCCCGCGCCCTGACGGCAAGGCCGATGACGCCAAGGCCGGCGACGCCGCCGAGAATCCCAGCGATCACGAACCAGCGAGCAAAGCCGAGAAGGCCGGCGAGGAGCAGCATTTCGTTCGCCTCGAACGTCGCATAGCCGGCGTAGCCAAGGCCAAGCGCGCTGACGGCGCCGAGGAGCGCCGCCGCAAAGGCGAGCGGGCGCGCGCCCAATGTAGGCATCGCGGATTCGCGATTGATGAGGCGCGCGACAGGCGCCAGCGAATAGACGAGGAACGCGACAATCAGCGCCAGCGCCGAGGCGCCGAACCAGACGGCGGGGGCGGCGATTTTTTTCTCGTCTTCGCTGGCGAGCGCGGCAAGCCGCAACAGACCTTCGGTCTGATAAAGCGGCCCTGAAAACTTCGGCGCCGTCATGTCGTCGGCGCAGCCGGTATCGACTTTCGCCGCCGGCGCATCGAAGAATTTCGTCAGAAAATCGCCGGCGCAGTCAACCGATCGCGTCGGTCCGTGTCCGGCATAGGGAAACTCGACATAGGTCGCATTGGAAAAGCCGGGAAGAATCGCTTTGGCCAGCGGTGGCGGCGTGATCGGGTCCATTTCGCCGTTGGCGATGATTGCAGGAATGGCGGTTGAGACCGCTGCGTACTGCTCTTCCGGCCGTGGCGGCATGCCGTAGCGTTTGCAGAGCGCCGCCATGTCGTCGATCAGTTCCGGCGTGGGCAGAAGGCTCGCAAGCTCCGGATGATCGATCTGGTCTTGCGCGACCGCATCGTGCAGCTGGCCGAACCAGCCGTCATTGCAGGCGATGGCGTTGTACAATCCCTCGCTGATTTCAAAGCCGCCGCCCGGCCCCGCGCTCGTCAGCAGACGGAATGAATCGTAATCGGTCTTTTCGACCTTTCTTGCCAGCGCGTCGATAAAAGCGGGAAGCGTCGCGTAATTGTCCTGCTCGTAGAGCGCCATAAACGGAATGCCGCCGACGAGATCGGGAAAGAACCAGCCCTTGCCGGCCGGGAAAAGCTCGATGTCGATCGCCTCGACCTCGATCGGCGCGGTCTTCACCTTGGTCATCGCGGCCTTGAGGCGGTCCTGTAAGTCCGGAAACGATCGGGCGCAGGGGTTGTTCTCGCCGCACGCCTTTTCAAGGAGATCGAGATCGCGCTGGTAATGCGTGCCGATACGCTGGAAATGCGCGCCCGGAACGATCGGCACGATGGCGTCGAGAACGACGGCGCGGATCCCGCCCGGATCCTGTTTCAGATACGCCTGGCCAAGGATCGAGCCATAGGAAATCCCCCAGACGTTCCATTGCTCGGCCCCGAGCGCGCGCCGCAGAGCTTCGACATCGCGGGCGTTTTCAATGGTGTTGTAGGCGGAAAGATCGACGCGCGCGGCCTTCGCCGCCGCGAAACAATTCTCCATCGCGGCAAGACCCGCGCGCTGATAGGCCTCGAAGTCCGCGCTGTTGCCAGCGGCGGGATCGAACAGGCCGAATTTCGGGCAGAAATCCTCCGAAAAGCCGATGCCGCGCTGTTCGAGGATATAAAGGTCGCGAACGTCGCGCGCGCCATGATCCTTGAGGCGCTTCACATAGCCGACAGCCTGCGCGCCGGGGCCGCCGGTCAAATAAACAATCGGATCCTCGCGCCGCTTCCACTCGCCCTTTTTCTCCGTATCCCAATCATCTGGCTTTCTTGCGGCCAGCTTCACGTAATGCAGCCGGATGAATCGCGAGCGCAATTTCTCGCGATTTTCAGGAACCGACAGGAGGCCGCAGGAAATCTCGCCCGGCTTGTATTTCACCTTGCCCTTGAACGGACAGACGATGGTCTCGGTCTGGAACTTGTCGCGGGAGAAATAATCGGCGGACGCGCCGGAGATGGCGTCGTCGTCGCTGACACCCAGTTCGGTCTGCGCATATGCCGGTGATGCGAATGCGAAGGCGGCAGCAGCAACAAATGCCGGAAACTTCATGGTGCCACCCCTTGTGTTCGCCAACGCAAGTCTATCAGACAGACCTTTGAAGGCAATCGTAAGGTTGCAGGCCGCGAATGCATTGACACCGAATGCAGAAAGGGCGGCCATCGAGCCGCCCTTCCGCCTATTTCCGAACGAAGCGCCTTGAAGCGATTACGCCTTCCGCTTCAGGTCGAATCGGTCGTTCTCCATCACCTTCGTCCAGGCGGCGATGAAGTCTTTCGCGAAATCGTCGCCGGCGTCCGCGTAGGCGTAGCGCTCGCCGATGGCGCGGAGTTCCGCGTTCGAGCCGAAAACGAGATCGACTTCGGTCGCCGTCCATTTCACGGCGTCGGTCTTCCGGTCGCGGCCTTCGTAGACGTAAGAAGTCCCGTCCGCCGGGGTCCACTTCGTGGACATGTCAAGCAGGTTGACGAAGAAATCGTTCGTCAGCGCGCCGGGCCGTTTGGTGAAGACGCCGTGGTCGGCGCCGCCGACATTCGCGTCGAGCGCGCGAAGACCGCCGATGAGCACGGTCATCTCCGGTACGGTGAGGCCGAGCATGTCCGCCTTGTCGATGAGAGCGTCCGCCGGCGACGGGCCGACGCCCTCTCGATAGTAATTGCGGAAACCGTCGGCGGCGGGTTCAAGAACAGCAAAGCTCGCGGCGTCGGTTTGCGCCGGCGTGGCGTCCGCGCGGCCGGGCTCGAACGGCACGGTCATGGCGTGACCCGCGTCCCGCGCCGCCTTTTCGATCGCCGCGACGCCGCCGAGAACGACGAGATCGGCGAGCGAGACGCGCTTGCCGGCCGACGCGTTGGCGTTAAACGACTTTTGAATGGACTGCAGCTTGCCGAGCACCTTGGCGAGCTCGGCCGGGTTGTTCGCCTCCCAGTCTTTCTGGGGAGCGAGACGAACTCGCGCGCCGTTGGCGCCGCCCCGCATGTCGGTGTTGCGATAGCTCGACGCCGAAGACCAGGCAGTTCGGACCAGTTCGGGTACGGACAATCCGGAGGCGAGGATCGAGGCCTTGAGCGCGCCGATATCGGACGCGTTGACGAGAGGATGACCGACCGCGGGAAGCGGGTCCTGCCAGATGAGATCCTCGGCGGGGATTTCGGCGCCGACATAGCGCGCCTTCGGCCCCATGTCGCGGTGCGTCAGCTTGAACCACGCCTTGGCGAAGGCCAACTGAAACTCATCCGGATTCTCCTGGAACCGCTTGGCGATTTTCGAATAGGCCGGATCGAATTTCAGCGAGAGGTCGGTCGTAAACATGACCGGCGCATGCCGCTTCGATTTGTCATGGGCGTCCGGCACCAGGCTCGCCGCAGCCTTGTCTGACGGAATCCATTGAATCGCGCCCGCGGGGCTCTTCGTCTGAACCCAGTCGAACGCGAACAGATTGTCGAGATACTGCGTCGTGAAGGCGACCGGACTCGACGTCCATGCGCCTTCAAGGCCGCTTGTGATCGTCTCGGCGCCGGCGCCTGTTCCGCACTTGTTTGTCCAGCCAAAGCCTTGCGCGTGCACCGCTTCCGCCGCCGGGTCGCCGCCGATGCAATCGACGGGCTTCGCCGCGCCGTGGGCTTTGCCAAAGGTGTGCCCGCCGGCGATCAGCGCGACCGTTTCTTCATCGTTCATCGCCATGCGGCCGAAGGTTTCGCGAATATCGGCCGCGGCCGCGAGCGGATCGGGATTGCCGTTCGGGCCTTCGGGATTGACGTAGATCAGGCCCATTTGCACCGCGGCAAGGGGTTTTTGAAGCTGACGCTCGCCGCTGTGGCGTTCGTCGGCGAGCATTTTCGCCTCTGGGCCCCAGTAAACGATCTCGGCCTGCCAGTCGTCCTCTCGGCCGCCGGCGAAGCCGAAAGGTTCAAAGCCCATCGATTCGAGCGCAACGTTTCCGGCGAGAACCATGAGGTCCGCCCAGGAGAGGCTTTCGCCGTATTTCCGTTTCACCGTCCAGAGAAGACGGCGCGCCTTATCGAGATTGGCGTTGTCCGGCCAGCTGTTCAATGGTTCGAAGCGTTGCTGCCCGCCGCCGGCGCCGCCGCGGCCGTCGATCGTGCGGTAGGTGCCGGCGCTGTGCCAGGCCATCCGTATAAAGAAGGGCCCGTAATGGCCGTAATCGGCAGGCCACCAATCCTGCGAGGTCGTCATCGCTAATTCGATGTCTTTCTTAACCGCCGCCAGATCCAGCTTGGCAAACTCCGCCGAGTAATCGAAATCCTCGCCGAATGGATTCGACCTCGCCTCGTTTTGACGAAGCTGCATAAGGTCCAGTTGCTCCGGCCACCAAAACGCGTTCGACTTCGCCCCAGCGTGCGCCGCGCCGGCGGCCTGTGCGACAACGGGCGCTGATGCTTCCTCCGGCGCCTTTGCTTTTTTCCCGCACCCTGCAAAGACGAGCGCCGCACAGGCGACGGTCGCGAGCAAAGCGGCTTTTGAATTACTCTTCACGGTTTCCTCCCATTGACGAATCATTCACAGAGTGACGGATAGGCGCATATGTAGTATCTGTAAAATAGATTATTTAAATGTGTTTCATTGAAAATATTGATGATGACGCCGCACAACGCATGAAAATGAAACGGCGGCCCGTCGGGCCGCCGTTTCCGCATTCCGTGTCGAGCGTGGACTAGAAATCCATGCCGCCCATGCCGCCGCCATGGCCGAGGCCGCCCGTATCGCTGTCGCCGGGTCGCCAGGGCGAGTCTCGCCCGGAACACCTGCCCAATTCAGAGCGCGCGCCCGACATCGGTCGCGGCGAAATCGGCGCCGACGAAAAGGAGCGGGCAGCCACGCTCCGTCGCGAGCGCGTAGGCGAAGCAATCGCCGAAATTCAGCGCTGCGGCATGACGACCCTTTCCCCAGCGGTCATAGGCTGCGGCGACCCGGCCTGCCGTTCCTCGATTGACCGCTATGACTTCAATCCCGAGGCCGTCGATCAGGTCCGACATTTCGCGCCCCGCCCCCCGACAGAGCGCGACGATCAGCGCCTCGGCCGCCGTTCCGGCTGACATCGCGATCACGTCCGTCTCTTCAAGCTTTAACGCGATGTTGGCGACGGACTCTTCGTTGCGAAGAATCGCCATCAGGGCGGACGTATCGACGACGATCAATGTCGAGGGACCTTACGCGCGCGCGTCATCGCGGGAGGCCGTCATCGTCATAAAGGAAGTCTTGGCTCCGCGCAGCATCAGGTCCTGCGCTCAGTTTTGGAGCCGCGGCGCTCCGTGCTTTATCAATCGCGGCGCGGCGGCGTTCCGGGCTCGCTGGCGGCCGAATCGGCGTCAACGCGACCACCGGCGCATCGTGTCGCGTAAGAACGATTTCCTCACCCGCCTCCGCGCGCCGCACGAGGTCGGTAAGCTGTCCCTTTGCGTCGGAAACGGAGATTCGGGTCATTCGCCCCAACAGCTAGATTTTGGACTAATACGTAGACTATTGCTCGAGGATGCGCAATACGGATGCACACAAAAACGGCGGCCCGTCGGGCCGCCGTTTCCGCATTCCGTGTCGGGCGTGGACTAGAAATCCATGCCGCCCATGCCGCCCATGCCGCCGCCCATGCCGCCGCCATGGCCGTGGCCGCCCGAGTCTTTCTTCGGGGCCTCGGCGATCATCGCTTCGGTGGTGATGAGGAGGCCGGCGACCGAGGCCGCGTCTTGCAGCGCGGTCCGAACGACTTTCGCCGGATCGACGATGCCCGCTTTGATCATATCGACATATTCGTCGGTCTGCGCGTTGAAACCGAGCTTCATGTCCTTCTGCTCAAGCAGTTTGCCGACGACGATCGAGCCTTCGCCGCCCGCATTGCGGACGATCTGGCGGATCGGTGATTCGAGCGCCTTGCGGATGATGTTGACGCCGGCCGTCTGGTCGGCGTTGGCGCCTTTGAGGCCATCGAGCACCCGTGTTGCATAGAGCAGCGAGACGCCGCCGCCGGCGACGATGCCTTCTTCTACCGCCGCTCTGGTCGCGTTCAGCGCGTCATCGACGCGGTCCTTTTTCTCTTTCACTTCGATTTCGGTCGCGCCGCCGACCTTGATCACCGCGACGCCGCCGGCGAGCTTGGCCAGGCGCTCTTCCAGTTTTTCGCGGTCATAGTCGGACGTCGTGTCCTCGATCTGCTTCCTGATCTGGCTGGTCCGGGCTTCAATGTCTTTTTTCTGGCCCTGGCCGTCGACGATTGTCGTGTCGTCCTTGTTGATGGACACTTTCTTGGCGCGGCCAAGCATGTCGAGCGTCACACTTTCAAGCTTGATGCCGAGGTCTTCGGAGATGACCTGACCACCGCTGAGTACGGCGATGTCTTCCAGCATCGCCTTGCGGCGATCGCCAAATCCCGGCGCCTTGACCGCCGCGACTTTAAGGCCGCCGCGCAGCTTGTTGACGACGAGAGTCGCAAGGGCTTCGCCTTCGACGTCTTCCGAAATAATGAGGAGGGGTTTGCCCGACTGCACCACCGCTTCAAGCAGCGGCAGCATCGCCTGCAGGCCCGACAGTTTCTTCTCGTGAAGAAGAATGTACGGATCTTCGAGTTCGACGATCATCTTCTCGGCGTTGGTGATGAAATAGGGCGACAGATAACCGCGGTCGAACTGCATGCCCTCGACGACTTCAAGTTCGGTTTCGGCGGTCTTTGCCTCTTCAACCGTGATGACGCCTTCATTGCCGACTTTTTCCATCGCTTTCGCGATCATTTCGCCGATTTCCTTTTCGCCGTTGGCGGCGATCGAGCCGACCTGCGAAATTTCGTTCGACTTCGAGATCTTGATCGAGGTCTTCTTGATTTCCTCAACGACCTTGGCGACGGCGAGATCGACGCCGCGCTTCAGATCCATCGGGTTCATGCCGGCGGCGACGGCTTTGGCGCCTTCCTTCACGATTGCCTGGGCAAGGACAGTTGCGGTCGTCGTTCCGTCTCCGGCTTCGTCGTTGGTCTTCGACGCGACTTCGCGCACCATCTGCGCGCCCATGTTCTCGAACCTATCTTCAAGTTCGATTTCCTTCGCGACCGTGACGCCGTCTTTCGTCGAGCGCGGGGCGCCGAACGATTTTTCGATGACGACGTTGCGGCCCTTGGGGCCTAATGTCACCTTCACCGCATTGGCGAGGATATCGACGCCGCGCAGCATTTTCTCGCGCGCTTCAACGTCGAATTTTACTTCTTTTGCAGCCATGTTTCAGGTCTCCTGATGATTGAAAATTCGAATTAGGAAATGACGCCGAGGATGTCCGACTCCTTCATGATCAGGAGCTCCTCGCCGTCGATTTTGACCTCGCTGCCGGACCATTTGCCGAACAGGATTTTGTCGCCCTTCTTCACATCGAGCGCGACGATCTTGCCGTCGTCGCCCCGGGCGCCGGGGCCGACAGCAATGACTTCGCCCTGCTGCGGTTTTTCCTTGGCGGTGTCCGGAATGATGATCGATCCGACTTTCTGGTCCTCTTCGATGCGGCGGACCATGACTCGGTCGTGCAGCGGCCTTAAGCCCATTTGTATCTCCTAGGTTGCGATCTCTGTTTAAAAACAAATATTTAGGCGGACTTATGCGGACGACTTAAGCGGACTAAGTCAGCGCTCTCCCGCCCTTGGCACTCACCGATAGCGAGTGCTAGCAGGCAATTAGGGAGGCTGCGGGCAGCCGTCAAGCCCCGGCCGGCGGCAATCTGGTCGCAATCGCCTTATCGAACGTGAACGCCGTGCCTCCGTGCCGCCGCACTGGCGCGAACTTTCGGCGCAATTTCCTGTTTTTAATACCGGGCGGTCGCGGATACGCTCATATTTCCGCCGCACTTTAACCGGCGGGAGACGCCGTCTCTTCTATCAAACGCGGCTTTAGTCAAAAGGAAGGATCACATGCGCAAGGCAGTCATTCTGGGGGCCCTGGCGATTTTCGCCGCCTCTTGCACCACCAATCCCTATACCGGCGAACGGCGAGCCGGGCGTGTCGCGACCTCGGGCGCCGGCGGCGCGGC
>JBGTLL010000196.1:0-6486 GCA_041744115.1 Parvularculaceae bacterium | reverse complement strand
CGCCGCCGACGGCACGATGACGGTCGGCGCCGCCGCGACCCAGGGGAATTTCCGCGTGTAAAGGACCGCGATGCCGCCGCCCGATCCGCCGCCTGATCCGCCGCCGTCGATGACGAGGCGGACGACCCCCGGCGCGATCAGCGATCCCGTGACGCCGGCGCCGGAAACTTCGAGGGTCGTCGCCGCCGGCGAGAGGACGCCCTGATTGTCGCGGACGATGATCCCGGCGGGGGCGGCCGGAATGACGATTTCGGCGTCGCCCGGCGCGCCTTCGGTAATCGACTGGATCCCGGCCCCGGAAAATCGCAGGCGCGCGACTTCCGCCACTTTGAGGGCGCCGTTCAGGTGAACGGCGATCCCGAGCGCCGTCAGCGCCGCCAGCGGCTCGCCGACGGGTCCCCATTTGAAATATTTGTTGGCGCGCGCCGCTCTCGCCGGATAGTCGGGTTGGCCGTCCGCGTCGAATTCCTCGATCGGAACATGAAAGCTTCGCAAATCGGCGGCGCGATTGTCCTGAAGGCTGCGCGCCTGCGTCAACAGCGCGCTTTCGATCGCCCGGCCCGCGAGTTCGCGATTGTTCCGTTCACTGAACGTCTGCGTCGGCGGCGTCGTCCGCCAGCGCGCGACGACCGTCCCGGCGACGGGCTTTGCCGCCGGCGTGAAGCGGATCGTCAGCCCGCTTTCGGTGATCCCTTCGAGCGTGTAGTCGACGCCGAGCTGTGGCGTCAGGCGCGCGCCGTCGGCGAGAACGAGGAGAAGGTTCAGATCGGCCTCGTCGTCGATCCCGTGCGGAAAATCGAACTCGGCCGAAACGCCGTCGGCAAGGTCGATCGAAGGGATGGCGATGTCCGCGGAAGCCATCAGCGAGGCGTAAACCCTGCCGCACGATGCGGCGGAAATTTATTTTCTGTGGCCTCTAATCCCTTGTTATTCCACAACCTCGGACGGCGGGACGAGGAATTCCTGCCCCCTCTCCTGCTCGATGCGGCGTTCATAGCGGCGCAAATAGCCGGGGCTCGCCCATTCCTGCAGCTGAAAGATGAAGAGATAATCGAGCGCGGCCCGCGTGTAGAAAAGATTGATGAAGGGCGTGTTGCGCAAACCCGTCCGGATCGCCTCGCCGCCGGCGTCTTCGGGATTGTCGCGAAGCTTGCCGAAGAGTTTTAACAGCTGTTCGAACTCTCCGACCAGCGGGCCGCCGAGCGAGGCGATCTGGCCGCCGCCAAAGCGGTTATACTCCCCGAACAGGAAATCGCCGTAAATGCCAAGGCCCCCGCCCTGCAGGAAGGCCGCGGTCACCGTATCGATCCTGATATTGCCGTCATCGTCCGTGAGCGGACGAGGCGTCAGGCCTTTCGCCAGTTGTTTGGCCTGCATCGAGACGTAGCCGAACAAGGTTGTCGCCACCATCAGATGCGTCAAGGTCGCCGCCGGCGAGCGCCCGGCGCTGCCCTTGAACGCCGGCGCGATGTGGCGCGACATGACGGTCCAGGGAAAACTCAGGAATTGCGTCGCCGCGCGCACCGCTTCGCCAAGCGCCGTCCCCGGCCTTGTGCCGAAAGTCAGGCGCGAGCGTTCTCGCGCGCGCGCTTCGGTCAGCGCATTTTCCGCCTGATCGATGAAATAGGCTTCGATCCTTGTGCGGAGTTCGTCGCGCGCCGACGCCAGTTGTTCCGGCGTCGCCTTCGCCGTCAATTCCATGGCGTCGCGGATTTCCGCCTCGCTCATCCGTTCGACGCTTTCGCCGGTGATGAATTTTTCGCCGTTCAAATCGAGCGCCTGCGCCCGAACGCCCTCCCATTGCCGCGCTTCGACGCCGTAACTTCCGAGCTGCGCCGCCGTCGCCGCATCGAGCGCGTCGAAGGCCTTCGCGCTGTTCATCCCCAAATGCCGCGCCAGCATGGCGCCGACGCCGCGGCGAAGTCCGTCCGACCAGAAACGAAACCCGTTGACGCGATAAAAGAAATTCTGCGCCCAGCTGGCTACGCCCATGGCGCCGTCGGTCGCCGAATAGCGCGTCGTCACGTCGCCGATGATCGAACGCGCCGCGACCCCGAGAAGATCGGCGGCTTCCTTCCGCGCGTCCCCCTGCAGGCGGGCGATGCCGGCAAAGCCCGCGCCGTAGCTGTCGAACAAAGACGCGCCGGCCTTGTTAAGGGTCGCGGCGGCGAGCGGCACATCGGAAAAACCCGACAGCACCATGCCGCCGAGTTTCGACAACACCTGATCAAGCCTGATCCAGCGCATCACCGTCGCGGCGCGTATGTTCGCCGGCTGGCGCGAGGCGCCCGACACTTCGTCGAATTCCCAGCGCCGCTCATCCGCGCGGACGCGCTTTTCGATCGACGCGTCGCGGCCGCGCCCCTCGCTCGCGAGCCGTTCGATATCCGCCTTGAACGCCGCTTCCGGGGACGGTCCCCAGACGCGCATCAAAGCGGCGTTCCGCCCGGCGCGCTCGAGATCGCCGGCGATCGTCGCGATCAGCGAGCCTTGCCCGAATTCGCGATGATAGGCGTACCAATCGTCCGCCGATTTGAAATGCAGGACGCGGCGCGCCGAGACGCTCCGCGCTTTCGACGCCGGCGGCCTGAAACCCTCGATGTCGTCGACGCCGACGCTGCCGTCATGGCGGCCGTTGACGATGTCGAGAAAGATCGCGTCGAGGAACGCTTCGCGCTCCTTCGGCTTCACGCCGTCGAAAGTGCGCGCGTCGAGCCTCGGTTCGATCGCGGCGCGCCATTTTTGAAAGGCCGCGGCCTGCCGCTGCTTTCGAAGTTCCGGCCGGATCGCCGAGCCTTTCCAGAAGCCGCCGCCGACTTTGAGCGCATCATGGCTTTGCCGGCCGATATAGCCCGTGAGCTCCCCGATAAAAGCGCCTTCGTTGTTCTGAAGGCGCCTTGCATCGTCCTGGACGCGCTTGATCGCCGTCGCGGCCTTCACCGCGTCGGCGTCGCCGGTGGCCGTTTCCTTGCCGCCCCTGAGGATCGACAATTCCTTGGCGATCGCGCGCTCGAAATCTTCGTCGGTTTTCGCCCAGAAATTCGCCAGCCGCTCGAGAACGCCGGCGTCGTCGAGATCGCGCTCCAAGGTCTTCCATAGGCGCACCGTCAGCGCGCGCCCCTGCGCATCGACGGATAAGGACCGCGCAAAACCCTGTTTGCTTTCCCCGACATTGAGGACACGCAGCGCGTCAGCCCCGTCGCCGCCGTCTTCGGCGTAGCGCTTGTAAAACGCCGCGCGGCGCGCCTTCGCCTTCAAGGCGTGGAGCCGCATTCGCCGCTCGGCGTAGGTCGCGATGATCTCCTCGGCCGACGCCTCGCGCCAGAGATCGCCGTGCAATTCGAGTGCGCGGCGGCCGCTCGCATGCATCTCTTTTTCGAAGCGGTCTTTCAGCTTCGCGACGAGCGCGTCCGCCTGTTCGCGCGTGAAGCGGCCATTGAGCTCTTTTAAGACGTGATCGGAGCATTTGCGCGTCATGTTGAAAATTCCAGCAGTTTGCGTTTGGCGAAGTCGAGGCAGAGATTAAGCTCGGCAGTTTCGCTGCGATTGCTGCTCGTCCACAGATTGCCGTCCTGATCGGCGCCGACGACAAGCACGATCTTAAGGTCGGCGGCGAGGGCCGCGTCGAGGATTGTTTTCGCCGGAACCGGAACCGTCGTCGCGCCCGGAAAATTCACGATGTTGCTCACAAGCTTCTCGCCAAACAGGACGAGGCCGCCTCGAACGCCGTCGCAACATCCCCGGCGTCGTCGCCGGCGGCGGCGGCCGCGTCGAATTCTTCCTGCGTGATCAGTCCGCGATCGAGCGCGTCGCGGAGTTCGTCCTCGACGCCGCCGGCGTCGCGAAGGAGGGCCTCGGCGATCTTGGCGCTTTCGGGGTCTAGGCTTTGCTGGCGAGGCTCTTGACTTTCGCCGCGAGCCGCGCCGCCGCCGCCTTTCCTTCCGGCGTCCCGGCGCGCGCTGTCGCGCGTGCTTCGGCCCTCATTTCGATCGCTGTCAAATCGTGACGCGGATCGATTTTCGAGGGCGCCGCCGATGAGGTCTTCGCCGTCGACGACTTTTGGCGCGGGGCCGTTCCCGTCAATTCTCGCGTAACCATCTGCAATCCTTTCCTCTTTCAACAGATTATAGGCAAGGCCCGGCCGGTCGCCAACCTTCGCCATGAAGTCCGGGGGAATAAATCTCCCGGTTTTGATGAAGCGGGCGATCATTCGCGCGAACGCCTCATCGGCGCGAACCGAGACATCGACAAGGTTCACCTGATAGCCGGCGGCCTTGAATTCACCGATCAGCCCTCTGATCTGGGACGGGTCGTCGCCGGTCTTCGGCCATACGACATTGGCGCCTTCCGCGACGAGCGCTTTTCTTACGTCCTCAATGAGGTCGCTACTTTCGTCGTGAACGGCGCTCGCCCCGCGACCGTCCCCATATTCGGGGAGAATTTTCTTCGCATCATCGGCGTCAATCAGGGCCGCGCCGAAATGGCGGGCCAGAGGACTGGCGAGGGAGGATTTTCCGGCCGCCGGCGGACCGATAAGAATGGTCGCCTGCTTTTCATATCTAAGCGCCCCGGCGGGATAATCAAGGCCTTCATCGGTCCAGGCGAGACGGATGGCGCGGGCCAGTAAACGCTCCTGCGCCGCATCGACGCCGACAACTTCCGCGCCGTCAAAATCATAGCGCCGCCCGGCGCGATCGTCCGGCGTTCCGTAACCCGGCCGCTCCGACGTGGCGGCGATGGCGTCGGCCCTTGCGAGCGCGGCGACGACCGCCGGATGCGCTTCGAATTCCTCGATCGCCGCCTTGCGGCCGACGAGATCGGCGAGCGTCTCGCCGGCCTCGTCGCGCGCCGCGGCGCTTGCTACTCCGTCCGCTTCGCCAGCGTCCTGATCAGCTCCAGTTCTTCCTGCTGCTGCTTCGTCGAGGAGCAAAGGCGCTCCATCATCCGCGCGAGGATCGGCAAGGCGGGATCGGCGGTCGTCGCCATTGGCGATGGCGGCGAGGATGCGCGCGGCGGGATCTCCCTGTTCGGCGAAGAGGACGTCGCCGCCTTTTGTTTTCCGGGCTTCGTCGGCATAGGTCGATAACTCCCTGACGATGGCGGCGGACGGGCGCGCCCGCGCGAAACTGTCATCGGTGAAAAAAAGACGCAATAGCGATAAGGTCTTCGGGTTGAGGGCCGCTGGCGCGGCGTCGAACATTTCACGCTGGCCGAGCAGCGCCTTCACCGGAATATCGTTTTTGCGCGCGCGCCGCACGAGATCGAGCGCGGCGAGGAGATTGCCGGTGATGTCGGCGCGAACATCGATGGCGCCGGCCTTCGACGCGGCGCGCAACCGCGCCCATTGGGGCGCCGCATCGACCATCGCGCCGGCGAGCGTTCTCAAGTCCGGGTGCACGGCGTCGATGAGCTCGGCGACAATGCGCGGCTCTTCATAGGCGTAAGCGACGAGCGCGGCTTTGACCCTTTCGGCCCCTTTCGCCGACAGCCGCCCTTCGGCGTCGATGAAGCCGCCGAGCTCGTTGGCGTTGGCGACGGATTTGGCGAAGGCCCTCGTGAAGGCGACATTGCGGATCGCGCCGGCGTCGGCGCTTTCAAGCAGCTCCAGCGTGTCGGGGTGGAGCCTTTTCGCGTCAAGCGCGCCCTGTTCGGGCGCCGAGAGCTCCTGCTCGCGGCGCATCGCGCCGGCGCGCACAAAGTCGATCCGCTCCTCGCCGCTGGCGAAGCGGTGCGTCCTGACGCGCGCCAGCACCGGCTCGTCAAAGCCGTCGATCGCGTAGCCGCGCCCCGTCAGATAGTCGCGATACTGTTTCGCCTTGTCCGGGTGCCGCGCGTAGATTTTTCGCAAAGCGAGCGAGCGGCCGTTGCCGCTTTCAACGACGCCGTCGGGCGCGATCACCGGCGCGCCGCCGTTGATGTCGGGACTGTCGTCGAGGAGGCGCGGGTTGAACTTGGCGACGATTTCGGCGATCTGCGCGGCCGACGCCGCGCGCGACCGGTCGCGCGGCTGCAATTCAGCGGGAAACGCCGGATTGGCCGACAATCCGTCCGTGTGCGACACGATGAGATCGCGCAATTCGACGATCGCGTAGCGTGCGGCGACCTCCTTCCCGTCGGGCGCGATGACGACATCCTCGCGAATGTCGCGGCGCGGAATTTCACCGCGCTCCGAGCGCGCGACGCGCCGTCCGGCTTCCCCCCGCGCGATGTCGATCGGGCGCCCGATTTCAGGTTTTCGTCCCGTCGCCACGGCGTCGATCGCTTCGGCCATCGCTTCGGCGTGCGCCTGCCGCTTGGCCGCGCCCGTTCCCAGATGGTCGAAAAGAAACCCCAGCCCCGGCGTCAGCACGCTCCCCAAAGCCGTCGACCAGAACAGCGCCGAAAGACTGTCGCCGAATTCGTAATCGCGGCCCTCGGCCCTCGCCAGCGGCAGCGCGATCGCTTCCGTCGCGACGCCGGCGAGAAAGCCTTCGCCGGCGCCGAGCG
>JBGTLL010000195.1:0-17073 GCA_041744115.1 Parvularculaceae bacterium | reverse complement strand
GCGCGGACTATCTGGTCGTCGGCCGCCCGATTGTCGCCGCCCGCGACCCGGCTGCGGCGACGCGCGCGATCGAGGCCGAAATCGCTTCCGCTTTATCTGGTGAATCCGCCGCCGGCCCGGGGTAGGCTTGAGACCGATCCGGAAAGGGACAACCGAATGTTTGAGGACGCCGCCCGACGCCCGCCCCATGTCCGCTTGCGCCGGCTCCCGCATGGCGAAGGCCTCTTGCTTCCGGCTTATGAAACGGCGGGCGCGGCCGGGTGCGATTTGCGCGCGGCCGTTCCGGAGCGCGAACCGCTTGTCTTGAGGCCCGGCGAACGCGCGATGGCGCCGACCGGCCTTGCGATTGCGCTCCCCGAAGGCTGGGAAGCGCAAATTCGCCCGCGTTCGGGACTCGCCGCGAAATTCGGGATTTCCTGCGTCAATGCGCCGGGCACCGTCGATGCGGACTATCGCGGCGAGCTGAAAGTGATCCTCATCAATCACGGAACGGACGAATTCGTCATCCGGCGCGGCGACCGCATCGCGCAGATGGTGATCGCGCCGGTCTGGCAGGCGAAATTCGAAGAGGCGTCGTCCCTCGACCAGACGGCGCGCGGCGAGGGAGGTTTCGGCTCGACCGGACAATGACGCTCTCGGACATGCTGGCGGCCGGGTTTCGCAACGCGTTCATCGTGATCGGGTTTGTTTGCGTTTTCATCGGCCTCATCACGCGCCAGACGAACGAAACCAATCGCGGCCTCGGCATGGCGCTTGTCGTCGTCGGCGCGTTCATGATCGTGCTGGCGACGATCGGACGGATTTACGGCTGGTGGTGAAGGAAACGATGCTCGACGCCGATGCGCGCGAACGTTATCTGCGGCACATCCTGCTGAAGGAAGTCGGCGCGCAGGGCCAGCAAAAGCTCTTTGCCGCGCGCGTTCTGGTTGTGGGCGCCGGCGGTATCGGCAGCCCGGTCATCCAGTATCTCGCGGCGGCGGGCGTCGGCCTGATCGGCATCGCCGATGACGACGCAGTTGCGCTTTCCAATCTCCAGCGGCAGACAATTTTTCGCGATGAAGATGTCGGCGCCTCGAAAGTCGAGCGCGCCGCCGCCTTTGCGCATGCCCTGAACCCGCAGGTGCGGACGGTTGCGCATGGCGAGAAACTGTCCGTGGCAAATGCGTCGGGCCTGGTTCGCGCTTACGATGTGGTGATCGAGGGCGTTGATTCATTCGATAGCCGGTTTGCGATCAACGCCGCCTGCATTGAGGCGCGAAAGACGCTCGTCTCCGCGGCAATTGGCCGGTTCGAGGGTCAATTGTCGGTGTTCAAACCATGGGCGGGCGAAAACCTGCCCTGTTACAGATGCCTGGTGTCGGAGGCGCCGCCGCGCGAGGCGCAAACGAATTGTGCGGAAGAAGGCGTCCTCGGCCCGCTTGCAGGCGTCATCGGATCAATGGCGGCGTTGGAAGGGCTGAAAGAGATCCTCGGGATCGGCGAAAGCCTCGCCGGGCGCCTGTTCCACTATGACGCGCTTTCGTCCACGGCCCGCACGATCGGACTGCCGCGCGATCCAGCCTGTCCCGATTGCGGCGCAATCGTCAGGGAACGCTGATGACGGAGGCGGCTGCGTGAGGAGAATTGCGGCGGCTGCGTCCGGCCTATTCGCGCTCGCCGCCTGCGCTTCTCTGGTCGCGCCGAAGGTAGTGACGAAACCGGCGGCGCTCAAAGAGGGCGATTACTCCCTCGACAAGAATCACGCCTCCCTCGTTTTCAAAATCGATCATCTTGGGTATTCCCGCTACGTCGGACGTTTTGAATCGTTCGACGCCAGTCTCGGCTTCGAGGTGGATGACCCTTCGGCGGCTTATGTCGAGGCGACAATCGAGATCGCTTCGCTCGATGTCGCCAATGACGATTTCGCAAATACGCTGATCGGACCGGACTGGCTTGACGCTGGCGCCTTTCCCGCAGCGGCCTTCCGCTCGACCTCGATCGAAAAGACCGGCAGCAACACCGGCCGCATGACCGGCGCGCTGACGCTTCGCGGCATCACTCAAGAGGTGACGCTCGATGTGACATTCAACGGCGGCGCGCGGGATCTGTTGCGCGGCGGCTATGTCGTCGGATTCTCCGCGCAGGGGGAATTCAGCCGCAAGGCGTTCGGGGTCGACCGGCTGGGGGGGATTGTTGGCGACGATGTCGCGATCGAAATTGAAGCGGAATTTCTCAGGAATTAATTTTCGAGCGTCATCACGACGACTTCGCCCGGCGCCACCGCGACCTTGGTTTCGTCAAAGGTCGGCTTGCGCAATTTGGGCTTCACGTCGTTTGAAAAGACGTAAGGCTCTTTCGGCTTGCCGAGGGGGTTGCGATTGAGCTTGCCGTCGTCGTTCTCGTCGAAATAGGCGACGAAGGCGTATTCGCCGGGTTTCAGGTCTTTCAGCGTAATCAGCGCCAGGCCGTCATCATCGACGACCGCCTCGTGCTTTCCGGCCGCGGCTTCCAGAAATTTCGAGGGACCGTCATAAACGGTAAGGCGCACATGCCCGCCGACCGGGGCAAAGTCCGAACGAACGGCCAAAACGACCGCGTCCATGGTGGAAAACTTCGAAAAAGGATCGCCCATGGGCGCGCTGTCGGCGTAGGCGACGCCGAACACGGCGGCGCTGATAGCGCCAGCCGCCAGTCCCGTCAGAATACGGCGCTCACCCACGACCAATCCCTACCAAGACCTTAATCGCCGACGCCCTCCCAATGGGCGTCCGTGTCTCCAGATTTAGGAAAGAAAGGTTCAAATCAACTTAAAATATCTCGCCATTCGCTCACACTGTCGCTATCGGAATGTGACCGTTACGCGATTGCAACGCTCTCTTCATAAAGCCTGCGAATTTGGGGGCGAGCGCGAACGACTCAAGGCTTGGATCACAAGTTCCCCCAGGCCGGGTCCCGCCAGCGCCGGACACCTTGGGGCCGCGCTGTAATCAAGAAAGACAAATTTGCCGCCGGGGTTCAATTCCGGTCTCATGCCGGAAAGGGCGGGCGCGCTATCGCTGAAAAAGCCCCATCGACCCGCATCCCGGAATCGATGTTTTTCTTGCCGGTCCGCCCTATTCCGCGCAAGCTTCGGGCGCATGATTCGAGGCGCAAGGACACCAACATGAAAAAGCCTTTCCTGGCAGCCATTGTTTCGGTCTCGATCGTCCTTTGCGCCTGCGCGCAAACCAATGCTGGCGGCGAACCCGGCGGCCCCCCGGCGCTCGAAGGATCGTGGCAGGTCGAAGACATTGACAATCAGGGCATGATCGACAGCGCGATGGTGGCCGTTGAATTCGGCGCCGACGGCCGCGTCTCCGGGCGAGGCGGATGCAATCGGTATGGCGGCGAATACGCCTATGCGGAAAGCGTCGTCTCGTTCGGCGCACTGGCCGCGACTAAAATGGCCTGCGCGCCAGCATTGATGGATCTCGAAACGAAATTCTTCAACCGGCTGCAAGGCGAGCTCGGCGTCGAGACGGCGGCGGACGGGGCGCTCGTTCTGAGCGATGATGAAGGACGTATTTTGATGCGGCGCATGGAAGGCGAAGAGTGAAATTTATCAGCGGAACGGTCATTCCGGCCGCCGTTTTTCTTGGCGTTGCCGCCTGCGGTCAAGCGCCCGCTCCGCAGACGGCGGATACGGCGGCAATCGAGGCGGCCTCCAGCGAAAAGGCGGGCCCTGCCCTTGTCGTCGAAGCGCCGGCTGACCCGATCACAGGCAAGGTATGGACTCTGTCGCCCGAGGACGGGCGGCAAGCCGTCATCCGCGTCTTTCTGGCCGACGGCGCGCTTCTCCAGGATTCATGCTTCGAGACGTTCCGCCTGTCGCAATGGCGGCGCATTTCCGCGGACAGGATCGCCTGGAATGAGGACGGCATGGAAATCGAAGCCGACATTGTCGTCCTTGACGACGAGACACTGACTTTGAGCCTCAATCTTGGTTCGGAAGAAAAGACCGAGACCTACAGGATCGCGGACGTTCCCTATGTCTGCCCCGACAGGCCTCGCTGACCTTGCCGCACCCGGAAGACTCGATGTTTCGCTCTTTTCTTTTTGTGCCCGGCGACCGCCCGGAGCGCTTCGACAAGGCGGTCGCGTCGGGCGCCGACGCCGTCTGCATCGATCTTGAAGATGCGGTGTCGCCGGCGAACAAGACGGCCGCGCGCGAAGCAACGCTCGACTATCTGAGCAGCGCTCTAACGCGTTCCGCGGCGGTTGGCCTGCGCGTCAACGCGCTTGAACTGCTTGACGGCTTTCGCGATATCGCCGCGCTGTGCGAGAGCGGCGCGAAACCCGCCTTCGTGCTGCTTCCGAAAGTGCGGTCGCGTGCCGCGATCGATCAGATTCGCGCGGTTCTAGGGCCAGCCGCGCCGCTGATCTGGGCGCTGATGGAAACGCCGGAAGCGCTTCTCGACGTTCGCGGGCTCGCTGCGGGCGTCGGCGAGAAGGCGGGTATGGTCTTCGGCGGCGCCGATCTTTCCGCCGCGCTCGGCGCCGACATGAGCTGGGACTCGCTCTATTTCGCTCGCGCGGCGCTTGTCGCCGGCGCCGCGACGGTCGGCTGCGAGACCCTGGACGTGCCCTTCTTGAATGTCCGCGACCAGGCCGGGCTTATCGAAGAGACTAAGCGCGTCAAGGCGATGGGCTTTACCGGGCGATGCTGCATCCACCCGGATCAGGTCGCGACGATCAATGACATCTACACGCCGACCGCCGAAGAAATCGAAAAGGCGACAGAAATTATTGCCGCTTATGAGGCCAATGAGGGGCGCGTACTGCTGCACGAAGGCCGTCTCGTCGAAAAGCCGGTGCTGGCGGCGGCGCGCCGCGTTCTCGAGCGCACCCCAAAAAAATAGACGCTGATCCGGTCTATTCGAGGCCGAGGATGATCCGGTCGGGCGGCTTGTGCCCGTCAGCGAACATTTTGACGTTGATGATAACGCGTTCGCCCATTTCGATGCGGCTCTCGATCGTCGCCGAAGCCATGTGCGGCAGCAGCACGACATTCGGCGCCGCGAGCAGGCGCGCATTCGGGCTTGGCTCGTTCTCGAAAACGTCGAGGCCGGCGCCGGCAAGCCGACCTCCCTCGATGGCGTCCGCCAGCGCCTCGTCGTCGATGATTTCGCCGCGCGAAATGTTGACGACATAGGCGTGCGCCTGCATCAAAGCGAGGCGCCGCCGCGACAGCAGGTGAAACGTCTGCGCCGTATGCGGACAATTGACCGACACGATATCCATCCGGGAAAGCATCTGGTCGAGGTCTGGCCAGAAGGTCGCTTCAAGTTCCTCTTCGATATGCGGATTGATCGGTTTGCGGTTGTGGTAATGGATCGACAGTCCGAAGGCTTTGGCGCGCCGCGCAATTTCCTCGCCGACCCTGCCAAGCCCGATGATGCCAAGGCGCTTGCCGCGCACCCTTCCGCCCATCATCCAGGTCGGCGACCAGCCTTTAAAGCCGCCGTCTTCAAGCGCTCTGACGCCTTCGACGAGGCGGCGCGGCACGGCGAGAATAAGCGCCATCGCCATGTCGGCGGCGTCTTCGGCGAGGACCGACGGCGTGTTGGTGACGATGACGCCGCGGGCGTTCGCCGCCGCGACATCGATATGATCGACGCCAGCGCCGAAGTTCGCGACGAGCTTCATGCGCTCGCCAGCCGCGGCGAAAAACGCCGCGCCCAGCTCGTCGCCAAGGGTGGGCGCCAGCACATCGACGCCTTGCGCCAGCGCGATGAGCGCGTCTTTCGACAGCGGCGCATCCGCGGGATTGAGGACGGCATCGAACAGCGCGGACAGCCGCGCCTCGACCGCGTCCGGCAATTTTCGGGTCACTCCGACCTTGAGGCGGCGATGCGGCATCGTCAGCAGGTCTCGTTCAAGGCGCTTGCGGGTTAACCGGTCATTAACGGCGAAAGGCTCATCTTCAGGGTTTGTTCACCTTGGCGTCGGCGGCGCCGCCTTGTCGATCGGTCGGTTGGATCATCATGCGTCTTCGCGCCGCCGCCATTTCCGCCCTGTTAATGCATTTGATCTTGGCCGCCCATTCGGCGCAAGCCGCCGCGACGAAACAACAGCCGGCTCAGGCCGCCGGGCTTAGGCTGGATACCCCTTCAGGCTATCCCGTGCCGCGATTTGTCAGCCTCAAGGACGCCGAAACGAACTGCCGGATCGGCCCGAGTTTCAAGCATCCAGTCCGGTTTGTCTTCAAGCGCGCCGGCGCGCCGGTTCTCGTGGTCGCTGAATCTGTCGATCACTGGCGAAAAGTGCGCGACTCTGACGGCGACGAATGCTGGGCTCACGAGGCGACGCTCACGGCGCAAACGCATGTTCTGACGGTCGATGAAACCGGACTTCAGCGCCAGCCGTCGGGTGCGGCGCGAATGAGCGGGCGTCTGGGCGCCGGCGTTCTCGCAAGGCTCGTCAAGCGCAAGGACGGCTGGCTTCTCATCGACGCGGGAAAGGCGAAGGGATGGACGGCCGCAGCCGCCGTCTGGGGCGGTGACCCAATTTTTCCTGCGTCTGCCGGACGGAATTGACCCGCCAGCGCGCGCCGACTACCAACGCGAACAGCCAGACGCCAGCCCGGCCGGTAGAATGACCCAGAAGTCCAGCTTTACCCGTGAAGAATTGCTGCAATGCGGCGAATACGGGTTCGCGGGACCTGGGACGGCGCAGCTGCCGGTCCCGCCGATGCTGATGTTCGACCGGGTGACGCGGATCAATGGCGACGGCGGTCCTCATGGCAAGGGCGAGGTCGTCGCCGAACTCGACATTGACCCGGGTCTCTGGTTTTTCGGGTGCCACTTTCCGGGCGACCCGGTGATGCCGGGGTGCCTCGGGCTTGACGCGCTCTGGCAGATGGTCGGGTTTTTCCTGACTTGGTCGGGCCTTCCGGGCAAGGGCCGCGCGCTCGGCTGCGGCGAAGTAAAGCTGCGCGGACAGGTAACGCCCAGTGCGCGGCTTGTCCGATACGAACTCGATATAAGGCGGGTGATGAACCGGGGCCTTGTGCTCGGCATCGCCGACGGCCGCGTCATTGTCGACGACCGAAAGATTTATGAGGCGAAAGATTTGCGGGTCGGGCTTTTTTCGGCGGAACAATTGACCGCCGGTGCGTTAGGATAGATTGCCCGCAGAACTGCTTGGAGGCTTATGCGTCGCGTCGCCATCACCGGAATGGGGGTTGTCTCCTCGATCGGCGCCAATGTCGCGGAAGTGACTCGCGCGCTGAAGGAGGCTGCGTCCGGTGTCACCTTTGCGCCGGAATTCGCCGAGCTCGGCTTCCGGTGCCAGGTCTATGCGCGCCCGTCCGTGAACATCGAGGACGCGCTCGACCGACGCACCCGCCGGTTCATGGGCGAAGGGGCAAGCTGGAACTATATCGCGATGCAGGAGGCGATCGCCGACGCCAGGCTCGCGCCCGATGAAATCTCACACCCGAAGACCGGCATCATCATGGGGTCGGGCGGCCCATCGACCAAGGCCGTCGTCGAAGCCGCCGACGTGACGCGCGAGACCAAAGGCACCAAGCGCGTCGGCCCGACCGTCGTCCCGAAAGCGATGTCATCGACGAATTCAGCAACGCTCGCCGTGCCGTTCAAGATTCTGGGCCTCAATTATTCGATCTCATCGGCCTGCGCGACGTCTGTCCATTGCATTGGCGCCGCGGCCGAACAGATCATGTGGGGCAAGCAGGATGTGATTTTCGCCGGCGGCGGCGAAGAACTCCACTGGACTTTGGCGAACCTCTTTGACGCGATGGGCGCGATGGCGACCGCCTTCAACGACACCCCGGCGACCGCCAGCCGGGCCTACGACAAGAACCGCGACGGCTTCGTCATCGCCGGCGGCGCGGGCGTCGTCGTGCTCGAAGAAATGGAGCGCGCCAAAGCGCGCGGCGCGACAATCCATGGCGAGATCGTCGGCTATTACGCCAATTCCGACGGCTATGACATGGTGCAGTTGTCGGGCGAAGGCGCGGTCCGCTGCATGAACGCGGCGCTG
Source organism: Parvularculaceae bacterium (assembly GCA_041744115.1). Classification (GTDB taxonomy): domain Bacteria; phylum Pseudomonadota; class Alphaproteobacteria; order Caulobacterales; family Parvularculaceae; genus Amphiplicatus. The sequence continues at coordinate 9,051 of JBGTLL010000195.1, read as the reverse complement.
GCGACGGTCAATCAGCCGGTCGATTATGTGAATACGCACGGCACCTCGACGCCAGTCGGCGACTCAAAAGAAACCGCGGCCTTGCGCGAAGTCTTTGGCGCGCGCATTCCGCCGTTTTCATCAACCAAGTCGCTCACCGGCCATTCGCTCGGCGCCGTCGGCGCGCAGGAGACGATCTATTCGCTGATCATGATGCGCGACCGATTTCTCTGCGAAAGTGCGCATATTGAAGAGCTTGACCCGGAATTTGAAGGCCTGCCGATCATCCGCCAGCGGATCGACAACGCGAAGATCGATTGTTTCCTGACGAATTCATTCGGTTTTGGCGGCACCAATGGCTGCCTCGTCGTGGCGCGCGCCGGGTAATTCCGCCACCTCCATTTCCGAAAGGTTAGACCCCATGAGCGAAGAATCCTCATTCCCCACTGGCGCGCTGATGAAGGGCAAGCGCGGCCTCATCATGGGCGTCGCCAACAAACACTCGATCGCCTGGGCGATCGCGCAGCAGCTGCACGCGCAAGGCGCGGAAATCGCCTTCACCTTTATCAATGAAGCGATGGAGCGTCGGGTGCGCCCGCTCGCCGAAAGCCTCGGCGCAAAACTCATCCTTCAATGCGACGTCCTCGATGACGCACATATGGACAGGACGTTCGCGACAATCGCGGAACAATGGGGGTCGATCGACTTCCTCGTCCATTCGATCGCCTTCACCGACAAGGCGGCGCTTGAGGGCTCGTTTGTCGATAACACGACGCGCCGCAATTTCAAGGACACGATGGACGTCTCGGCGTTCTCGTTCGTGGACGCCGCCGCGCGCGCGGCCAAACTGATGCAAGACGGCGGCGCGATGGTGACGCTGACCTATCTCGGGTCGGAACGCACGATCCCGAACTACAATGTCATGGGCGTCGCCAAGGCCGCGCTCGAAGCGTCGATGCGCTATATCGCGCGCGATCTCGGCCCGAAGGGCATCCGCGTCAATGCGATCTCGGCGGGACCGATCAAGACGCTTGCCGCAGCGGGAATTTCCTCCGGCCGCCACATGTTCTCCTTCAACCGCAAATCCTCGCCGCTGCGCGATGACACCGATCCCAAGGGCGTCGCCGGCGCCGCGCTCTATCTTCTCTCCGGCCTCGGCGCCTCGTGCACGGGCGAAACGCTGCATGTCGACGCCGGCTTCCATATCGTCGGCATGCCGGACGAGGAGGCGCTGAAAGACGGATGATCTGCGCACCTTGCGCGCAAAGTCATCAAACGGAAACAGGACTGACAATAAATCGTCAGCATCCTGAGATGCGGCTTTCATGAAAGCGCCTTAGCCCGACCTGCGATCAAGCGGGACGGGTCGCATGGAAAGCCGCAACTCGGCGTCACGGAAATACTGGATCGCCTCGGCGTTGGCGGCGGTTGCGGCGGCGGCCGGCACGGGCGTCGCCTCGACGTCCTTGTCGGAACGCGCGGCGCGCGAATCGATGGCGCCGACCGGCGCCCCCGTGATCGCCGTCGGGCATCGCGGTACGATGAAGTTCGCGCCGGAAAATACGATTGCCGCCCACAATGTGGCGATCGCCATGGGCGCGAGGGCGATCGAGATGGATGTGCGCATCACCGCCGATGGCGAATTCGTCATCATGCACGACGCCAGCGTCGCGCGGACGACGAATGGCGACGGCCTCGTTTCGAAAATGACGCTCGTCGAGATCGAGGCGCTCGACGCCGGCTCGTGGTTCTCGCCGGAATTCGCCGGAGAACGCGTCCCGACCTTGCGCGAAGCGCTTCGAAACATCAAAGGCCGCGCCGCTGTCGATATCGACTTCAAGTCCGGGCCCGATAATTCAGCTGCGCTGATTGCGCAAATCCTTGATGAAGAAGGGTTCAATGACGGATCGCTCGTCACGGTCTTCGTACGCGCCTGGCATTACCGGAAGATGACGCCGCTACCGGCGCGCTATGCGCTCCGCCCGCATTTCCGCAGCGCGCGATTGACGGCCGCCGCCGCGCAAGATGACGGCGTCGAAATCATGGGGTTGCGCCGCCGGGATTTCTCCTTCGCCGCCGCGCGCGTCATCGCCGACGGCGGCCTCGTGCTTTTTTCACACGCGATGGGCCGTGACGATAATGAGACGGGGTTCGCCGACAGCCTGCGGGCGGGCGCGCGGTTCATCCAGACCGACCGGCTTGATCTTCTCACGCCGTATCTCAAGGAGCGCGGACTTCTCGTTGAATGCGCGCCAACGCGCGATCTGGGCTGCCACGCGGATTCCACAATCACGGTCCGTGTCGCGGACGCCGCGCGCTACAGCGTCGAGCCAAACAACTGACTACGCCTTCTTCGACGCGATCCATCGGTTGATCGCCCCTTCGAGAACCGGCAGCGGCGAGTCGCCGATCGACAAGACCGTGTCGTGGAATTCCCGGATGTCGAACCGGTCGCCAAGTTCGGTTTCGGCCTTGGCGCGCAACTCGCCGATCTTCAGCATGCCGAGTTTGTAGGCGCAGGCCTGGCCGGGGATGACGGCATAGCGTTCGATCTCGCGGGTGATCGAGGTGCGCGAGTCGCCGGTGACGCCAGTCATGTAGTCGATCGCCTGTTCGCGGGTCCAGCGCTTGTGGTGGAGGCCGGTATCGACGACGAGGCGCGCGGCGCGGAAAAGCTCCGCCTGCAGACGGCCGAGATCGCCGGACGGGTCGCCTTCATAAAGCCCCATCTCTTTCGCCAGCGCCTCGGCGTAGAGCGCCCAGCCTTCCGCGTATTCGGAATAGCCGAGCATGTTGCGCATCAGCGGCATGTCGGGGATCGAGCGCAGATAGGCGGTCTGGAAATGATGGCCCGGGACCGCCTCATGATAGGTCAACGTTTTCAGCGCGTGCTTTGGATTGTCGGCGGTATTTTTCAGATTGATCCAGTAAATTCCGGGACGCGCGCCATCGAGCGAGGGACCGGTGTAGTAGCCGCCGGGCGACGTGTCCTGCTCATGGATCGGAATGCGCCGCACTTCGACGTCGGTTTCGGGTAGCCGGCCGAACCAGGCGCCCGATTTCGCCATGATCGCATCGACCTGGCCGCGCAGCGACGAAAGCAAAGCTTCGCGCCCTTCGTCCGTATTCGGATAGAGATTGTCACGGCGTCCGGCGAGCGTTTCCATGCGCGCGGCGACGGCGCCTTGGGCAAGGCCGATCGACTTCAAAAGCGTGTCCATTTCGGCGGTGATGCGCGCAACTTCCGACAAACCGAGCTCATGCACCTCGTCCCCCGACTTGGCGCCGGCGCCATAGGCGGCGAGCGCCAGCTGATAAAAAGCCTCGCCTTCCTCGCCAAGCCGCCAGACGCCAGCGTCGTCGCTCGTCTGCTCACGCAAGGCGTCAACCGCCGCGCCGAGGCGCGCATAGGCGGGATAAACAGCGGTTTCGACAACCGACGCCGCGCGCGCCGCGTACTGGCTGCGCTCATCGTCGGATAACGCGCTCACGGCGCCGATTTTTTCAACGAGCGTCGCCACGAGCGGGTGCTCCACGGGGGCGGGCGCCACGAAGTTTGCAATCGACGCCGCCATCCCCTCGACCGCGAACCGCGGCGGGACGACGCCAAGGCCGGCGTCGGTCGAAATCGTCTCGCTCGCCTCGTCGAGCGCCCGAGACATATCTTCGAGCCGCGCGAGATAGGCCTCGACGTCCGCCCTGGAGGCGATGGGGTGCTGCGTCATCAGCATCCGCGGCAAGGCAAGGTGGGGACCCGTCAGCTGCGTCATGAAATAGGGCGACATCGCCCAGCTGTCGCCGGAATTCGGGAGGCCCGCGCCGAACGGCGTCGCGCCGCCGAAATCGAACTGATTGCGCCGCGCGGCGGTGTCATAGGCGTTCTTCAGAACGTCATAGGTCGCCGCCGCCGTGCCGGTAAGGGCGGACCGGTCGTGCCCGCGAAGCTCCTGCAGAAACTCCTCGTTCATCGCGCGCGCCGTCTGGTGCGCTTCAAACCCGTAACCGCCGAGACGGGCAAGAAATCCCTTGCCGGCGATCTCTTCGTCGACGCCAAGATCGGTCGCCGCTTCCGGCGCGACCGCCAGAAACGCCTTTGCATGCCGGTCCGCCATCGCCAGGAACTCGGCGGACGGATCAAGCTCGGCCGCCGCCGCCGCGGCGCTGTCAGCGGCGGCTGTTCCGCCTGCTATCTTGTCGCGGCCGCAGGATGTCGCGGCAAGCAGAGCGAGCGCCGCCGCCGTCAACTGCAAGGCGATTGAATGATGGTTCCGCATGAAGGCCCCCTCCGAGCGTTGGCCGATGATTCGGCCCGGGTGCGGGATCGATCCTAGCGCCTCGAGAGGCGCGCGCCGATAGGCAAGCCGCCTCCCGGCGCCGATCGTTGCAAAAAAGCCCCGCCGGCGGCGCCGGCGGAGAAGGATCGCTTCATCTTGAGAGCCGGACGAAACGTCGTCTCGCAAACACGGGTCAAAACAACCGCCGTCACCCCGGGGTCCATTTCTCAGCGAATCCAGCGTTGCGCGATGGATTCCGGGTTCCGCAAGAGGCCGCCCCGGAATGACGCCGCCGAATTCGCCGCATGAGTGGCGAAGCGATCCTGATTTATCGCTCGACGCTCCAGCCCTCGTCGGCCGCGCCCTCAGCCCTTGTCCTGCGGGATCTCAATACCAGTCTGCTGGTCGATGATCTTCATCGACAGGCGGACCTTTCCGCGATCGTCGAAGCCCAAAAGCTTCACATAGACCTCGTCGCCTTCCTTGACGACATCGGTCACTTTTTCGGCCCGCCCTTGCGCGAGCTGCGAGATATGGACAAGGCCGTCCCTTGCGCCGAAGAAATTGACGAAGGCGCCGAAGTCCATCGTCTTGACGACCTTGCCTTTGTAGATCTCGCCAACTTCAGGCTCGGCGACGATCGAGTGGATCCATTTGTGGGCGGCGTCGATCTGGGCCTTGTCGCTTGAGGCGATCTTGATCAGGCCCTCATCGTCGATATTGATCTTGGCGCCGGTCTTTTCGACGATTTCACGGATGACTTTGCCGCCGGACCCGATCACTTCGCGGATCTTGTCTTTCGGGATCTGCATGGTCTCGATGCGCGGCGCGAATTCGCCAAGCTCGGCGCGCGCATTGTCGAGCGCCTTCGACATTTCGCCAAGGATGTGCATGCGGCCGTCTTTCGCCTGGCCGAGCGCGACTTTCATGATCTCCTCGGTGATGCCGGCGATCTTGATGTCCATCTGCAGGGAGGTGACGCCTTCCTTTGTCCCGGCGACCTTGAAGTCCATGTCGCCGAGATGGTCCTCATCGCCGAGAATGTCGGAGAGCACCGCGAACCTTTTCCCCTCAAGAATGAGGCCCATGGCGATGCCGGCGACCGGGCGGCGGAGCGGGATGCCGGCGTCCATCATCGCCAGCGACGCGCCGCAGACCGTCGCCATCGACGAAGACCCGTTTGACTCCGTGATCTCGGAGACCAGCCGGATCACATAGGGAAATTCCTCCTGGTTCGGAAGAACCGCTTTCAGCGCCCGCCAGGCGAGTTTGCCATGGCCGATTTCGCGCCGGCCCGCGCCGGTCATGCGGCCGGTTTCGCCGACCGAATAGGGCGGGAAATTGTAGTGGAGGAGGAACGTTTCCTTGTAGGTGCCGGCAAGCGCGTCGATGTACTGCTCGTCTTCGCCGGTGCCAAGCGTTGCAACGACCAGGGCCTGCGTCTCGCCGCGCGTGAACAGCGCCGATCCGTGTGTCCTCGGCAGGACGCCGACTTCCGACACGATCGGGCGGACGGTTTTGGTGTCGCGGCCGTCGATCCTCTCGCCGGTCTCAAGAATGGCGTTCCTGACGATGTCGGCCTCGATCTCCTTGAACAGCGATGACAGCGTATTTTTCGACAGCGCGCCTTCGTCGCCCTCCTTGCAGAAAGCGTCCGCCGCTTTCGACTTGGCCGCCGAAATCCTGTCATGGCGGACCTGCTTCTTGCGCTCCTTGTAAGCATCACGAAGGTCGGTTTCGATCAGCCTGCGGATTTTCGCCGGATTGTCGCCATGGTCCGGCGCGTTGACCGACCACGGATCCTTCGCGCAGCTGTCGGCGAAATCCATGATCATGTTGATTACGTCCTTCGCCGCGCGGTGGCCGAACATGACGGCGCCGAGCATCGCCTCTTCGGACAGTTCTTTGGCTTCCGATTCGACCATCATCACCGCGTCGGCGGTGCCGGCCATGACGAGGTCGAGTTTCGATTCCGGCATCTGGTCGAGCGGCGGGTTGAGGACGTATTCGTTGTTGACGTAACCGACCCGCGCGGCGCCGATCGGCCCCAGAAACGGAATGCCGGATATCGTCAGCGCCGCCGATGCCGCGATCAGCGCAATAATGTCCGGATCGTTTTCGAGATCGTGGCTGACGACGGTCGCGATGACTTGGACTTCGTTCTTGAAGCCCTTGGCGAACAGCGGGCGGATCGGACGGTCGATCAGGCGCGAGGTCAGCGTTTCTTTCTCGGTCGGCCGCCCTTCGCGCTTGAAATAGCCGCCGGGAATGCGCCCGGAGGCGAAGAATTTCTCCTGATAGTGAACGGTCAGCGGAAAGAAATCGAATTTCGGATCGGCTTCTTTCGCGCCGACGACGGCGGCAAGGACCGCGGTGTCGCCATAGGTCGCGAACACCGCGCCGTCAGCCTGGCGCGCGACGCGCCCCGTTTCGAGCGTCAAAGTGCGCCCGCCCCATTCCATCGATTTTCTGGTGATATTGAACATGGACTTTCTTTCTGGTTCGCCGGCGCCGGATTGCGCGCGGCCATTAGGGCGAATTGCGAGTGGCGAATGGCGAATAGTCCGCTTTCCTATTCGCTATTCGCACCTCGCTATTCGCGGCTTTTCCCTTCGCATCCTCATTTCGGCTGCATCCTGATGGCGCCGTCGAGCCTGATGACGGCGCCGTTGATCATGGTGTTGCGGCAGATTTCGAGCGCCAGCGACGCAAATTCTTCCGGCCGTCCAAGCCGCTTCGGGAACGGCACCATGGCCGCGAGGGCGTCCTGCACTTTCGGATCCATCCCCGCCATCATTGGCGTCCAGAAAATGCCGGGCGCGATCGTGTTGCAGCGGATGCCGACGTTCATCAGATCGCGCGCGACGGGAAGGGTCATGCCGACAACGCCCGCTTTCGATGCGGCGTACGCGGCCTGGCCGATCTGGCCTTCGAACGCCGCGACCGAGGCGGTGCAGATGATGACGCCGCGCTCGCCGTCTTCGAGGCCGTCAAGCTTTTCCATCTGCTCTGCAACCAGCCGGATGCAATTAAAGGTGCCGGCGAGGTTGACGTCGAGAACGCGCTTGTAGCTGTCGAGCTTGTGCGGCCCGTTCTTGCCAATGGTCTTTTCGCCGATGGCGATGCCGGCGCAATTGACGAGTACACGCGGCGTTCCGATTGCGGCAAGCGTTTTCTCAAGTCCCGCCTTGACGCTCGCCTCGTCGGCGACGTTGACCGCGCAGAAAACGCCGCCGAGTTTTTCCGCCAGCGCTTCGCCCTTCTCGGCGTTCATGTCCCACAGCGCGAGCTTGCAGCCGCTCGCGTGCAGCGCCTCGGCGGTCGCGGCGCCAAGGCCGGACGCCCCGCCGGTGACGATCGCGGAATGGCCGGTGAGGTTCATGGAATTCTCCTTGCGCGGCGTCCCGGATCGCTCCCGGATCGCGCGTTGGCGGGCGGCCCCGATCAGCGCCGCAGGCCGAGGCGTTCGATCAGCGCCTGATAGCGCGCTTCATCCGACCGCTTCACATAATCAAGAAGGCGCCGGCGCTGCGAGACCATTTTCAGGAGCCCGCGGCGCGAATGGTTGTCCTTCTTGTGGTCCTTGAAATGTTCGGTGAGGTTGGCGATGCGTTCCGAAAGGATCGCGACCTGCACTTCGGGCGAGCCGGTGTCGCCGGATTTGGTCGCGTATTCCTTGATGACTTTCGCCTTACGCTCTGGCGCAATCGACATGAGATCGGTCTCCGCAGCGTCGTGAACACGCCGGCCCAGCCGGGACGCCGTCCAGCAGGGTCGAAAGGATGCGGGGTCTTAGGGGAAAGGCGAAGGGAAGGCAAGCAGCCCGCCCTTCCGCGACCGAACGCCTTGTCGCTGCCTAGTTCTCGATCTTCCCGTGCCGCGTAAGCGTTGCGCGAACCGCGTCTGTCATCAGCCCGTTCCGTTCGCCGCCGACGGTGTTGACGTGCCGAACCTCGCCCGCCGGAACCGCTGGAAGATCAAGCCCGATATTCGACGCCCTCAACTCCTCCGCACGCCAGGAGACCTGCGCGATCACGCCCGGTTGCACCGCCTGGAGAAGCCGCGCGATGTCCGAGAAATAGACGGACAGTTCGTAAGTCAGATTGGAGTGGGTGACGCCGCCGACGAGATAAATCTTTGTCGCCATGACGCCGCGTCCGTCGGTCAAAAGCGCCGCCGTCGCGATGCCGCTGGCGTTCATGTTGAAATTGTTCACCTGGTCAAAGGTGACACCCTGCCCGTTGAAAAAGCCGAAGGGCTGCACCAGCTCGCAAAGGCTCGCCGCACCGGCGCCCTGGCAGCCGCGCATCGCAATATATACAATGTCGCCGCCGGATGAGACTTCAATCGTCTTCGTTCCGTCAGCGGCGTCATCGATCAGCGCAGCGCTCAATTGCACCGATTGCAGGATCGCGATCATGTCGTTAGCCGATATCGACGCGATGACAACGTTCTGCGCCGACAGCTGGGTATTCTGCGCCAGCGCGTGGCCATCGGCGAACGCGATCATCGCGCCCAAGGCGCACAGACGGTTTTTCATGGATGGCCCCTTTTTCCGCTGCCGCAAGGCTATCCTTTGCCAAGGGGAGCGCCAAGAAAATTCGCAAAATCAGAGATTGAACACCCGCAAAGGTTTCAATTTGAGGCCGTCAAGCTCGCACAGCGCGACCGCCTCGCCATGGAGCGAGGCAAGCACAGCCGGGATGAGACCGGTCTCCGCGCCGCGAACGCCTTTGGCCGCGGCGGCGGAAATGATCGCCGGCTGGCCGCGTTTCAAACGCGCCGCCTCGGGGCCGCC
>JBGTLL010000194.1:0-1808 GCA_041744115.1 Parvularculaceae bacterium | reverse complement strand
ATGATGCGCGCTTGCGGCGGGATCGCCCGGCGCCGCCTCGCCTTCCGCGCCTTCGCCGCCGCAGGCCGAAAGCGCCATCGCGCCCGTTAGCGCGACAGAGGAAAGGCCGGTCAGCAGCTTCAGGCGGCGCATGGCGTTGTTCCCGTTCAAAAGCGCGCGCATCATACAGACCGCCACCCGAGCCGCAATCGAGAACTGGTCGCACGATGGGTCCATGCTGATTCAGATCGCCAATGTCATTGACGCCGCGATGATCGCCGCCGTTCGCGACGCCGCCGCGGCCGAGGGCTTCTGGCGCGACGGATGCCTGACGGCGAAAGGCCGCGCGCGCGACGCCAAGAAGAATGAGCAGGCGCTCGCCGCGGCCCCGGCGAAGGGCGTCCTTGAAACGCTCGCCCGCGCCATTCTTGAGAACGAGACTGTCCGCGGCGCGGCGCAGCCAGCGGCCCTCGCCCGCATCATGCTGAACCGCTATGGCGAAGGCATGGAATATGGCGCGCATGTCGATGCGCCCTATATCGACGGCGTCCGCACTGACATTTCATTCACGCTCTTCCTGAGCGACCCGGCGGACTATGATGGCGGCGAGTTGATGATCGACAGCGCCGGCGCCGAAGACGCGGTGAAACTCGCCGCCGGATCGCTTGTCCTTTATCCCGCAACCAGCCTGCATCGCGTGGCGCGCGTGACCAGGGGGACGCGCCTTGCCGCGGTCGGCTGGATCAAAAGCCGCGTCCGCTCGGCGGAACATCGCGCGGTAATGTTTGAACTCGAGCGCATCGGCGCCGATCTTGCGCGCATCGACGCGCCGGGCGAGTTGCGCGACCGTCTCGCCAATCTCAAAAACAATCTTTTACGGCAGTGGGGCGATTGATGTCGAAATCGGCGGGTTTCGCGCGTCTTAAGGGTTGAGGCGGCGGACCCGCCCGAAACAGGGAGCAAAAAAATGCAGGCAATGATCCTCGCCTATGAGGCGCCGGGCGATTTCGCCAAGCGCACCGACAGGGCGCAATACAAGGCCTACATGGACGACTGGTCGGCCTTTGGCGAAGCGCTGCGCAACGCGGGTGTTTACCGGCGCGGTTCGGCGCTCGACGGGCCGGAAACCGCAACCGTCCTTTCCATGAAAAACGGGCGCCGGATCGTCGAGGACGGGCCGTTCACGGATTCAAAAGAACAGCTCGGCGGCTATGTCGTGATCGACGTCGCGTCCTTGAGCGACGCCGTCGATTGGGCGAAAAAATGCCCGGCGGCGAAGAACGGGCGCGTCGATGTTCGCGTGGTTCCCGACTATGGCCAGGGAGAGTGAGCGATGCGCTACATGTTCCTTCTCTATGACAATGAGGACGAATTTCACGCTCTCAGCGAAGACGGGCAGATGAAGATCGTCGGCGAGCACATGGCGTTTACACAGGCTCTGACCAAAGCCGGCGCCATGATCGAGGGCGCGCCGCTCGACCACTCGCGCAACGGCAAGCGCGTTCGCGGTTCCACCGTCGATAATGGTCCCTATACGGACTCAAAAGAGCAGCTCGGCGGCTATTACCTGATCGAAGTAAAGGATCTCGACGCCGCGCTCGACTGGGCGGCGCGCTGCCCGGCGATGTCCTACGGCAAGGTCGAAATCCGCCCGGTCATGACCATCGGGAAATGACCGACGCGCGCGGCGTCGCCGAAGAGACCGCGAGAGCCTCCTACGGCCGGCTCATCGCCTATCTTGCCGCCCGCACGCGCGACATCGCCGCCGCCGAGGACGCGCTTGGCGACGCCTTCGCTTCGGCCCTCGCCGAGTGGCCGGCATCGGGCGT
>JBGTLL010000193.1:0-10354 GCA_041744115.1 Parvularculaceae bacterium | reverse complement strand
GGCGTCGAGGATCGCCGGGGCGTCGCCGCCCACCCGTTCGGCGTCGAGCGCAAACCGCACAACTCCTTGCGATGTCGCGCTGAGACCCTCAACCGCGCCGCTGGTGAGAATGTCCCTGCCATCGGGGCCGGCGACGGTTTTCAGCGCGGCCCGGACCTTCATCAACAGGGTCGCATCGTTCATCCTTGCTCCTTGCGACCGATTGCCAAATATCCGGCGATCACATTGCGCCTGCCGAACGCGTTGACATATATACGGCTCAATTCTTTGGCGAGCCCTTCAGGGACGCCGCTTCAATTGCATGATCGCCGGCGAAACGGCGGGAAGGAATTTGGATGCCCTGGCAGGACAATTCTGGAAAAGGCGGCGGCCGCGGCCCGGTGCGCGGGCCTTGGGGCCAGCCCCCGCGCCCGCCCGGCAATGATGGCGGCAATGGCCGGGGACCGGGCAGGGGCGGCGAGCCGCCGGATCTCGACGAGCTCTTGAGAGCGTCCAAGCAGCGCCTCAAACGCGCTTTCCCGCGTGGAGCGGGCGGCGGCGGGCGAATGCCCGAAATCAATCGCCGCACGGGATTGCTGGCCGCGGGCGGCATTACGCTGTTGTGGCTTTTGAGCGGGTTCTATCAGGTCGACCGGTCCGAATTGGGTGTCGTTACGACCTTCGGCAAGTTCGACACCGTCACCGCATCGGGACTTCATTGGCGCATGCCGTTTCCGTTCCAGGCGGTGCGTACGGAGAATGTGACGGGCGTTCGCGAAGAGCTGATTCCATCGGCGGCCTCGCCGCGCGGTCAGTCCGGCGGCCTGATGCTGACCGGCGACAAGAACATCGTCGATGTCGGCATCAAGGTGCAGTGGAAGATCAAGCCGGATGCAACGGCGGTCGACGGGGATCTGCCGCCGGTCGCGCAGTTCACGCTGATGATCCAGGATCCCGATAATCTGGTGCGCGCCGTCGCCGAAGCCTCGATCCGCGAAGTGGTCGGGCGCAATGAGCTCGATTTCGTCCAGACCGACGGCCGCGCCGTCGTCATGGAGGAAACAAGGGCCCTGATGCAGCAGGCGCTTGACGGACAGGCGGCGGGCATCGACGTCGTCTCGGTCAACCTCGAAAAGGTCGATCCGCCCACGGAAGAAGTGAACCAGGCGTTCCTCGACGTGATCGGGGCGGCGCAGGACCGGCAGCAATATATCAACCGGGCGCGCGAATACGCCAACAAGGTCCTCCCGGAAGCGCGCGGTCAGGCGCAGAAAATTCTCGAAGAGGCCCGCGGCTACCAGGCGCAGGTGACGGCCGATGCGCGGGGTCAGGCGAGCCGCTTCAACGCGATTTACGGCGAGTACCAGAAAGCGCCGGAAGTGACGCGGCAGCGGATGTATCTTGAAACCGCCGAGCGCGTGCTCGGGCCGATGAACAAGATCATCATGAACGAGGAGGGAGGGCAGGGCGTCGTTCCCTACCTTCCGCTCAACGAACTCAACAAGAAGGGAACCCAGTGATGCCAAAGGCGCCCTTCGTCATCTTTATCGCGGCGGCAATCGTCGTGCTGTTCATCCTCCTTAATTCCGTATTCATCGTGCCGGAGTCGAAGTCAGCAATCGTCCTCCGCTTCGGCGATCCCCAGACACGGCACACGGACGCGGGATTGAAATTCAAGGCGCCGTTTGTCGAAAATTTCCTGTTTGTCGACAAGCGCAACCGTGAACTCGATCAGGATGCGATCGAGGTGATTGTCGATAACCAGGAGCGGCTGCTCGTCGACGCTTTTGCGCGCTATCGAATAGTTGACCCGCTGTTGTTCTCCCAATCGGTGCGTACGGAAGAACTGGGCGACGATCGTCTCAGGACGCAGTTGAACCAGACCGTTCGCCGGGTTCTCGGCGAGGCGTCGGTTGACGATATCGTGTCGGGCCGGCGCAACGAACTGATGGTCCGCATACGGGAGCTTCTTGGCGCCAGCGCCCGGCAGCTCGGCGTTGAAATCATTGACGTCAAAATCCGCAGGGCCGATCTGCCGTTGCAGAACAGCCAGGCGGTGTTCCAGCGGATGATTACCGAACGGAGCCAGCTCGCCCAGCAAATCCGCGCGCAAGGCAATGAAGAAGCCCAGAAAATTCAGGCGCAGGCCGACCGCGAACGGATCGAGATCACGTCAAAGGCGCAGGAAGAAGCGGAAAAGCTGCGCGGGCAGGCTGACGCCGAAAGAAACGCCGTTTTCGCCGCCGCCTATGGAAAGGACCCGGAATTCTTCGCATTCTACCGGTCGCTCGACGCCTATGAGACAGCGCTGGGGCAGGGCGATTCAACGATCCTGATGGCGCAGGACAGCGAGTTCCTGCGCTATCTCAATAATGTGCAGGGGCGGCAATAGGGCGTTCAAGGCGGCTATGCGGTTCTCTGGATTTCCGGTAATCTCCCCCTGAACGAAGCGGGGTCCGCTCAAAAGCGGCGTAAGGGGCGATGGCATGGCGTTGAAATCTCTGATCCCGGCGGCGGCGGCCGTCATTCTGGCGTTTTCGGCTTCGACGGACGCGCAGGCCGCGCCGCGGGGAACGCCGGACAGTTTCGCCGATCTGGCCGAGCGGTTGTCGCCGGCCGTCGTCAATATTTCCTCCGCGCAAAAGGTCAATGGCGGCAAGCCGACGGGCAACTCATCGCAGCTGCAAAAAAAATTCAGCCCGCAGGCGGTTTCCCTCGGCTCCGGCTTCATCGTCGATCCAAAGGGCATCGTCGTCACCAACAACCATGTCATCGACAATGCCGATCAGGTGACCGTGACCTTGCACGACGGGCGCGAATTCAAGGCGACCATTCAGGCGGTCGATCGCGAGACGGATCTTGCCGTGCTGCAGCTTGATGCGCCGCCGGCGAAACTTCCGTTTGTAACGTTTGGCGACTCGAACGTCGCGCGCGTCGGCGATTGGGTGCTGGCGATCGGCAATCCGTTCGGCCTTGGCGGCACGGTGACGGTCGGCATTATTTCCGCCCGCAATCGCGACATCGACGCCGGCAATTTCGACGACTTCATCCAGACCGACGCGGCGATCAATCGCGGCAATTCCGGCGGTCCCCTGTTCGACATGAGCGGCAAGGTCGTTGGCGTCAACACCGCGATCTATTCGCAGACCGGCGGCTCGGTCGGCGTCGGCTTCGCCGTGCCGTCCGATCTCGCCAGCATCGTTGTCGATCAATTGCTGACGCATGGCGAAACCAGGCGCGGCTGGCTCGGCGTTTCGATCGATGAAATGACGCCAAAGCTCGCCGCCGAACTTGGGTTCGACCGTCCGCGCGGCGCCGTCGTGTCGGTCGTTCGCCCGAACAGCCCGGCGCTCACCGCCGGCGTTCAGCCGAACGATGTCATTCTCGATTTCAATAAACGGCCGGTGAACACGGTGCGCGACCTGACGCGCGCGGTCGCCGATACGCCGGTTGGAACGGTGGCGGCGATGACGGTGCTGCGCGAAGGAAAACGGGTCATCCTGAAAGTCACGGTCGATCGCCGCGAGACGCGCGTCCTTGCAAGCGCGCCGGGCGCGGTATTGCCGGGCGGTCTCAAGGCCTCCGGACTGACGCTCGAGCGGCCGACGCGCGATGTCGTTGAAGCGTTCGGCCTCGCCCCCGATATCGAAGGCGTCGTCGTTACCGCCGTCGATCCGGACAGTCAGGCGGCGATCGTGCTGCAGCCGGGCGATATCATTCTCGAAATCGGCTGGGAGCGGATGACGCGGCCCGAGGCGGCCGTTTCCAAACTCGACAAGTTGCGCAATCTGAGTTCCGGCCCGGTGCAGATCTATGTCCAGCGCGGCGAGCTTTTGTTCTACGAATCGCTGCGGCCATAGCCCGCGGCGTTCTCCGCCTCATCGTAATAAAGAAAGAAGCCGGAGCGACGCGCTCCGGCTTCTCATGTCGGTATCCTTAAATCCGCGCGATATCCGCGCGGGCGAGGCTAGAATTCAGCTGTCACACTGGCTGAAAGACTGCGGCCGCGGTCGTAGGTGTTGAATTCGGTTCGACCGATCACGCTGCTTTCCTGGAATTCTTCATGTCTTTCACCAAGAAGATTGCGCGCGGACAGGCCGATGGTCGTCGGCGTTCCGAACAGTTCGATGTTTTGACGGAACACGGCGTCAAGCTGAATCCCCGGCTTCTCAATGACGTCGGGAAGTTCCGTGCCCGGCGATGGAAACCCGCGTTGCAGAATCCGCTCATCGACCCAGCCGAGAAGGACCGTGAACTGATCATTGTCGCCTTCCCAGCCAAACTGGGTGTTGACGATATGCTCGGGCGCGCCTTGCAATTGAGCGCCGTCAAGGCCGAAGAGCGTGGCGTCAACGAGAGCGCCCGCGCCGAAGGGGCTGAAAAGAACATCGCCGGGTTTGGCCTGCACCTCGGAATTGGTGTAGGTGTAGTTAACGGAAAACAACCACTCCCGGTCCTGGAAGAAAGCGCCGTCCAGAGGCATTTCAAAGCGGGTCCGGTATTCGAACTCGCCGCCGAAAAGCACCGCCTTCGGAGAATTGATGAACGTCGTCTCGAACTGGAAGGTCGAGGTGTCGAATTGCACTTCTTCGATCGGGTTTTCGATTTCCTTGTAGAATCCCGCGAGCGTCGTGAACTGGTTGCGGCCAAGATAATATTCGAGGCGGGCGTCATAGTTCGTGAGCCGCGAATCGATCAGCCCGCGATTGCCCCGGTATTGCCTCTCGGACTCCGGATCGAAATAGGTGGAGCGCGCGAGTTCGCGAAATTGCGGACGCGCGATCGTCTTTGAGTAGCCGAGCCTTAGCTGCAGATCGTCGGCGAAGTTCCAGGTGGCCGTAGCCGACGGCAACCAATAGTCGTTATTGAGGGCCGTGCTTTCGCCGATCGCGCCGAACCGGCTGAACGTGTTGACGGTCTGATCGGCTGTTTCGTACCGGACGCCGGCCGTCGTCCGCACCAGCGGCAAGAGTTCGACATCGGCCATGAAGTAACCGGCGTGAATTTGAAGCGCCGCGTCGTAATTGTCGTTGACCGTGCTGTTTTCTTGAAGGACGAAGCGATTGGGATCGATATTGTCCGGAGAGAAGAGAAAGTCCGGCCTCGCCTGCTGCACATCGAGCGGCAGGGAATTGCCGCCGACAAATTGCAGCGCCATCAAATTATAGGTCCGGTCCGTATCCGAATAGTCGTAACCGGCGCTCAACACCGCTTCCCGGATCGAGGTGACGGGGAAAGTGTAGGACACGTCGGCGCCGCCGCTGATGATCGTATCTTCAAGATCCGAGAAATTGATGCGGTACTGGTTCGCCTGCGAATAGAGCGGCCGGCCGTCGGCGCCGGGAAAGCGCCTCAGCGTACGCTCGTAGGGCGCGTCGCGGGTCGACTGCGCGTAGGCTCCGCGCCAATTGAACTCGAAAGCATCGAAGACGAAGTCTCCTTTAAGCTGCCCCATCAAGAGGCTGCGTTCATAGAACCCCGAAAATTCGTCGAACACTTCGCCCGTGCTCGTTGGCGCGTTGAAATCGAGGCCTTCGTCGATCTGGGTCTGTTTTGACGACGTATGGATGTAGAGGGCGGTCGCCTGCACGAGGCTGTCGTCGAATTGCAGGGATGCCGAAAGAAGACCGTTGACGGTGACATCGAGCGTCGTCTCGACCGAGTCGAAAACATCGGCGATCTGATTGCCGGCGGTCGTAACGCGTTCGGCGCGCTCAGTCGTCCAGTCCTGTCGATAGCCGACGACGCCGACCAGGCCGAGCGTCTTGTCGCCGCCGAGGTCGAACGACGCGCCGCCGTCGATCGACGCCTCATAGTTCGGCCCAAGCGTTCCTTCCTGGAGGACGCTGAGCGGCGAGTTGGTCAGACTTTCGCCGACAGTTTCAATTTCGCCCGGCATCAGGGAATTCAGCGGCGTTCCGGAATCGATGATGGCCTGAAGCGGCGCCGGCGTGCCGCGAGTCCCGTCGTCATAGCCGAGCCAGTCGAGATCACCGCCGCTGACGAAGATTCCGTCCTTCGCGGTCGTTACAAGATTTGCGCCGATCCCGGCCTTCAACTTCAGATAGGACTCGCCCGGATCGCGCACGGTCTGCAAGTCGATGAGGCCGCCCCCGAACTCGCCGGGATAATTCGGCGAGTAGGTCTTCTGGACGGCCGCACCGCCCAGAATGTTTGAGGGGAAGAGATCAAGCGGCACGGTCCTGCGAAGCGGCTCTGGGCTGGGCAGCGGCGAGCCGTTCAGCAGCGCCGCCGAATAGCGGTCGCCGAGACCGCGGACGAAAGCGAATCGGCCGCTGACGATATTGAGACCGCTTAGACGCGTCAGTGCAAGCGCGGCAGTGTCGTCGCCCGTGCGGGCGAGGTCTTCCGCCGACAGAAAAGTCGCAACCTGTGAAGTCGCGCGCTGCGGTTCTGGAATGAACTGGCCGCGCACGACAATTTCGTCGGTCGGTATCGCGGCGTCCGCCGGCGCAGTCTCGACCTCTTCCTGCGCGACCGCCAGGGAAGGCGACATCAGTATGGTGCTCGCCATTAGCGCGGCGCCGAATTTGGATAGCTTCTTCATGTTCTGAACCTCGAAAACTGTGAACGACGAATGAGAGACGGCGCGTGTTGAGCGCGCCGTCACGCCGGCGATTAGCAATCGCTGCCGGCTTCGAGGCCGCAGCTCCAGCCGGCCCACCACCGGTCGGAGGAGTTTTGCACCGCGCCGATATAGGTGACCGGCGTGAAGAACGGCGAAAGCGTCGTGACGTCAAACACAGGACGACCCGACTCGGCGGATCCATTGACGAAAGTCTGGATCAGGGTGTCCGCGATGGCGGTCGAATTGTTGGGGTCGGCTGCGACCGAGTCAGTCGCCGCGGTGATGTCGGACGAAACGGTCGCAAGACCAAGGGCGCAATCGAACAGTACCGAGTTGAACTCTGGATCGACGCCCGCCGCGAAACCGGCGACGCCGTCGCCCGCCGTCGATTCCCAACGGAAGCATTCCTTGCCGTAGGCGACGACGCCGTTGACGTATTTACCGCGGGTGCCGGTGTTCAGGCGGAAAGCGTTCGAGCGGTCCCCAACAAATGTAAAGTTCGACACATTTGCGTCGGAGAACGGCGCGACTCCCGGCGCGACGCTCGACGCTTCGACGATATTGTCGCCGATGGTCGCGTTCTGGACGACGATGAGGAACTGCAAGGCGCCGTTCCAGCCATTATCGGTATCGAGCGAGTCATCCTTGTTGCCGGTCAGAACGACGTTTCGAAGATTGACGGCGCCGCCGAAGATTTCAATGCCGTCATCCTCGTTGTTGTGGACCTGGACATTCGCGACCTCTGTCGCGTCGCCGACCCCGCCTAGCGTAATGCCGTTCAGTTCGTTGCCAAAGGCGTTAATGGCGAAACCGGCGAATTTGACTTGAGTGAAGCGAATTGACCCGCTGTCGTCGTTCGCCGACGCGCCGCCGTAGAGCGCGTCCGGGCTGGTGACGCCTTCGATCGCGTTTTCGCAATCGACAGCGCCCGGCGTCCCGCCAGCGGTGTTGCAGCGATTGATCGGCGCGCGACCGAGAACGACGAGTCCGCCCCATTCCGCGGTGTTGTTGTCGTCGTTGCGGGCCGGATCGGAGATATCGGCTAGCGAAGTGAACACAACCGGGCTCGCCGCCGTACCATTGGAGAAAATCTGCGAACCGCGATTGACTACCAGATGGTCCGCGCCGCTGTTGCCGAAAATCGTGACGCCGGACTCGATCGTCAGCGACGCCGGGTCGCCGGCCGGCGCCGCGCCGTCGGCGCCGATATCGACGCCGACGTCGACGCGGCCGCTGATGCGGTAGAGGTTGCCCCGCGTCAGGCGGACATCCGACGTCACCGTGCCGGAAATGTTGCAGACGGAAGCGCCGTTGATGTCGGTCCCGGAGTCGGTCGTGCCCGTCGGGCAGACCGTCGGCGGGAATAGGGCGAAGGTCCATCCCGCGGCCCAGTTGCCGGTTTCCGTTTCCGTCGGTCCGAAAGCGCCGATATACGGCGCCGCGACGAAGAAGGCGCCAAGCGTCGTTGCGTCAAACGGCGTGACGCCGGCTTCGGCCGGCCCCGGGAAGATGCGCGCCGCAAGAGAGCTTGCCGTTTCGACGTTGTTCGGGTCGTTCGCAATGGCGCCAGCCGCCGCCGCCGTGTCGGAACTGCTCGTCGCCGTTCCGAGGTTGCAGTCGAACAGGACGGAGTTGAAGGTCGGATCGAAGCCGGGGTCGAAGCCCGCGACGCCGTCGCCGGCGGTCGACTCCCAACGGAAGCACTCCTTGCCGTAATCGACGACGCCGTTGACGTACTGCCCGCGGGTGCCGGTGTTGAGGCGGAACGCGTTCGATCGGTCGCCGACAAAGGTAAAGTTGGAGACCGTCGCGTCCGAGAAAGGCGCGACATTCGGGGCGACCGAACTTGCCTCAACGACGTTGTCGCCGATATCCGGGTTCTGGACCACGACCATGAACTGGACGTTGCCCTGCCAGCCATTGTCGGTGTCGAACGAGTCGTCCTTGTTGCCGGTCAATACGACGTGGCGAAGATTCGCGAGGCCGCCGAACATCTCGATGCCGTCGTCCTCATTGTTGTGAACCTGCACGAAATCGATCTCGGTGTCGCTGCCGACGCCCGCGAGCGTGATTCCGTTAAGCTCGTTGCCGGCGGAATTGATGGCGAAGCCGGCGAAACGGACCTGGATGTATTCAAGCTTGCCGCTGCGGTCGTTCAAAACCGCGCCGCCATAGAGCGCGTCCGGATTGGTGACGCCTTCGACCGCGTTCTCGCAGTCCGCGGCGCCCGGCGTGGCGCCGGCCGTGTTGCAGCGATTGATCGGCGCCCGGCCGAGAATGACGATGCCGCCCCATTCGGCTGTGAGCGCGCCGCCTAGGTCGTTCGAAGGATCGGCGTCGTCCTGGCGCGTCAGATCGTTGGCGCTGGTGAAGATGATCGGCGAAGCGGCCGTTCCGTCGGCGACAAGCTGCGACCCGCGATTGACGACAAGATAATCGGCGCCCGACGCGCCGAATACTATGGCGCCCGGCTCGACGGTCAAGGTCGCGCGCGCGCCCCCGCCGGCGTTGCCGTCAGCGCCGACATCGACGCCGACATCGATGCGCCCGTTGAGGCGATAGCCGACACCCTGAACAAAGGGGAGCGTGAGGTTGCCGAGGATTGCGCCGGAAAGGTCGCAGACGGTGAGGCCCCCGACCGAGGTTCCCGTGGCGAATCCTGACGGACATTGAGCCGTTCCTCCGCCTCCGCCTCCGCCTCCGCCTCCGCCTCCGCCTCCCGGCGGCGTTCCCGGATTTGAACCGCCCGGCGAGGCGATGTTTTCACCTTGGGTGCAGGCCGCAATCGCGACAGCCGACGCGGAAAGGAACAGAGTTTTTAACGCTGCGGAGAGAAGGCGCATCTTTTTTACCCCCAAGGGATGAACTGCCGATGAAATCCGGGCTGCAAGCGACGCCCCACGGCGCCGAGCGAGGGTGCGAATAGACGCCGACATTGACAGCGGCGTGATGGTTTCGTTTCAGTATTATGACGCTTGAGCAAAACCCTTGTGCGCACTCAATGCGGGGCCAACGCGGTTTTCGCCGCGATTAGCGCGGCTTAGCCGGCGCGCTCGCGGTGCAACGCCCGCTTTTTCCGCCGCTGCCCGATCCGCAATCCGCGGTCATGGCGACAAATTCAGCACGCAGGCGGCGCATTTTTGACGAATTGCGCGCCGACGCTCCGCCGTGCTCCGTACACAAATCTATATTTCACGAAATGTGCGCCTGGTGCGTCTCATAGGGGCAATCCGTTTCCCGACGCCCTGATATCCGCCTCAACCAGCCGTGGCCCCTTGATCGCCAGCGCTTCCTTGAGCGCGGCGCGGAAGCCTTCCGCCGTGTCGGCCCTGACGGCCGGGACGCCCATGCCTTCCGACAGCGCGATCCAGTCGATCATCGGGTTCGAGAGATCGAGGAGCGACAGCGCTTTCGGGCCGGGGTTCATCGCCCCGACGCGCGCGAGTTCGATGTTCAAGATCGCGTAGCTGGCGTTGTTGAGAAGGATCGTCGTCACATCGAGCTTTTCGCGCGCCATCGTCCACAGGGCCTGCACCGTGTACATCGCGCTGCCGTCCGCCTGCAGACAAATCACCTTGCGGTCGGGACAGGCGATGCCCGCGCCGACGCCGAGCGGCAGGCCCTGACCGATCGAGCCGCCGGTCAGCATCAGCCAGTCATGGGGCGCGGCGCCCGCCGTCATCGGAAACATCGCCAGTCCCGCTGTCGCCGCCTCGTCGGAGACAATCGCGTCCTTCGGCATCAGTTCGGCGAGCGCGGCGGCGACGCCGGCCGCGTCGAGCCTGC
>JBGTLL010000192.1:0-17774 GCA_041744115.1 Parvularculaceae bacterium | reverse complement strand
AGCTCGTTCGGACCCCGCAGCGCCTGCTGAAGGTCGCCGGCCGCCGCCTCGCCGTCGGCCGTGAGCGCATAGGCCGACCGCGCGCGCGCGTAAGCAACCCAGGGATTATTCTGCGCATTTTCCGCGCTGCCCGCGGCGAATGCGTCCGTATAACGGCCCAGCCGCAGCGCAGCTTCGGCGCGAAAAAGGGTCGCGGACGCGCGATCTTCGGCAAATAGGCCGCTTTCGCCGATTTCAGTCAGCAGCCTGTCGTAAAGCCCCGCCGCAATCAGCGCCCGCGCATAGGCGCGTCCCGAGGGCTCTGTCCGTTCCGCGCGCCAGCGAACGCCCAATGCGCGCGCCTCGGCCATCGATGGCGCAACGCGCTGCGATTCCGGTTCAATGGCGCCGGTGTTTGACAACCCTGCAAGCAGGAAAGCCGCGCCAAAAAACGCGGCGGCGCCGAGCCCGAGAATCCAGCGCGCGATGCGCTTGTTCCGCTGCATGATTGCATCGATGAATGTCCGCCGCATCGGCGCTCCTGTCAGCGGCTGCCGATCCCGAGCAGCGCGACCCGCACCGTCATCAGCACGATCAGGACGTCTAGCAGCAGCGAGAAATGCTTGATGTAAAAAAGATCATAGCCGAGCTTGTCGCGCGCGCCTTCAACCGACGCCGTGTAGACATATTTCACCTGCGCCCAGCCGGTCACCCCTGGCTTGACGAGATGGCGCTCGTGATAGTTCGGAATCTCGGTCTCGAGAAGCTTGACGAATTCCGGGCGCTCGGGGCGCGGCCCGACAAAGCTCATCTCGCCGCCAAGGATATTGAGCGCCTGCGGGATTTCATCAATCCGCGTACGGCGGATAATGCGGCCGACGCGCGTGATGCGATCGTCATCGGCGGCGGCCCAGCGCGCGCCCTCCTTCTCCGCGTCCTCGCGCATCGACCGGAATTTCAGGATGTCGAATTCGCGTCCGCCAAGCCCGACGCGGCGCTGGCGATAAACGACGGGTCCCCTTGAATCGAGGCGGATCGCCAGCGCGGTCAACAAGAGCAGCGGCGAAAAGAACACGAGGAGCAGCGTCGCGGCGAGAATGTCGAAACATCGCTTTCCCGCCCGCAACAGTCCCGGCGCGCACATGGCGACGCCTTTCCGGAAATCCTCCCGGCGCACGGTTGTGATATCGACGCGCCCCAACCGCGATTCGTCGGGCCGGACGGCGTCGCCGATCGCGACATCGACCGCGTCGCGACCGATCCGCCGGGCAAGTTGCGGCGCAGCAAATCCGGCCATGACGAGCACGGCGCCGGCTGCAATCATGGCAGTGCTGACTGGCACGACCCCAATTCCCCCAAAAAAAAACCCAACACTCACGGCCTGTACCGCTATGCAACAAACGAGCGAAAGAATCGTCTCGTCGCGAGACTGCGTATTGTTGTAATGCGAAAAGATTGCCTAACCAAGTGTTAATATGCCGGATTTCGCGAATGGCCCGGCTGTGGTGGTTTTTTGGCCGAAACGGTTTATTTCTGAAACCGAAAACCATGGTTGCAACGCAGCAATATGGATCTCTTTTTAAGCGAAAAATGCAACCATCCGGATTATCGCCAGCCACAACGCGTATGACAACGCGATCCAGAGCGCCCAGCAAAGGGGCAACGGGAGGGCCTTGGCGCGATGCGCCAAATCGGGAAACGCTGTAGCGGTTTTCGCCGGATGTATCATTGCTGCCGCCTGCGCGCCGAGACCTTCAAGACGCTATAGACCGCCAACATTCCGTTAATTCCTACTGACAAATCGGCAGGATCGGACCAAACGGAGCGACAGACTGGCGCCCAGTCGGCGATTGTGACGAATAAAGCGATGAAGCTGCTGACCGTCACGACGCTCTACCCGAACGCGGCTCAACCCGCCCATGGCGTCTTTGTCGAGAACCGGCTCGACGCCTGGCGGCGCCATTCCGGCGGCGAGGCGCGGGTGATCGCGCCGGTACCCTGGTTTCCGTCGAAATCGGCGATGTTCGGGTCCTATGCGCGGTACGCCCGGGCGCCGGTCGCGGAACAGCGTCGGGGCATCGAAATCGAGCATCCGCGCTACTTTGTACCGCCAAAACTTGGCATGAGTTACGCGCCGGCAGCGCTCGCGCGCATCGTCGAGCGTTCGGCCCGCCGGCTCCTCGCGGACGGGTGGGATTTCGACCTCATCGATGCGCATTATCTTTACCCGGACGGCGTCGCCGCGGTTCGCGCCGCCCGCCGGCTCGGCAAGCCGGTCGTGCTGACGGCGCGCGGCAGCGATGTGACGCTGTTCCCTTTCTATCCGCGCCCGCGAGCGATGATCCTCGACGCCATTCGCCGCGCCGATGCGGTCATCGCTGTCGCCGCATCGTTGAAAGACGATCTCGTCAGGCTTGGCGCGCCTGCGGAAAAAATCACGGTTCTCCGGAACGGCGTCGATCTTGACCTTTTTCGTCCACTGAACCGCGACGAAATTCGCCTGCGGATGAATCTCAGCGGAACCGTCATGGCTTCGGTTGGAAGTCTGATCGAGCGCAAGGGCCACGATATCGTTATTCGGGCGCTTTGTGACCTTCCGGACGCTACTTTGGTGATCGCAGGGGAAGGCCCGGAAAAACATCGCCTGCAGGCGCTGGCAAGGCGACTCGGCGTCGCGGATCGCGTTCGCTTTGTCGGCGAGCTTTCGCAAGCGGCGCTTGTCGAAGTCTACAATGCAGCGGACGCATTGGCGCTCGCCTCGACGCGGGAAGGCTGGCCGAACGTCCTGCTTGAAGCGATGGCGTGCGGCACGCCCGCGGTCGCAAGTGATGCTGGCGGCTCGGCGGAGGTCGTGCGCGCGCCGGAAGCCGGTCTGGTTGTTCACGAGCGAACGCCCGAGGCGTTCGCAGCAGCGCTCCGTGAGATGATCGCCGCGTCTGACCGCGATCAGACAAGGCGCTACGCGGAAAGGCATTCCTGGGATGAAACGTCTCGCGGCCTTTCGGCCGTCTTCGACGAGGTGAAGTTGCGCGCGCGGCGCGGCGCATCCGTGAGATACTCGCCCGCGCTTCACGGCCGGACGGAAAAGCCGAAGCTCATCCTTACGGTCGATACCGAAGAGGAATTCGACTGGCGCTTGTTCTCGCCTGAAGATCACAGGGTGAGCCGCCCGAAGGACATCGACCGGCTGCAAAAACTCTGTGAGGAATTTGCCGCACGGCCGCTTTATTTCATTACCTTTCCCCTCCTCACCAACGCTGAAACCGCGGGTTATTTCCGGACCCTCGCCGAGCGGGGCGCCGCCGATCTCGGGATTCACCTGCACCAATGGAATACGCCGCCGATCGGCGGGTTTGCGGGCGAGTATTATTCCTGGCAAGGCAATCTGCCGCGCGCCGTCCATCACGAAAAGCTCCGTTCGCTCAGCGCCGCTTTTGAGCGCGCTTTCGGCTTTGCGCCGATCGCCCATCGCGCCGGCAGGTACGGCGTTACCTCAGAGGCGTATCACGATATCGCGGCGACCGGCATCGAGTTCGATTTCAGTCCGTCGGCCGGCTTCGATTTTTCGCCCGGAGGCGGGCCGGATTTCTCCGCTATTTCCAATGATCCGTTTACGGTGGAAACCGGTTGCGGCAAGGTTTTTGTGACGCCGGTCTGCGGCGCGTTCGCGCTGCGCGGCTCGAATTTGTTTCTCGGACAATCATCATCGCCGGGTCTCACGATGCGGCATCGAGCCCGGTCACAAACGCTGACCGCGCCGCTCCGCCTTTCCTGCGAACAGGCGCGATTCGAGGAACTGGCAGCGCTGACGAAAAGCCTCGCGCAAGCACGTACGCCGGTTTTGACCTTCAGCCTGCACTCAACGACGATGACGCCGGGCGGCAATCCGTACGCGCCCGACAGCCGTGCGGTCGATGCGTCGCTCGCGCTCATTCGCCGCTATCTTGAATTCTTTACAAAAGATTTCCACGGGGAAATCATCGGCCTTTCGGACCTGGCGATGCTCTACCGCGAGCGCGGTTAAGCTTAACCCGGAATTAAGTCCGCACTCCTAATTTTATGCTTGGTGAAGACGCGCGGCCAAGGCGCCGCCTCTTACAAGGACGCCGGCCATGCCATTGATCGACATCGCGCGCATCCTGTTCGCGCTGATCGCCGTGGTCGGAATGATCGGTATCGTTGCGATCGGCGCGAAAAAGCTGGGTCTTCAGAATGGCGCCCTTTCGTTCCAGCGCGCGCGCCGGCTTGCGCTCGTCGAAACGATGAACCTTGACCAGCGCCGCCGGGCCGCCATTTTGCGGTGCGACGACCGCGAGCATCTGATTGTGTTCGACGCCGGCCGCATCACGGTGATCGAACAGGGAATTCCGCGGCGCGAAATCGCTGATGACGCAGACCCGATCGCAGCTGCCGCGGCGACGGCGCCGTCGCGCAAATTGCAGGTCCCGGCTCCCGTCGTGAGGCTGTTGCAGCGCGTTCCGCGTGACGAAACGCGCGCATTCCGCGCCGCGGGGATCTTATGACGGCGCGCGCGCGCATTCTGTCAATCGCTATTGCCGTCGCGGCGGCAATTCCGTCGGCGGCGTTCGCGCAGAGCCTGACGCTCGACATGGGCGACGGCGCCGGTTTTTCCTCGCGCATCATCCAGCTCGTGATGCTGATGACAGTCCTGTCGCTGGCGCCGTCGATCCTGATCATGATGACGTCGTTCATCAGGATCGTCGTCGTTCTGTCGCTGCTGCGGATGGCGATCGGTATCCAGCAGAGCCCGCCAAACCCGGTCATCATGTCGCTCGCGCTCTTCCTCACGGCATTCGTCATGGCGCCGACGTTTTCGGAGGCCTACACCGCCGGCATTGCGCCGCTGATGCGCGAGGAAATGCCGATCGAACAGGCGCTCCCCGCCGCCGCCGCCCCGATGAAGGCATTCATGCTGACACAGACGCGCGAGAAAGACCTCGCGCTCTTTTTCGACCTCGCGAAGGTGAAGCCGGAAACGCCGGAGACGGCGCCCCTTCACATCGTGACGCCGGCCTTCATGATTTCAGAGCTCCGCCGCGCCTTCGAGATCGGCTTCCTGATCTTCATCCCGTTCCTCATCATCGACATGGTGATCTCGTCGATCCTGATGGCGATGGGGATGCTGATGCTGCCGCCGATCGTGATCTCGCTGCCGTTCAAGCTGATCTTTTTCGTGCTGATCGACGGCTGGCGGCTGGTCGCGGGGAGTCTTGTGCAGAGTTTCGGGACCGCTTCCTGAATTTCGTTGCCCGTTTCGCCGCGTCGAGCGCCAGCGTCGTCCAGCGTTTCAGATCGTCCTCGTCGTCGAAGATCTCTTCGGGCGCGGCGTAATAGGACATCTGTTCGATGCGGCCGTCCTTCATCTCGAAAGTGAACGGCGCGAGCCCCCGCTGCTCGAAGGCGCCGCGCGTGTCATCGTCGGCTTTGAAATAGATCGCGCCGTCATCCATGATCGCGAAGAAAAGGTCGTTGCAATAAACGCCGGCCCCGCCGAACATCCTGCGAACGCGGATTTCGCCGAAAGGGTGGAACAGGTCTTTCGCCTGCTCGATGAAGTTCGCGGAAACAGCCATGGCGACCTCGCGTGAAGCGGGCGCGATCTTACCTGTCCCTTGGGAGAGGTCAAAATCGCGAAGCGATTTTGGGTGAGGGGGTCCGCGCGCCAATTGCGGGGCCGACCCCTCACCCACTCGCTTCGCTCGCTGGCCTCTCCCAAGGGAGAGGCGAAGGAACGGCTACGCGTCTTCCTTCACCGGCACGATGGTCACGCTTTCGCCGCAGCCGCAGGCGTCGGTCTGGTTTGGGTTGCGGAAGATAAAGCGCCGCGAAAGTTTTTCCGTCACGAAGTCGATCTCCGTGCCGATGAGAAACAGGATCGCTTTCGGGTCGATGATGACCTTGACGCTGTTCTCTTCGACAACTTCGTCTAGCGGACCAGATTCGGTCGCGTAAGACATTACGTATTCCATCCCCGCGCAGCCGCCGTTCTTGACGCCGATCCTGACGCCGATGAAATTCTCCTCGGCGGCGCCCATGATTTCGGTAACGCGCGCGGCGGCGGCGTCCGTCAGCGTTACGACTTTCGGTCTTGGCCTGCGCGTCATTACAAGTATCCCAACTCCAGCCTCGCCTCGTCCGACATCTTCTCAGGCGTCCATGGCGGCTCGAAGACCATGTTCACTTTAACGTCATCGACGCCCTCGATGCCGCGAACCGCGGCTTCGACCCAGCCAGGCATTTCGCCAGCGACCGGGCATCCGGGCGCCGTCAAGGTCATTTCCACCGTCAACAGCCGCTCACCGGAGAGGTCGACTTTGTAAATAAGACCAAGTTCGTAAATATCGACCGGGATCTCGGGATCGTAAACGGTCTTGAGCGCGCTGACGACATCGGCCGTTATGCGCGTCATCTCGTCCGCCGGGATGGCGTCGCTGCCCGCCATCTCGGCTTGCGGCCGTTCCGCCGCCGCGTTCAGATCAATCACATCATGCATGTCGGTCACCAGCATATCACCTATTTAAGCAGTTGGTGGGTTTTATGAAGACCCTGGATCAGCGCGTCGACATCTTCATGGGTATTGTAAACCGCGAAGGAAGCGCGCGCCGTCGCCGTGACGCCGAGGCGCTTCATCAGCGGCTGGGCGCAATGATGGCCGGCGCGAATGGCGGTTCCCGCGCGATCGAGAATGGTTGAGACATCATGCGGGTGGGCGCCCTCGACATTGAAGGCGATGATCGGCGCTTTGCCGCGCGCCTGCCCGAACAGGCGCACGAAGTTCAGTTTGCGAAGTTCCGACATCGCGAGCTCGGCGAGCGTCGCTTCATGCGTGGCGATCGCCGCGATTCCCTTGGCGGTCATCCATTGCAAGGCGGCGCCCAGGCCGATCGCTTCGAGAATCGGCGGCGTTCCCGCTTCGAATCGATGCGGCGGGTCATTGTAGGTGACGTAATCCTTGGCCACCACGTCGATCATCTCGCCGCCGCCGCGGAAGGGCGGCATTTCCTTTAGCGCCGCGCTTCGTCCGTAGAGAACGCCAACGCCGGTCGGGCCGTACAGTTTGTGGCCGGTCATCGCGTAGAAATCGCAGCCGATATCCTGAACATCGACCGGGCCATGCACCGCGCCCTGACAGCCGTCGAACAGGATCTTGACGCCCGCGCCGTGCGCGATGCGCGTCAATTCCCTGGCCGGGGTTCCGGCGCCCAATACGTTCGACATATGGGTCAGCGCCGCGAGCTTCGTCCGCTTCGAGATCAGCGCCTCGAACCCGGCAAGGTCGATTTCGCCGTCATCGGAAACGTCGAGCCATTTCAGGACAACGCCCTTGCGCTCCCGCAGAAAATGCCAGGGAACGATGTTCGAGTGATGCTCCATCACCGAGAGAATGATTTCGTCGCCCGCCGTCATCCCCTGACCCAGCGAATTGGCGACGAGGTTCACGGCATCCGTGCCGCCGGCGGTGAAAATGATTTCATCGGGCGACGCCGCATTGATGAAATTCGCCGCGGTCTTGCGCGCCGCCTCGAACGCGGTCGTCGTTTCGTTGGCGAGAAGGTGGAGGCCGCGATGGACATTGGCGTAGGACCCCTCCATCGCCGACTTCATGGCGTCGATGACGGCCCGCGGCTTCTGCGCCGATGCCGCATTATCGAGATAAACGAGCGGCTTGCCATACGCCTCGCGCCGCAGGATCGGAAATTCCGTGCGCAGCGCCGCGATGTCGAGATAGGGCGCGGTCATGACGCCCCCAGCCAGCGCGCAACGCATTCGCCATAGACGCGCTCGATCCCCGGATGGGCGATGCCGTCAAAGACCTCGCCCAGGAACGCCTCGATCAGCAGCGCGCGCGCGCCGTGATCGTCAAGTCCGCGCTGGCGCATGTAGAAGATGGCGTCTTCATCCAGCGCGCCCGCCGTCGATCCGTGCGCGCATTCGACATCGTCGGCGTAGATTTCAAGTTCCGGCTTGTGGTTTGCTTCCGCGCCGCCGGAAAGCAGCAGCGCGTCCGCGTTCATTCGCGCGTCGGTCTTCTGCGCGGCGCGCGCGACCAGAAACTTGCCCTGAAAGACGCCGCGCGCTTTGTCCCGCAACGCGGATTTGTGGGTCTGGCGTGTCTGGCAGCCGCGCGCGCTGTGAATGACCGTACTCGTTACATCCGCGTGACTCGATCCGGCGCCGGCGATCGCGCTTTTCAGAACCGCGCGCGCGCCCTCGCCGTCATGCGACAGGCGCGTTTCAAGCCGCGCCATCTTGCCGCCGAAGGAGAGCGTTGTCTGATCGAGCGCTGCAAGCCCCGACAGATTAATTGTCGCCAGCGCGGTCTCAACCCCCGCATCGCCCGCGTTCTGCAGGATGCAACGACGGAGCTTCGATCCCTCGCCAAGCCGGTATTCGGAAACGCTGTTTGAAAAGAACGCGCCGTGGCCGTCGAAGCTTTCGATGACTGTCGCCTCGGCGCCCGCCGCCAGCTTCAACACCGCGCGGGCATGGATAGCGCCGGCGCCGGCGATACGGCGCAGAAGGATCGGTTGAGCCACGACGCCCGAAATTTCAATGGCAAGCGTCTCGCCGGCGAACGCCGCGCAGAGATTGGCAAGCGGGTGATCGGCGGCGAGGTCGCCAAGGCTCGCGGTTTGACGGCGCTCGATCATCATCCCATGCGGCGCCTCGCCGGACCATTCGGTAACGCCGTTCATGATCGTGATCTCGAAAGGGCCGACCGCGACAAAAACCGACGGCGCAATGACATCATTGTCGGCGACGGGCGGCAGCGCATCTCGCAAGCTGCCGCGGATATCCGTCCATTTCCACGCTTCCATCCGCCGATGCGGCATGCCGGTTAGCGCGAAAGCGTCAAACGCGTTCGCGCGCGCGGGCGGAAGGGCTCGCGCCTGTTCGGCGAGCGACGCCTCCATCGCGGTGAGCGCGGGACGGGTCATGCATGCGCTCCCTTCGGAATTGCGAAGCAATTCCGGGTGAGCGTCCCGTCGCTTGTTGTGAGGGCGCAACCCTCATCCGGCGCTCCGCGCCGCCTTCTCCCAAGGGGAGAAGGAAGGAGGCAGTCATTGGTCGGGGGGCGCGTCATGCCGCCTCGATGAATTGATCGTAGCCGGACTTTTCAAGTTGGGCCGCAAGCTCGGGCCCGCCGGATTTGACGATGCGGCCGCGCGCCAGCACGTGCACGCGGTCGGGGCGAAGATAGTCGAGCAGCCGCTGGTAATGCGTAATGACAAGGAAGCCGCGATCCGGGCGGCGCAGGGAATTCACGACATCGCCGACCATTTTCAGGGCGTCGATGTCGAGCCCGGAATCGGTTTCGTCCATGATCGCAAAGCGCGGCTCGAAGATCGCCAATTGTAGCATTTCCATGCGTTTCTTTTCGCCGCCCGAATATCCGACATTGAAGGGGCGTTTGAGTTTTTCGTCGGTCAGGCCGACGATTTTCGCCTTGGCGCGGATGATTTTCAGGAAATCGGCGGCGGAGACTTCCTCTTGCCCGCGCGCGCGCCGCTGCGCATTGAGGGCGGTGCGGATGAAATTCATGGTGGCGACGCCCGGAATTTCCATCGGGTGCTGAAAGGAAAGGAAAAGCCCGCGCGCGGCGCGCTCGTTCGGATCGAGGCCGAGAATGCTTTCGCCGTCGAGCGTCGCCGTTCCTTGCGTCACCTCGTAATTTTCACGGCCGGCGACAGCGAAAGCGAGCGTCGATTTCCCCGAGCCGTTTGGCCCCATGATGGCGTGAACCTCGCCCGCCGGAACGTCGAGCGAGAGTCCTTTGAGGATTTCGTGGCCGCCGACGGCGACGTGGAGGTTTTTGATATTGAGCAGCGGACGCTTCATTTCGCCGCTCCTTTCGGTTCGACGATGATGTAAACGCCGGTCGTCGCGCCGACATTGACGACCTCGTGCCACGCGATGCCGTCGCTCCACCAGGAGGAGCCCGCCTTCACAACCCGGTCGGCGCCGCCTTCTTGATCGGTAATGCGCATCGTCGCGCCCTCGACGACATATCCCCAATGGGCGCCGTGCCAATGCTTCTCGTGGCCGACACCCGGCGGAAACGTGCAGCGCGCGGCGCGCATCTGCTCGTTTTCAAACAGCGGCTCGCAGACCTTCTCGCCCTTCCAGCCGGCGTCGAAGGCGTTGGGGAGGTCGCTCGTTTCTTTAGGTTCGGCGAAGCGAAGCGCGCCGCCCGAGACGGGGATCGGGTTTTCAATCGGCTGCGCGCAAGCGGGCGTGCAGAAAAGTGCGAAGAAGCTGAAAATCGAGGCGAGCGCGCCGCCACCGCTCCCTTGGGAGCGGGTCCGCACGGCGCCCTTCGTCCTTATCCATATCGTCATTTCCACACCGCCAGACATTCGATCTCAAGCGCCGCGCCAAACGCCAGTCCATCGACCCCGAAGGTCGAGCGCGCCGGCTTTTCGTCGGGGAAATATTCGACATACGCCGCGTTCATCTCCGCGAATTTCGACATGTCGTCGAGAAAGACCGTGCATTTGACGATGTCATCGAGCGAGGCGCCGACGCGCGCCAAAGTCCGCTTGTAGTTCTCGAAGATTTGCCGCGTCTCGGGCCCGACGCCGCCTTCGACGAGCATCGTCAATCCCTCGGCGCGCCCGATCTCGCCGGCGAGATAGATCGTGTCGCCGACAACGACGGCGGAGGAAAACGGCAGATCGTCCGGCAGCGCCGGATCGCGGTCGTAAACGCGGGGCGCATCCGCCGCGCCGCAGGCGGTCAATGCCAAAAGGAATGGAGTGAGTGCGAACCTACGCATCCTTCGATTTGTCCTTGCTTCCGCGCACAAACTTCACGGCATCGGGTGTCGCGAAATAGAAGGACACGCCCTCGCAAGACTCCAGATGGAAATATTCGAAAGCTGCTGCACCGTCGCCTTCGGATTCAATGCCGATGATCGTCGCTTCGCCGCCTTTCGGTACGAGATGCAGCTTTATCGAAACCATCGTTGCGCTGACACGATCATTGCGTGTGAAAATAGCCGGCCCCAGCATGGCTACGTCATCATTCTCGGCGAGAACGTTGCCGAACGCATCGTGCGGGACGCCTAGACCTCTCGTCACCATCACCCAACGCTCCCCTCTTCGCTTTCTTCCAAGCCGCGAATCTGATCATCGAAGCTCGCGATCAGCCGCGCCGCCATGAAGTCCTTGTACGGACCGTCGTCGCCGTCTTTCTGGCGCTTCTCCAGCGCGTCGAGATACGCCTTGCGATGCTCCGGAGCGATGACGAGCGGCGCGTAGCCGCCTCGGCGCAAGATCAAATTCATCAACAATCGCGCCGCGCGGCCGTTGCCGTCGCTGAACGGATGGATGGCGACGAGCCGCCAATGCCCCTCGATCGCGGTCTCCGCCGTCGGCGGCGCGTTCGCGAGCCAGCCGCCGACCGCCTCCATCATCGCCGGAATCTTCACCGGCGACGGCAAGACGGCGTAGGAGCCGCGAATGCGCCGCTGATGGCGACTGTAAAAGCCCGCCTCCTCCGGCTGCGAGCGTTTCAACGCCGCTTCATGCAGCTTGCGCATCGTCTCTTCGCCGAGTGGAGAACCGCCGTCCGCGATTTCGTGGGCGAGTATCAGCGCGGCGTCGTGATCTTGCGCTTCAAGGTGATCGCGGAGCGGTTTGCCCTCGATCGCAGTCCCCTTGTCGACGACGAGCGCTGTCTCGGCGCGCGTCAAGGTGTTGCCCTCGATCGCGTTCGACGTATAGGTCAACTCAAGCCCGTACCAACGATCGAGTTCGGCGGCGCCCTTCGGCTTCGATTTGCGCAAGGCGCGCAACAAGTCGCGTTTTGCGTCGATGTCCTCACAGATGGTCACCCGACGCTCCCCTCGAGGCTGACGCTCACCAGCTTTTGCGCTTCGACGGCGAATTCCATCGGCAGGGTTTGCAATACGTCCTTGCAGAAGCCGTTGACAAGAAGCGCGACGCTCTCCTCTCCCGACAGTCCCCGCTGCTGGCAATAGAACAACTGATCTTCCGAAAGCCGCGAGGTTGTCGCCTCGTGCTCCAGAATCGCCGACGGATTTTTCGATTCAATGTAAGGGATCGTGTGCGCGCCGCACTCTTCGCCGATCAGCAATGAATCGCATTGGGTGAAATTCCGCGCTCCCGAGGCGTTGCGATGGATCGAAACAAGCCCGCGATAGGTTGAATTCGATTTCCCCGCGGAGATCCCTTTGGCGATGATCCGCGACTTTGTGTTCTTGCCGAGGTGGATCATCTTGGTGCCGGTGTCGGCCTGCTGATGATTGTTGGTGATGGCGATCGAATAGAATTCGCCGGAGGAATTGTCGCCCTTCAATACGCAGGACGGATATTTCCAGGTGATCGCCGACCCCGTTTCGACCTGCGTCCACGAGACCTTCGAATTCTTCCCTCGGCAATCGGCGCGCTTGGTGACGAAATTGTAGATGCCGCCTCTGCCGTCCTTGTCGCCGGGGTACCAGTTCTGCACGGTTGAATATTTGATCTCCGAATCGTCCTCGGCGACGAGTTCGACAACGGCGGCGTGCAGCTGGTGTTCGTCGCGCATCGGCGCGGTGCAGCCTTCGAGATAGCTCACATAAGAGCCGGGCGAGGCGATGATCAGCGTCCGTTCGAACTGGCCGGTGTTCGCCTCGTTGATGCGGAAATAGGTGGACAGCTCCATCGGGCATTTGACGCCCGGCGGCACATAGACAAAGGTGCCATCCGAAAAGACCGCCGCATTCAAGGTCGCGAAGAAGTTGTCGGAAGTCGGAACGACGGTGCCGAGGTATTTTCGTACGAGCTCCGGGTGTTCGCGGATCGCCTCCGAGATCGCCATGAAGATGACGCCGGCCTTCGCCAGTTCGGCGCGAAACGTCGTCGCGACGGAGACTGAATCGAACACCGCGTC
The DNA here is from genome assembly GCA_041744115.1 of Parvularculaceae bacterium. Taxonomy (GTDB): domain Bacteria; phylum Pseudomonadota; class Alphaproteobacteria; order Caulobacterales; family Parvularculaceae; genus Amphiplicatus. The sequence goes on along the minus strand of JBGTLL010000192.1, from coordinate 4,877 downwards.
GACGGCGACCCTCGGCGCGCCCGCAACGCCCAGGAGGACCTCGGTTTCTTTCAGCGAAATGCCGAGCTTTTCAAAATCCGCGAGGATTTCCTCCGGCACGTCGTCGAGCGATTTGTATTTCGCGCCGGTCTTCGGCGCCGAATAGTAATACGCGTCCTGATAATCGATCGCCGGGTAATGGACCATCGCCCATTTCGGCTCTTCCATGGTCAGCCAGCGCGCGAACGCCTCGATCCGCCATTCCAGCATCCATGCCGGCTCTTCCTTCTTCGCCGAAATATAGCGAACCGTATCTTCGGTCAGGCCTTTCGGGGCCTTCTCCGACTCGATGTTTGTCGTGAAGCCGTATTTGTAGGTCTCGAGCGCCTTCGCGGTCTCGATTGTTTTGGCGTCGATGCGCGCGTCGTTCATGACTTGTCCCCGCGTGCGGCTTTATCGACGTTGGCCAGCATCCTCGCGACCAGAAGTGCGAAGATCGACCACAGTCCCGCATAGACGGCGCCGGACGTGAGCGCGATGACGATCGCTTCGCTGGTGTCAATCTTCGCGGTCTTTCCGGCGAGAATTAGTCCTTCGAGCGCGACAAACAGAATGACGGCAGCGCCCAAGCCGCGAATGAGCGCGCGTTTCCAGATCGGCATTTTAGGACCGCTCGTCACGCCGCCCTCGCTTTGACGCGCGCATATGCTTCGGGCCAGGCGCGGCAGAAGGCGTCAACGTCGTCGTCTGTCGAATTCCATCCCATTGAAACGCGGATGCCGCATTTCGAAAGCTCTTCATCGGCGCCCATCGCGGCGAGAACGTGGCTGGGTTTCGTCTTGCCCGACGAACAGGCCGAGCCCGAGGAAATCGCAATCCCCGCGAGATCCATCGCCATCAATTGCGTCTGCGAAGAAAAACCGGGCGCGGACATGGATAACGTGCCGGGCAGGCGCGCTGCTTCCTTGCCCCAGACCACCGCGCCCGCGTCTTCGGCCGCTATCTGCATCCGGTCGCGCATGGCGCCAAGCGCCGGCGCCTTGGCGATTGATTGATCCCCAAGTTCGCACGCCGTCCCCAAGCCGGCGATCGCGGGCACATTATGGGTGCCGGCGCGCCGGTTCGATTCGTGTCCGCCGCCGCGCATCACCGGATGCAGCGGCAGATTCGGTCTCGCGATGAGCGCGCCGACGCCGATCGGTCCGCCGAATTTATGCGCCGTGATCGCCATCAAATCGGCCCCCGACATCAGGAAATTGACCGCAACCTTGCCAACCGCCTGCGCCGCGTCAACGAAAAGGAGTCCGCCTTTTTCGTGCGTGATCGCCGCCGCCTCGGCGACCGGCTGGATGACGCCGGTCTCGTTGTTGGCGAACATCAGACAAACGAGAAATCCGCCGTCGCGGGGCGCGTAATGACCCCTGAGCCGGTCTTGCAGCCAATCGAGATCGGCGACGCCCGAATTCGTCACCGGAAACGATTCGACCGCAACGCCGGTCTCGGCGGCGTTTGCCGGAACCGCCGCGTGTTCGATCGCGCTGACGAAAATCCGCTTGACCGCGCCACTCCTGACCGCGCCATTCAGCGCGCTGTGAATGGCTTCCGTGCCGCCGCCCGTCAAAATGACGCCGTTCACCGGCGCGTTGACAAAGGCGCGGAGTTTCTCCCGCCCCTCCTCGACGATCGCGCGGGCGGCCCGGCCTTCGGCGTGGACAGAGGATGAATTGCCGATCGTCGCCATCGCCGCGCAAACGGAGTCGATCACTTCCGGGCGCACCGGCGTTGTCGCGTTATAGTCGAGATAATGGCGCGTTCTGCCTTCGCTCATTTCGCCACCGCCAGAACCAATTCTTTATCCGTCATCGCGTTCGACGGCGCGTTGACCGCCGCCATGCCCAGTACCCGCCGTTCGATGACGTCTTCGAGCGTCACCGCATTCAGAAAAATTTCAATCTGCCGTCCGAGCTCGTCCCAAAGATCATGGGTCAGACATCGCGCGCCCGACCCCTGGCACCCGACCGGCTTGCCGCCGCAGGCCGTCGTTTGAATTTCCTCATCCACCGCCTCGACGATTTCGATGACGCGGATGGAGCGCGCCTCCCGCGCCAGGCGATAGCCGCCAGCAACGCCGCGGACACTATCGATAAGCCCGGCGCGGCGAAGCTTGGCGAAAAGCTGTTCGAGATAGCCGGCGGAAATTCGCTGCCGCATCGCGACGTCGGGCAGGGAAACCGGGGGCCCGGTAGAAGTGTCTGAGGAGTGGGCGGCGATGTCCGCCATCGCCTGCACCGCGTATCGTCCCTTGGTGGTCAGTTTCATGCGGCTCCTCAGAATTGTTGCAACAAGGCCACAACATCGCGCTGAATCGAACAACGCTCGCGATTTCGTGGTAAGGCGCGCCCGGCGCAGCTGCTCCGTCGGCCCTCACATAAGAAACCCAACTAAATCGGTCAACTATCTATTCAACGAAAATCCCCACTTTTGGCAAGTTTCACAAGGTTTCACAGCTCATAGCCGACCATTGTCATGGGGTTGACCTGTGTTCGAAACCGAGACAAGGACCAAAAAAATGCCCGAAGTAATCTTTGCCGGCCCGGAAGGACGCCTTGAAGGGCGCTATCAACGCGGCCGGGGCGAGAACCCGCCGCTGGCGCTCGTGCTGCATCCCCATCCGCTGTTCGGCGGGTCGATGAACAACCGCGCCGTTTACGAGCTGTACAACATGTTCCTCCGGCGCGGATTTTCCGTCCTGCGATTCAATTTTCGCGGCGTCGGGCGCAGCATTGGCAGCTACGACCAGGGCCAGGGCGAACTCGCGGACGCCGCGACCGCCCTCGACTTCCTGCAGCAGCTTAACCCGAACGCGCCGTTTGCCTGGGTCGCCGGTTTTTCCTTCGGGTCGTGGATCGGCATGCAGCTCCTGATGCGCCGCCCTGAAATCGTCGGTTTCATTTCGGTATCGGCCTCGGCAAACCTCTTTGACTTCACCTTTCTTGCTCCCTGCCCGTCTTCCGGCATCGTCATTCACGGCGAAACCGACAAAGTGTGTCCGCCCGAGGACACCAAAACCATGGTCGACCGCACCCGCACGCAGAAAGGCCGCAAGATCGAATTCCAGATCATTCCAGGCGCCGATCATTTTTTTGAAGCCAATATGGACGCCATGATTGCGGCGGCGGACGCCTATCTGACGAAGCGCCTCAATTTCTCCGAGCCGGAGGGGCCGTTCCGGGAATAAGCAGCGCGCGGGGCGCAAATTTTGCTAGCCTGCCAATAATTCTGACGGGGGTCGGAATAACGGGGGCCGGAATGCTGCGCACTCTTAACCAGATACTGCCGTTTGGCGCGTTCAGCCTCGAAGCGAAACTGAAAGGCGTCGCCGGCTACACCGGCGGCGGCCTGTTCCGCTACCGGACATGGCCGTCCGGAGACGTCGCCTATGAAGCTGACCTTCGCGGCCTTGCCGGCCTTCGCGCCGAACTTCATGTCCACGGCGAAAGAATGGCCCTGCTGGCATGCAGGGACGGCAAAGCATCGGGACAGTTCGACTCGCGCCGGGGCGACCCGGCTATCGCGCTTGCAGCCGGCGACATCGTCGAAATTCGCCAGCACGGCTGTCTCATTCTGCGCGGCGCGCTGACGACACGGGAATAAACCTCCGCGACATCGCTGCGCTTTGCCGCGTGAATTGCTCCGCCCGTCGAGAAAATCGTAGAGGCGACATCCAAACCGGCGCCTGCCGCATCTAAGGGGAGACACACCGCCACCGGGGTCTTTCGCCCGGGGCGCGCCGCGCCTTAGAAAAAAAGGAAAACAGCCATGGAAGACATTCTCGTTCCCTTCTTTATCTTCGCGAGCCTTGCGCTCATTCTGATCGCCGCATTCTTCTTCAGCTACCGAAAGCGGCGTATCGTCTATGAGGCGATCAAGGTCGCCATCGAAAAGACCGGCTCCGTCGACGCCGCGCTGGTCGAAGCGATCATCCGTGACAAGATCGGCCCGAACGCCGATTTGCGAAAAGGCATTATCCTCATCGCGGTCGCAGCGGCCTTTGTCGTGCTCGGCCTTTCAATCGAAGAGCAAGATGTGATTGGTCCGATGCTGGGCGTCGCCTCGTTTCCCGGCTTTATCGGCTTTGCCTATATCGCCTTCCACTTCTTTGCGCCGCGCGAGCCGGTCATCTAGTATCGACATAACTTGCGAGGGCGGCGATGGAGTTCAACGACGTTGATCTCGTCACTCTGGCGAAGGCGGCGCGATCGAGCGCCGCCTTCGAGACGCTCGTGCGCCGTCATCAGGCGCCGCTCCGCGCCTTTCTCATCCGGTTGACGGGCGACCCTCCGCGCGCGGACGACCTGGCGCAGGAAGCTCTGATCAAGGCGTATCGGGGCCTTGACGGCTTTCGCGGAGGGGCGTCGTTCCGGAGCTGGCTGTTTTCAATCGCGATGCGCGAAGCGGCCATGGCCCGCCGGAAAGGCGCCGCCGAGGCAAGGCTCGCTAACGGAGTCGCGAACGTTGCGAATGAAATTTCACCTACGGAGTTTTCCGTTGATCTGCAAAAGGCGCTCGCCGAGCTGTCGGCGGAAGAACGCGCTGCGGTGCTGCTCTGCGATGCGGCGGGATTTTCCCATGCCGAGGCCGCCGGCGCGATCGGCGCGCCTTTGGGCTCGGTGAAGACGTGGGTCGCGCGGGCGCGGGAGAAACTCAAGGCCCGAATGCTGAACGGGACCAGAACCGGGATCACGGCGGCGCCCGCCGCGCGCGCATAGGAGATTGGGATGTCCATCGAAAATTTTCTGAAACGGGATTTCGCATCGCTCGTCGAACGCCTTGGCGCGGATGCTTTCGCCGAGCGCGCGCTCGGAAAGCTCAAGGGCGTCGAGCGGCTGCGCCTCATC
>JBGTLL010000191.1:0-43607 GCA_041744115.1 Parvularculaceae bacterium | reverse complement strand
GGGACTGAACTTGAAAAGTCCGACGCCACTACGACATAGGGACTTGTCCCGCGCGGCTTTTCTCCAAACTTTCGCGGAATCATTCCCGCGACAGCGCGAACCCGCGTCTCGAAAAGTTCACGAGGCGCGGGTTTTCGCGTTATCCCCTCAGCCTGACGATCTCCGCCGAGCGGCCGAGCGCGCGCATCACCGTTTCGACGATGTGCGGGGCGTTCAACCGCGCCTGATCGTACATTTTCTGCGGGCTGTCGTGATCCTGATAGATGTCGGGCAAGGTCATCGTCCGCACTTTCAGTCCGCCGTCGAGCAATCCTTCGCCGGAAAGGTAATGCAGGACAAAGGCGCCGAAGCCGCCGACCGAGCCTTCCTCGATGGTGACGACGACCTCGTGGTGGCGCGCGAGCTGTCTGATCAGGTCGTGATCCAAGGGCTTTGCAAAGCGCGCATCGGCGACGGTCGCCGACAGGCCGAGCGCGTCGAGGCTTTCCGCCGCTTTCATGGCTTCGGCGAGGCGGGTCCCCAGCGACAGGATCGCGACGTTCGTCCCTTCACGGACGATCCGGCCCTTGCCGATTTCGAGGACCTTGCCGATCTGCGGCAGATCGACGCCGACGCCTTCGCCGCGCGGATAGCGATAGGCGATCGGGCCCTCGTCATAGGCGGCGGCGGTCGCTGTCATGTGGACGAGCTCGGCCTCGTCCGCGCACGCCATCAGCACCATGTTCGGCAGGCAGCCGAGATAGGCGATGTCGAAAGAGCCGGCATGCGTCGCCCCGTCGGCGCCGACAAGGCCGGCGCGGTCCATCGGGAACCGGACGGGAAGATTTTGCAGCGCGATGTCGTGGACGACGCTGTCATAGGCGCGTTGCAGGAACGTCGAATAGATCGCCGCGAACGGCTTCATGCCGCCGGCGGCGAGGCCCCCGGCGAAAGTGACCGCGTGCTGCTCGGCGATGCCGACATCGTAGCAGCGGTCGGGAAACGCCTGCGCGAAGAGATCGAGCGAGGTGCCGGACGGCATCGCCGCGGTGATGGCGACAATCTTCGGGTCTTTTTCCGCTTCCTTGATCAGCGCCTGCGCAAAGACCTTCTGATAGGACGGCGCGTTCGAGGCGGATTTGTGCTGCTTGCCGGAGACGACATCGAATTTGACGACGCCGTGGCCTTTGTCGGCGGCGGATTCGGCGGGCGCGTAGCCCTTGCCTTTTTTGGTGACGACATGAACGAGCACCGGCCCGTCTTCCATGTCGCGGACGTTTTCAAGGACCGGGATCAGATGATCGACATTATGGCCGTCGATCGGTCCGACGTAATAAAAGCCGAGTTCCTCGAACAGTGTGCCGCCCGTCACCATGCCGCGGCCATATTCCTCGGCGCGCGCGAGTTTTTCGTAGAGCGCCGGCGGCACCCGCTTCAGGAACTGTTTGCCGATGCGGCGGACATTCTGGTAGACTTTGCCGGATGAGGCTCTCGCGAGATAGGCGCTCATCGCGCCGGCGGGCGGCGCGATCGACATGTCGTTGTCGTTGAGGATGACGACGAATTTCGTGCCGATAGAACCGGCGTTGTTCAATCCCTCGTAGGCCATCCCCGCCGACATCGAGCCGTCGCCGATAACGGCGATGGCGTGATTGGATTTGCCTTGGTGATCGCGGGCTCTGGCAAAGCCGAGCGCCGCCGAGATCGAGGTCGCGGCGTGCGCGGCGCCAAAGGGGTCGTATTCGCTTTCCGAGCGCTTGGTGAAGCCGGAAAGCCCGCCGCCGGTCCTTAGCGTTCTGATGCGGTCGCGCCGTCCGGTCAGCACCTTATGCGGATAGCACTGGTGGCCGACATCCCAGACGAGGCGGTCGTCGGGCGTGTTGAAAACATAATGGATGGCGACGGTCAGCTCGACGACGCCAAGGCCCGAGCCGAGATGCCCGCCCGTCACCGAGACGGCGTCAATGACTTCGGCGCGCAGCTCATCGGCAAGCTGGCGAAGCTGGTTCCTGGCGAGTTTCCGGAGGTCGGCCGGAAATTTGACCTGGTCAAGCAACGGCGTTTCAACGGCCATTGGCATCCCCTGAAGCTCCGCGAATTGACGCCGGTTCCCGCACCATGATCCGACCGGCTTGACCCACTTTTTTACTCTCTATCGCCGGGAAAACCACCTTTGGCGGCTCAAGAGAGAGCGAGAATACGCCGATTGCGGGGCGGCTGCGACTTTCGCGCAACCGGTTCAGAGGCTCGCGGGTTGCTGGCCGTTTTTATCCGCTTTCGGACGACGACATCGCGCAGGTGCTTCGCGCGTCCTTGAACCGGGGCGACCGCCCGCGCTAATCCGATGATAAAAGCGCCGATAGCAAGACGCGTTGAGACAGCTTGAGGCCGCCCGTTTCATCGTGGATGCCAAGGCCGATCGAGCGGGTCTTCCAGTCAATCTCAACCAGCCCGAAATTGCGCTCGCGATAAACCTCGCCGACCCGCCGGGCGTTCGGCGGCGTCACCGGCCAGACTTCAGTCAGTCCCGATGACGTCAGGTCCCAGATCGGGTAAGGCGTGTTGACGTCGAGCATGGAAATTTCGCCGTAATGGGTGTCGCCGCTGATCGCAACGAACCCCCCCGCGCGCCGCCGCCGGATCGTCTCGAACAGGCGTTGGTGGTCGTTTGCATAATTGATCCAGCCTTCCCAGCCGGGAAAGTCGGCGATCACCTGCAGGCTTGACCCGAAAATGCGCAAGTCCGCCGGAACGCCAAGCTGCGCATCGAGCCAATGCCATTGAGTGTCGCCGAGCATGGTCGCGGCGGCGTCCGGAACGCGGGCGTAAGGGCCTGGAACTTCCTCGCCCTTTTTTTCAAGGCCCTTCGCCCAGTCGTCATATTTGGCGCCGGCGAGGTCGAGCGTGCGGATCGGCGTGCGGTTCCAGCGGAGGTCGGGGAGGATGATCTGGACGCGCTTGTCGCGCGGGCCAAAGAGATAGGAGGCGTAGACGCCGTCGCGGGTGCGGCGAACGCTGGTCGCGCTCTCGCCCCAGAAATCGCAGAACTGCCGCCGGCTTTCCTCTTTCATCGGATAATCGGCGCCCGCGTCGTCTTCGCCATAGTCATGATCGTCCCAGATCGCGAGGACCGGCGTTGTTTCGCGCAATTTCTGAAAGCCCGACTTGGCGGCCAGCATCGCGTATTTGGCGCGCATCACTTCCGGATCGCGCGTGTCGGCGTAGATATTGTCGCCGAGGAAAATGAACAGGTCGGGCCTGGCGTCGAGGACCGCGTCCCAGATCGGCTGGTCCTTGTCCTGTTTGGCGCAGGCGCCGAAAGCGATGCGCGACAGCGCTTGCGAAGAAGCGTTGTCAGCGACAGGCGCCTCAGCGGCCGCGCTGTTGGTCGCGGCGAGCGCCATCGCGCCAGCGCCGGCGACGATGGCGCGTCGGCGCGTCAGTTCGAGGGATTCCGGTTTCGGCATTTCGTCCTCATTGAATAAAAAGACAGCCAAACCGCGGGGCGCGGCTGGCTGCCAGTCGGGAGGTCCTTACTAGAATGATTTGCGGATGGTCGCGAAAATCTGGCGCGGCGCGCCGGCGATCAATGTTTGCGAGTCGCCGGTATTGACGAAGCCGTTGGTGCCGAGCGTTCCCGCGTAGCGCTTGTCAAAGATATTCGAGATGTTGAGCTGCGCTTCAAGGCCGTCGAGCAGCCAGTGTCCGGAGAGACGATAGCCGATCGAGGCGTCGACGAGGAGACGTCCGTCAACGCGCCCGCCCTGATTGGTGTAGGTGAAAAAGCGATCGCCGAGATAATTGGCGCCGACCGAAACGAAAAGCGCGCCGTCGTCATAGGTGAGGTCGCCATTGGCGATGTGCTTGGGCGTGTTGACGACCGTCGCGCCTTCCGTCGCCGCGACCACGACGCCTTGCTGGTTGACGACGTCGTCCCGATATTCCGAGTTGTTGTAGGAATATGAACCGGTCAGCGAGAGCGCGTCGGTGAAATTATAAACCCCGATCAGCTCGGCGCCAAAGGTTCTCACCGAGCCGACGTTCGAGAGAACGGGCGCGTTGCCGACGATGCCCGGGCCTTGCGAGATCGCCAGCAGGCGGTCGTCGAATTTCACGAAATAGACGGCGCCCCCGGCCTGAAAACGGTCGCCGCTTGTTCGAAGGCCAGCCTCGAACGTCTGCGACGTTTCCGGTTTCAATGTCGCTTTGGCGACGTCAAACACCGCCTGGCTGCGCGAGGAGAAGGGGGTCGCGCCGAAAACGACCGAATTGAACGCGGAGACGTTCTTCGCATAGGAGAAAAACGCCTCCGTCGTGTCCGAAACCTCATAGGTGAGACCGGCCTGGGGCAGGAAATTCTTGTCGGTCGCAATCGCGCCGTCGAGATCGGAGTCCGATCCGGCGACCGGCGGCGCGCTGTTGATCGTCTGCGTGCGAATGACATTGTCGACATGAAGATTTTTGAAGCCCGCCGACAGCATCAGCCGGTCAGTGACCTGCCAGTCATCCTGGATATAAAACAGCAGCGTTTCTGTGTCGAAGGCGTAAGCCCACTGCGTAAAGAACGGATTTTCCTGCATGTCATGGAAGAAACGGTTCGGCGCCGCGCGATCGAGCGCGTAGAACCGCCTTGATACCTTGAAATCGTTTTCTTCCAGCCAGACGCCGCCCTTCACCGCATGATCGCCGAGCGTGAGCGAGACCGAGCCGATGAGGCCGGTGCGGAAGATGTCGTACTCGGTGGTGCGGATCGAGAACGGCGCGTTGTCAGTCGTCGCGCCCGGCGTATTGGCGTTCGGCGACGTCACATAGGGGGTACCCCAAAGCCCCTGACCGACGTTGTCGTGGACATAACCCTGCAGGGAAAACGACACGATGTCCGTGACCGGAACATCAAGCTTTACATAGCCGAGATTGTCTCTCCGCAGGCCCGAGGCGTCGAGATAGGCGTCATCGACGGTCGCGATGGGGGCCGGATAGACCGTGCCGGCGCCGGGGTTGGTCGGAGCGGCGCCGGTGTCGCCGCGATTGTGGCCGATATCGGCGACGTTCACGGCGAGGCCGTAGTTCTGATAGCCGAAATTGTCCCACTCATAGCCGAGCCGATCGATCATCTCGAGCGAAAGGTCCTGGTAATCCTGCTCGCGCCGGTCGGAGAAATTGTAATAGGCGGTGAGCGCCGCGTCGCCGAGCGGCTGCGCCAGTTTGAACGCGAACATCTCGGCGTTCTGTTCGCCCTCGCCTTTCCATTTTTCGGTCGTGCTGTTGAGGTAGGAGCCGTAGATTTTCGTGCCGAACTCGCCGATCTCGCCGGATTCGGCATGCGCATAGCCGCGCCAAGTGTGGTCCGAACCGTATGTGCCGGAAAGCTCGATCCCGGCTTCGTCGGAAGGGTCGCGCGAGAAAAACTTCAGGGCGCCGCCGAGATTGTTCGAGGCGGCGACGTCGAGCGAACCGGAGCCTTGGGCGAGTTCGACCCGGCCCAGATCTTCGGAGATAATGGCGCGCGAAATATGCAGGCCATTGTGGTTCCCGTAGGACATGTCGCCGAGCGGCACGCCGTCCAGATTGAAGCCGAGCTGATTCTGGTTGAAACCGCGAATGTTGATGCGGACGGCCCATTCATAGGCGCCGAATGTATCTGCGCCGGAAACGGCGACGCCGGGCAGACGTTCGACCAGTTTGATGGGGCTCGTTCCCGGCGTCTCGAGCTTGAGGTCGTCGGCTTCGAGCGTTTGCACCTGGCGCGCCTGCCCCTGGCCGAGCACCAGGATTTCATCGACGGCGGCGAGTTGCGCGCCGGTCGCATCGTCGTCTTGCGCATCGGCTTGGGCGTAAAAGATCGAGGCGAGCGCAGCGGCGCTCGCAAGGTAATGCGATTTCATATTGACCCCAGTTTGACCCCGCGCCGCCTTGATCGCCGGCGCCTTGCGAGGAGGGGATTACCGCTTGTGCGTGAACGTTAGTTGACTGATTTGTATCAGGACAATGAACACGTCAGACTTAAGTTACGGCGAACGTCAGTTTCTACTCGAACGAGGCCGGCTGCGTCTTCGGTGCGCCCGTTTCGCTGACGACGATCTTGTCGATCCGCTCCTGCGCAGATTTCAGTTTTGCTTCGCAATGGGCTTTCAGCGCCGCGCCGCGCTCGTAAAGCGCGATCGATTCTTCGAGATCGACCGATCCGGATTCAAGCTTCTGGACGATCTGTTCAAGTTCGGCGAGCGCCTTTTCGAAGGAGACGCCGTCAAGTTCCGGTTTTTTCGCCATGGTCCCTACTCCGCGGCCGCCGTCACGCCGCCGGCTTCGGAAGCCGCTCGCGCGGCGCCCGCCCGTTCGTAGACGCGCCATGACCAGAACCGGTTGCCGCCTTCGCGGATGGCGCGGCGCCAGCCGGACCGGCGCAGGCGCTTGTCGATCATCCAGTTAAGATAGCCATGCGCGCACAGCAAGACATCGCCCTCTTCGGCGTAGGAGACGAGGCGCGCCGTGATCTCGCCGACCCGCGACCACGCCTCGCGATGCGATTCAACACCGGTCGGCGCATATCCAAAAATCCAGCAGGTCCGGCTGACAACACCCCACGCCGTCGGTGACAGCTTCAGAAACTCCGGGACCGGCGGCGGCGGCAGCGGCGCCTCGACGAACATCGGATCGGCGGGCGCCTCGCGCGCCCCGAGCGTCGCCTGGCGCGCCGTCTCGATCGCGCGCGGCAGGGTGGAGGAAAGGACGGTCGTTGCGGTCGCGGCGATATCGATGAGACTCTTTGGCGGCGTCTCGTCGGGATGAAGGCCGCTCGCGTCATATTGCGCCCACCACGCGCCATAGTCGCCCGCGGAGATGCGAACGTCGCGCGCCAGATTGGGGCGGCCATGCCTTGCCGTGATGATCCGTCCAGCCATTGACCGATGCGTCGCCGAAAGCTTCGCGGGCCTTATCGCTTGGTTTTCACGCCTCTATCAAGGTCGCGACATGGGCGGCGGTCGAGGCCGCAAGCGCGCCGAGATCGTAGCCGCCTTCGAGCAGGGAAACGACGCGGCCGTTGCAGCAATCCCGGGCGACACTGAGAATTTCCCGCGTCACCCAGGCAAAATCCGCCTCGACGAGGCGGAGGCCGCCGAGCGGATCGGCGCGATGCGCGTCGAAGCCGGCGGAGATGACAATGACGTCCGGCCTGAAGTCGGCGAGCGCCGGCAGGAGGTTGTCTCCCCAGGCGCCGCGGAATTCCTCGCCGCCCGATCCGGTCGCCAGCGGCGCGTTGACGATATTGCCGAAGGCGCCGCGATCGGTGGCGCGGCCGGTTCCGGGATATTGCGGCCATTCGTGCGATGACGCGTAGAAAGCGTTTTCGTCGTGCCAGAACGCGGCTTCCGTTCCATTGCCGTGATGGACGTCGAAATCGACGACGGCGATGCGCTTGGCGCCGTGAAGCTCACGCGCGTGCAAGGCGGCGACCGCCGCTGAATTAAAGAGACAAAATCCCATGGCGCGGTCGGGCGGCGCATGATGGCCGGGCGGGCGCGCGAGGATGAAGGCGTTATCGGCCTCGCCGCGAAAGATCCGGTCGATGGCGTCGGTCGCGCCCCCGGCGGCCCGCAGCGCCGCCTCGAGAGAATGCGGCCCCATCGACGTATCGGGGTCGAGGCGGATCATCCCTTCGGCCGGTGCGGCCGCAAATAGCGCCTCAATAAAGTCTTTGGAGTGGACGCGCGCCAGCGCCTCCCTGGACGCCGCCGGCGGCGTCCGGCGTTCAAGCGCGGAAAACGCTTCGCCGGCAAGCGCCTTCGCGGCGGCGACATAGCGCGCCGCGCGTTCCGGGTGACCCTCGGGCGTCTCATGCGCGGCGAAAGCTTCATGCTCGTATAGAAGCGTCGTCATCAATCACCTGCTGGCGCGGCTTCAAGTTTCGCGGCGAATGCGTCATATGGCGACGAGACCATGGCGCAGACAAGCGCCGCCGGGAAGGAAGACGCCGATGCCGCAATTTGACATGATCGTGATCGACGCTGGCGACACCGCGGGCGCCAATATCGAAACCCATCAGGCGGGTAAACCCCTGCGCGAGGGCGGCGGCGACGAGACCTATCGCTGCGGCGGCTGCAAGACCAGGCTTCTCGTCAACGTCTCCCATCACGACGCCCACGGCGCCGTCGTCCGCTGCGGCAAATGCGGCAGGATCAACGTCGAGCCGCATCACCATTGACGATGTGAATACGCGGCGGGGCGAGAAGGATCATCGACGATATCGACCGCATCCCCGACGCGAACGTCGCCGAGAACCCGCGGAACCGCGTTGACGCCAAAGAGGACGCCGTTGATGCGCGGATCGGTCGAGCGGCGAAGCCTCGCGAGCGCGGCGAGGGGTTCCTTGCCCATGCGCGCGCCGCTCGTCTGATCGGTCGTCGTGACGATGCAGCGGTCGCAAGGTTTGACGAGTTCGAGGACGGCGCCGCCGATGGCGAGGCGCCGCCACTTATCCTCCGCCCACGGCTGATCATGCTCGATGACGATGTTCGGGCGGAACCGCCGCATCGGCACGGCCTCGCCGCCATGAGCTTCGATGTCGCGGTTGAGCGCGGCGAGAGAAGCGGTGGCGACGACGAGGACCGGATAGCCGTCGGCGAAACTGACCGGCGCCGGCGCCGTCCAGTCGCCGACCTTCAGGCGCGCCGCCGCGTCATCCATGTAAACCAGCGACGCTGGCTCGCCCATCAACGCCGTCATCCACGCCGCCGATTGGCCATCGGCGATGGCCGCATCGACTTCCGTTTCCCAAATGACGATCTTCCGCCGCCCGCGTCCGGCAGGGGTCTCTACCGCGATTTCCTCGGCGCCGGCGGACAGCGAAAGTCCTGACGGCGTCGGGCGCGCGACGATTGTTGCAAGCTGAGGGTGGCTGCGCTGTGTAAGGAAATTGCCGTCGCGATCGACGACGAGCCAGCGACGGTCATGCGCTAGCCCGCGCGTTTCAACCTTGACGCGGTCGAGATCGACGGCGCGCATGCCCTTCACCGGATAGATGTGGATCGAAGCGACGCGCATCAGGCGCCGATCATCGTCGTCGCCAAGGTTTCACCAACGCCCGGCGGCGGCGTTGCGCTGTCCGGAACGAAGAAATCGGGAAACAGTTTGCGCGAGGCATCGACGCGGTATTTCTCAAAATCCGTGACGCCATGTTCATAAAGAAAATTGTCGTCGATGACAAAATTGCCGGTGAACTCGCGCGACGGCTTGGTGAAAATAAGGTGCGCGGCGTCAGCAAGGATCTCCACCGTGCGCGATCCCTTGATCATGCCGTCGCCGCCAAGCGCGAATTCGACGGCGGCGGTTGCAATCGCGGTGCGCGGCCACAGCGCGTTGAAAGCGATCCCGTCGGCCTTGAATTCTTCCGCCATGCCGAGAACGCAAAGCGACATCCCGTATTTCGCCATGGTGTAAGCGACATGCGGCGCGAACCATTTCGCGCTCATGTCGAGCGGCGGCGACAGGGTCAGCACATGCGGGTTCGCGGATTTTTTCAAATGCGGAATGCAGGTTTTGGAGACGAGAAACGTGCCGCGCGAATTGATCGAATGCATCAGATCCCAGCGCTTCATGTCGGTGTCGAGCGTCCCCGAGAGTGAAATCGCTGACGCATTGTTGACGCAGATATCGATGCCGCCAAAGGCTTCAACCGTCTTTGCGACCGCTGCTTCGACCTGATCCTCGAACCTTATATCGACGACAAGGGGCAGCGCCTTGCCGCCTGCTTTCTCGACCTCCGCCGCCGCCGTGTAGATGGTGCCGGGCAGCTTCTTGTGCGGCGCGGCGGTTTTGGCGGCGATCGCGATATTGGCGCCGTCACGGGCCGCCCGCAGAGCAATCGCGAGGCCAATGCCGCGCGAGGCGCCGGTGATGAACAGTGTCTTGCCTTCAAGCGTCGTCATAGGGGCGCGTTCCTTTTGAGGGGCGGGGCGGAGATTAGACAACGCGCGGCGGAATGTAATCGCCGACTTGCAGTTTAGGGACACCGACGCCACGACAGATTGATCACATCAATGCGCGGCGGCGTGTTGAAGCGCATCGGCAGGCCGACCATGCCCGTGCCCGACGTGACGAAGACGAGGCCGCGCTCGGCGTCGGCGAGTCCGTAGCGGGTCACGCGGCAGGCGCCCGGCATCACGGCGCAAGTGACGCCCGGAATATAGATCTGCCCGCCATGCGTGTGTCCAGCGACGAGGAGATCGACTGCTTCGCGCGGGCGAAGTTCAAGAATTGTCCCTGGATTGTGCGTCAGCACGAGACGCGGCTCGGGGCCCCGCTTTTCAAGCAGCGTCCGATCCTGACCTTCCGCCCATAATTCGCTGAGGCCCGCGATCTCAACCGTCGCTCCATTCAAGTCAACGGTCGCGATCTCATTGTCGAGCATCCTGACCCCGTTGGTTTCGAGCGCCGCGGAGAGCGGCGCGCCGACATCGGGGCCGGGAAGGCCGACATCATGATTGCCGAGCACGCCGAACACCGGCGCATCGATCATCGCGAACGCGGCATAGGTTTCCGGAAAACGCGATGGGTCGAGGAAATAGACGAAATCGCCGGCGATGAGAACCGCATCGGGCTCTGCCGCGTTCACCTTGGCGGTGATGCGCCGGGTCGGCACGCCGTTTTTGAACAGCCCTTCATGGATGTCGGAAAGGACTGCAATGCGGGCCGACCCCGCCGCCGGAAAACAGCGCGTCAAGGTCGCTTCATGCTCGACCGCCAAAAGGATGCGCGGCTCGACGAACCGCGCATAGGCGAGAACGGTCAGCAGCGCCAACAGGGCCGCCGCGACGACGCGGCTCCGCGCCGAACGTTTCGCGATCGCCCAGATCAAAAACGCCGCCGCCGGAAAATACAGATAGCTCGCATAATAAATCGCGAGCTTGATGAATTCGAGCGGGCCAAGACCGGTCATAACGCGCGGGAGTGGGTCTTCAGCCAGAGAGCAAAGTCTGGTTCGCTGACTTCGCCGGAAGCGAATGCAAGCATCGCCGCTGTCGCTTCCGGTTCCGACGCCTCTAAAGAATGGCCGTTCAATTCAAGAAACAGCGCGGCGGTGACGAACGCCGAACGTTTGTTTCCGTCAACAAATGGATGATTTCGAACAATGCCGAACGCATAGGCGGCCGCGAGGTCGAACGCGTCGGGATCGCCGTAGGCGGAGAGGTTTTCAGGCCTCGCCAGCGCGCTTTCGAGCAGTCCCTCATCGCGCATTCCCTCGGCGCCGCCAAAGGCTGCTAGCGACTTCGGATGAATGCCAAATACGGTTCCCTTTGGGACCCAACGCCAAGACATCGCCGCCTACTTTGCGAGTGCGCGCAACGTGTTCGGATAGCGTTCCATCACCTTTTCGACGAGCCGCATATGCTCTTCGAACTCCGTGTCCTTGCGATGGAGTTGAAGGCCGCTCGCCGTTTCGGTGACGAGTATTTCGTCTCCTTCGCGCGCGCCGAGGCGCGCAACGATCTCTTTCGGCAGAACTACGCCGAGCGAGTTCCCGATCTGGCGGAGTTTGAGCGAGTCGGGGCGACCCGCCGCTTTCGATGGCGAGAAATTTACTTGGTCTTCGGAAAAGCCATTGGTTTTCGGCGGCACGGGTCGGTCTCGTGGTACTCCGTTATAATTAGAACATCCGTTATAACGTGTCAACCTGTCATCGCCGCGGGATCGAGCCTCGAGATCGCTGCCGCTCCGGCCGTGACCACTGGGGTGAGGCCCGCCGCCTCGGTCAGAAAATTGTCGGCGTAGAATCGCGCAATCGCAAGGCGGCCGCCTAGATAGGGTTTGTCGGCGCCCGGTTCGTTCACCGCGAGAGCGGCAGCGAGCGCGCCGCGGGCGAGGTAATAGCCGCCAGCGACATTGCCGAACTGTTTGAGATAGGGAGCCGCGCCGGCGAGAGCGTCTTCCTGATTGCGCTGCGCCGCATCGACCAGCCAGTCTGTTGAGGCGTGGAGCGCGTCGGCCGCATCCAGCAACCGCGCGCCAATGATCTTCACTTCCTCGCGCTTGCCGGCTTTGGCGATCGTCGCTTCTTCCCGAGTGTCCTTAATGAAGGCCTTGATCGCCGCGCCTCCGTCGCCCTGCAATTTGCGGCCGACCAGATCCATCGCCTGTATGCCGTTCGTGCCTTCGTAGATGGCGGCGATGCGAGCGTCGCGCATGTGCTGGGCGGCGCCGGTCTCCTCGACATAGCCCATGCCGCCGTGAACCTGCACGCCGAGCGAAGCGACGTCGTTGGCGCGGTCGGTCGACCAGCCTTTCGAGATTGGCGTCAGCAATTCTTCAAGCGCCTTTGCTTTGGCGCGCTGCTTGTCGTCCGGCGCATGGCGCGCGAGATCGTAAGCGACGGCGTTGGCGTAACAGATCGCACGGCCCGCCTCGACCAGCGACTTCATCGAATAAAGCATCCGCCGCACATCGGCGTGTTCGTAAATAGGGACCATGCCGCCGGTCTTGGCGCCGGCGCTGCGCCCTTGCCGGCGTTCCTGCGCGTATGCGAGCGCGCGCTGGAAAGCAGCCTCCGCGACGCCGACGCCCTGGAGGCCGACGTCGAGGCGCGCGGCGTTCATCATCACGAACATCGTTTTTAAGCCGCGATGCTCTTCGCCCAGAAGCTCGCCGAAACATTCGCCGCGCTCTCCAAAGACCATGACCGCGGTTGGCGAGCCGTGCAGGCCCATTTTCTCTTCAAGCTTGATGCACTGAACGTCGTTGCGCGCGCCGGGCGATCCGTCGGCCTTGAGATGGAATTTAGGGACGATGAACATTGAAATGCCGGCGGTCCCTTGCGGCGCATCGGGAAGGCGCGCGAGCACGAGGTGGATGATGTTATCCGTCAGATCGTGGTCGCCATAGGTGATGAAAATCTTCTGCCCGCTGATCTTGTACCGGCCATCGCCGATCGGTTCGGCTTTGGTTCTGAGGCCGGAAAGGTCGGAACCGGATTGCGGTTCGGTCAAATTCATCGTTCCGGTCCACGCGCCCGCGACCAGTTTCGGCAGCAAGGCTTTCTTTTGAGCGTCCGACCCCGCGTGCAGGATCGCCTTCACCGCGCCGGTTGTCAGCGTCGTGCCGATGGCGAAGGACATGCAGGCGCCGTTCAGCGCATCGACAAGGGCGTTCGCCAGGGTCGAGGGCAATCCCTGTCCGCCCCATTCTTCCGGAAAGGCGAGTGAATTCCACCCGCCATCGACATAGCGGCGATAGGCTTCCCTGAATCCGGGGCTGGTCCGGACGATCCCGTTTTCGAGCGTCGAAGGCGTCACGTCGCTGCCCCGGTTCAGCGGCGCGACAATGTCGTCGCAATATTTCGCCGCCTCTTCGAGAATCGCCGCGACCATGTCGCCGGAAAGGTCAGGATACGCCCCCGAGCGCAAGAGCGCCGGAAACCCGGCCACCTGGTTGAGCGCGAATGCCATGTCGCGGAGAGGCGTTGCGAAGGTCATGGGAATGGTCCTGTCAACAAAGTTGGGCAGGAAACTTTATGCCGGGTCTGGCCGGCGATCGCTAGCTTTGGCGGCAGCAACGCCGTAAATCGCGCGCGTGACCGAAATCATCCGATCGCGCACGCCGGAGGAAGGCTGGCGCGCCATTGTGCGCGCAAGAGATAGAATACTTGCCGGCGACCTTGTCGCAATTCCGACCGAGACAGTTTACGGACTCGCGGCGGACGCGACGAACGATCCCGCTGTCGCGCGGATTTACGCGGCGAAAGGACGGCCCTCGTTCAACCCGCTGATCGTTCATGTCGCCGGTGAGGGCATGGCGCGGCGCTACGCCGAATTTTCGCCGCTTGCGGAGAAACTGGCGAGCGCGTTCTGGCCGGGTCCGCTGACGCTGGTGCTGCCGAGAATAACCGACAGCGGCGTGTCGCTGCTTGCAAGCGCCGGTCTCGACACGCTTGCGGTCCGCGCGCCTGACAATCACATCGCGCAGTCGCTGATTGCGGCGCTGGACAGGCCGCTCGCCGCGCCGAGCGCCAACCGGTCGGGATCGGTCAGTCCGACGACGGCCGGGCACGTGCGCGAGAGCCTCGGCGATCGTGTCAAGCTTATCATCGACGGCGGGCCGTGCCGCGTCGGCGTCGAATCGACAATTGTCAGGGTCGATGGTGTACGCATGTTCCTATTGCGGCCGGGCGGCGTTGCCCGCGCGGAGATTGAACACATCATCGGGATTGCGCTGGAAACGCCGCCGACTGGGGCGATTGAAGCGCCGGGAATGCTGCAGAGCCATTATGCGCCGTGCGCGCCGCTCCGATTGAAAGCGATGGAGCCGGAGGGCGGTGAAGCGTTTTTGGGATTTGGCGCGATCGCCGCGGACGGGCCAAACGCACTCAACCTCAGTTCCTCCGGCGATCTCGTCGAAGCGGCGGCCAATCTTTTCGCACACATGCGCGCGCTCGACGCGCTCTGTGCGGAGCGCGGGCTGAGTGGAATCGCCGTTGCGTCAATTCCGAACGCCGATCTCGGCGACGCGATCAATGATCGGCTGCAGCGCGCGGCGGCGCCGCGGTCGTGAAGCAAGTCATTACCCGCCGGCGTGATGACGAGCGATTTCTTCCGGCGACAGACGAAGAAATCTCGCCGCGTTATTATAGAGAACGTCGCGCTTTTGCGCTTTCGACAGGAACGGCGCTTTCTCGATCGTCTCGATGCCGGGTTCGATGATGCCGGGCCAGATGATCTGGTCGGAACCGAACATGACGCGCCCGGCGTAGCCCGCCTCCACGATCGGTTTCAGGAACCGATAGAAAGCGGCGCGAGTCTCGACATTTACCGCCGTGCTGACTTCGACATAGACCTGCGGATAGGTGAACAGCAGCGCCAGCAGATCCTCCGCCATCGGATAGCCCGCATGCATGATGTAAATCCGAAGGCGCGGATGGCGAATAAGAACGTCTTCGAGAACCAGCGCGCTTTGCAGCCGCGCCCGAAAGGCCGGCGCGCCGAGATAGGGTTCGCCTGGGCCGCCGCCGCCGATATGGACGCCCACCGGAATGTCGAGGTCCTCGGCAAGCGCCCACCATGGCTCGAGGCGCGGATCGTCAGGCGCAATGCCCGCATATTGCGGCATGACTTCGCCAAGCACGGCGAAGGCGCCGGCTTCGAACTGCGCGCGCACGGATTGCGGCGTCGCAATCTCGGAGGAATCGCGCCCATGCCGGGCGGCTCCGGTTTTCGCGTCGAATTTGAGATCCAGCCCCCGGATGAAACGTTTTGGCGCAGCCTCTGACCAGCTTTTGACGCGCTCAGGTTCGCCGCCGAGGACGCCGAATATGTTTCGCCGTTCCATAACGGCGATGGTCTCGTTCATCAGCGCTTCATCAGACATCGGCGACAAGACCGGGTCGTCGCAAAGCGGAGCGCCGATGAACGCCGTCTCGATCGGCAGGGAATTATCCCAGCGCGGCATCCTTTCAACCGGTGCGCAAATCGGAACTGGCGGCGGACCATAATAGTCCGCCGGCCGCGCGTGCATATGCATGTCGATGACCGGTTCCCCGCGGCGCGCATGCGCTGCAGGCAGCATCGCCACGAAAAGAACTGCTGCGCCGGAAATCCAGGCGAGACGGCGCCGGCGCCGATGCATCAGGAGGGCTTCCTGAATCTGATAGCGAACTGATCCGTCAGCCCTCGGATGGAGGGATCAAAGACTGTAACCGCCCGCGTGTCCTCCGAATTGGCGAGGAAATCGCTTTCCGCTTCGACCTTGAAACCCGCAGCCTCGGCCATTTGGACGACGATTGCGCGGTCGATGCGATGGAGGTCATTGCCGGTTGATTCAGGCGCGCCCGCGACCGCCGAATGGTCGATGACGACAAACGCGCCGCCAGGGCGCAGGACGCGATAAATCTCCGCATACGATGTCGCCGGATCGCCGAGGCTGACGCCTTCGCTCGGCATGAAATAAACCTCGTGCGGCCCCTGGAACCAGGTTGCAACGTCAACGCTGCCGTCCGCGGCGTCAAGCGCGTCAAAATTCGACAGCGACTGGCGCACATTGGCGAGGCGGTTATCGGCGAGCCGCGCGTCGATCTGTTCGCCGACAAAGGCGCGAAACCCTTCTGGATTCTGCATGATCACCGCCCCGGCCTCGCCGACCGCATGGGAAAGCAGCTCCGTATACCAACCGCCGCCAGCCTCGATCTCGAGGACGGTCATGCCGGGCGCGATCTGCAAGAATTCAATCGCCGCCGAAGGGTTCCTGCGCTCGTCGTCCTTTCGGTCAGCCTCGGGCCGCGCAGGATCTGCGACCGTGGCCGCGGCGACTGCGGCATAATCGACTTCCGGCGAAGGCGTTTCGACCGCTGCGGTTTCGGTCTCGGAACCGCCGGCCGCCGGCGCCGCCGGTTGCAATTTCTCGGCGCACGCTGAAAGCAGCGCCGCGGAGGCGACAAGCGAGAGCTTTGCAGAAAGTGCCATTCTCATTTCAGGATATCCCCTCATCGGTTCGAGTATCGGCTTGTGCGCCCGTACGGCTTGTAGACCAGCGGCAAATAAACGCGAAGCGCCGCGCGAGCCGCCTTGACGCCAACTGCGTGTCGCGAAAGATAGCTCTCGCAATCGTTCCTTCAGGCCTGCGATGAATGCTCCCGAAAACGTGATCGACGAAGTTCGCGCGATTGTCGGCCCCCAAGGCGTCATCGAACCTGAGGATTGGACGCCGTTCGTGAAGGAATGGCGGGGGCGCTGGCATGGCAATCCGGCGATGGTGGTGGCGCCGGCAAGCGCCCAAGAGGCGGCAAACATCGTGCGGCTCTGCGCCGCGCAAAACGTCGCGATCACGCCGCAAGGCGGCAATACCGGTCTGGTGGGCGGGCAGATACCGCTGAACGGCGAAGTTCTCGTTCTGATGAGACGAATGCGGAGAATTCGCGACGCCTCCGCCGCAGGCGGAACGCTGACAGTTGACGCCGGCGCCACCCTCGCCGAAGCGCAGGCGGCCGCGGCGTCGATCGACCGGCTTTTTCCGCTGTCGATCGGCTCGGAAGGCAGCTGCCAGATCGGCGGCGTCATTTCGACCAATGCCGGCGGCGTCAATGTCATTCGATACGGCAACACCCGTGATCTCGTGCTCGGTATCGAGGCGGTGCTGCCGAGCGGCGAGATCTGGCATGGGCTCAAAAGTCTGAGGAAGGACAATACCGGCTACGATCTGAAACAGCTTTTCATCGGGGGTGAGGGAACCTTGGGCCTGATTACCGGCGCCGTGCTGAAGCTTTTTCCACGACCGCGCGAGAAACTGACGGTGTTCGCGGGCCTTCCCTCGCCCGACGCGGCGGTCGCGCTTCTGTCTCGTGCTGTAGGCGCGAGCGGGGGCAATGTGACGAGCTTTGAATTGATGTCGCGGGCAATCATGGACCTTGTGCTGCAACGCATTCCGGGTACGCGCGATCCGTTGCGAGCCAAATCCCCATGGTATGCGCTTGTCGAGCTATCGTCCGGTCATGAAGGCGCTCTGCGCGCGCCGGTCGAAGCAATGCTTGCGGCGGCGCTTGACGCCGGCGAAATCGGTGACGCGACGATCGCCGAAAGTGTCGCGCAGGCGGCGGCGTTCTGGCGGATAAGGCACTCGATGTCGGAAGCGATGCGCCCGGAAGGCGGACAAGCGAAATATGATGTGTCGGCGCCGGTCGCATCGGTCCCCGCATTCCTGCGCGACGCGGATGCGGCGGTCGAGCGCGTTTGTCCCGGCGCGCGTATCGTCGCTTTCGGCCATCTGGGCGACGGCAATATTCATTATGACGTGCTGCAGCCGGCTGGCGGCGGCCGAAAACTCTTCGAGGGCGCGCAGGACGCGATCGAACAGGCGGTCTATGACGCGATCGACCGCCATCAGGGATCGATCTCTGCTGAACACGGCGTCGGGCTGGCGCGTCGGGACGATATTGCCCGGCGCAAACAACCGGCGGAAATCGCCATGATGCGGGCGGTAAAGGCGGCGCTCGATCCGCAGGGGATCATGAATCCGGGCAAGATGCTTTAGACGCGGCGATGCGCTATCATCGCCTGTCTCTTCGGGGAGCGGCGCATGGGCGGCATCTTTCAGCGCGCGGCCATTCCGGCAATGGCGGCATTATTGATTGGCTGCGAAGCGCCGCCGCCTGCGTCCGGTTCCCCGATCGACGGTCCGTACTTTCTGTCGGCCGGCGCGATGATCCCGGGCGGCCGGATGATCTGCTATCGGCGCCCGACCGGCGCCTGCGACCTGCGGGTGCCGCCGCCCGTCCTTGCCTATGGCTGGGACGAAGACTTCGTCAGCGCCGCGGTGAGATCGGCCGGCGATCCGAATGTTGTGCTCTACTTTTATGTCGTGCGCGAATTCGATGGTCCGCGTGCGGATGTCGCGCGCGCGGTTCGCGGCCCGTTCGATGAAAAAGCGTTTATCGGCGAACGGCGCAGGCACGGTGTCCCCGGCGTCGCCGAGATGCCCGCTCCGCATTGATTTTTTCCATCGATGGCGCCATCAGCAGCCAATGCTCATTCTGCTGTCGCCCGCCAAGAACATGAACTTCGATCCCGCGCCGGGCGCGCCCGCCGCAACCAAAGCTGCTTTCCTGAAGGAAGCGCGGGAAATTGCGGCTGTCGCACGAGAACTGCCGCCGGCGAAACTCGGAAAACTCATGGGCATCTCGGACAAGCTGGCCGCCTTGAATCACGAGCGATTCGCCGCCTTTCGCGGTGACGGCAAGTCGAATGTGCAAAAACAGGCGGCGCTCGCCTTCAACGGCGACGTTTATCTGGGGCTCGACGCCAGGACGATGTCGGCGGAGGATTTCGCCTTCGCGCAAAATCATCTGCGCATACTCTCCGGGCTCTATGGCCTGCTGCGCCCGCTCGACGCGATCGAGCCTTACCGGCTTGAAATGGGGTTGGCGTTGAAGAACCCGCGCGGCAAGACGCTTTATGAGTTCTGGGGCGAAGCGATAGCGAAAGAAATCAACAAGGCTGTCGCGGGGCAAGCGGATGGCGCCGTCGTCAATCTCGCGTCGACTGAATATTTCACCGCGGTTGATCTCAACGCACTCGAAGGCCCTGTCATCACGCCGTCATTCAGGGAAGAAAAAGACGGGAAGCTCCGCTCGCTGCAATTCTTCGCCAAGCGCGCGCGGGGTCTGATGGCTCGCTGGGCGATCGACAATAACGTTGTACGAGCAGACGACCTGAAGAAATTCGCGGTCGCTGGGTATAAATTCCGCGCGAAGCTGTCGAGCGAGAAAGCTTGGCTGTTCGCACGGCCGCAACCGCCCTTGAAGGATGCCTGAGCTTCGGCGAGCAAGGTGTTTCGACGCGCCTGGTCCGCATTCAATCGTGCGCATTCAATCGCATTCGAATGAGTCGGCGCCCGCGTCCGGAGCCGGGCGGCAGCGATCTGGCCAGCCATAGGTCTTCCAATAATCGAGGAGGCCGACGCGCGCGGCAAAGGCCGGAAAGTCCTTATGCTGACGGGCCTCGCGACCCGCTTTGCTCCAGAGGGCGCGGTAAAAGTGCTGGTCAAACCTGCTTTCGGCCGCCTCGAAGGTCGCGAAGGCGCGGCGCGGGTCGCCCATGTGAAGCAGCGCATAGGAAACCAGAATCTCCGGGCTTTCGGCGTCCTGCGAAAGATAAGGATCGATGATCGCCAGCGCGCGCTCGCGGTCCGTCGCGTCGCCCCACGCACCGCGCCCCAGCAGATCGATCTCCACAAGCGTGAAATCCGAAGAGACGAATCCGCCCTCGCGAAAGGCTTCGACGAAGTACATCGCCGCCCGCTCGACGTCGCCGCGCGCGCCGGCTGCTTCCGCCGTTGTGATGTGCGCGCTCGAATTTCCAAGCGCGAGGCCGCGCCCGGCCAGTTCCTCCGCGCGCTCCCAATCATTATCGACCCCCGCTGCGTTCGCGCGCCAAAGGAGGCCGAGCGCCCAGAAAGGGTCAAGCGCTTCGAGGCGATCGAAATTCGCGCGCGCCGCCCTGATTTCGCCGACAAAGAGCCGGCCTATTCCGGCCCAAAGGATCGTCGTCGGATCCGACGGGTCGAGTGCGAGCGCAATGTCGAATGATCGCCGCATGCCGACATAGTCGCGATATTTGAGATCGATGTAGGCGAGGACGGCGTGCGGTTCGGCGAGATCGGGATCGAGCGCGAGCGCCTTGCCGGCGTTCGCGCGAGCAGCCGCCGCCGAGGCGCTGGTGTCCGCCGCCGCGACATAATTATCGAGCGTGGCGTAGGCGGCCGCAAGGCCGGACCACGCGCGCGCGAAATCGGGGTCGCGCGCGACCGCCTGTTCGAAAAGCTTGATGGCGTTCGGCAGGTTGTCGCCGATTCGGCGCAGCAGTAGCGCGCGACCTTGCAGGAAGAGGCCGTATGCCTCCGGGTCATCTGTCGCCCTTGCAACGAGGCGGGCCGCGCCGCCCGACAGCACGACCTTCAGCGCGCCGGCGATGTCCCGGGCGATCCGTTCCTGCAAGTCGAAAATGTCTGTGAGGTCGCCGTCATACGTCTCTGACCACAGATGAGAACTGTCCTCGACGCGAATGAGCTGCGCGGTGATTCTGACGCGCTTGCCCTGCTTCCTAACAGACCCTTCAAGGATGTGCGCGACTTTGAGGGTGTCGCCTATCGTTGAAAGCGTCTCGTTCCTTCCTTTGAAGGAAAACGACGATGTTCGGCCGGTGACGCGCAACCCCTCGATCCTGGCGAGCGCGTTCAATATTTCGTCCGCAATTCCGTCGGCGAAATATTCCTGGTCTCTCGCTTCGCTCATGTCGGTGAAGGGGAGGACAGCGATCGATTGCAACTTTTCCGCGACCGGCTCGTTGTGCGCGGTTTTGGCCTGTTCTCCACCGGTAAGGACCGCAAAAACACCGACAGCAACAGCTGCGACGAGCGCTGCCGCGACCGCCGCGATCATCCGTTTGCTCCGCTTCGAAGCCGATGGCGGCGCGGCGCCGACCGGAGGGCGCGCCGACGCTTTTGTCTTGATCTCGATCGCGCCGACAAGGCTTTTGAACGGTTCTTCCCGTCCGATCGCCCATTCCGAGAAATCGATTGTCTGGTATTGCCGGAAGCCCAAGGGCGGCCCCGCGCCATCGAGGCTGATCGGGACGAGACGCCCGGTGTCCCGGCCTGCTTCCGCCTCATCGGCAACCCAGTGCGATCCCTGCGAGTCGGCTGACCATGCGACGACGACGGCCTTCGCCGCCTTGAGTTCGGCTTCGGTTTCCTTGACGAATTCCGCCCCGCCGGCAAGGTTTTTATCCCACCATACCGAATAGCCGTTGCTCTCGAGGGCCGCCGCAAGTCGCGCGACGGCGGCGCGATCCTCCCGAGCATAGGAAATGAAAATGTCGGCCAAGCGCTCTCCGCGGGTTCAACGCCTTACCCTACGTCAGACCGATGCCAGGCGGGAAGGACAAGCCGATCGAAAAGCATCGCCGCCGGATCGGGCGCCTACGCCGGCGGCAGCAAAATTCGACGCGTTTCCGCGATCAGCCGGTTCTGAACCTCCGACACCGGACCTTCGATCTCGGCGGCTTTCAGCATCATGTCGATGAGCTGACGGCGCTCTTCAAGTGAGCAGGCTGTTTCAATAGGCTTGGTGATTTTGCGAAGGCTGTTCGCCGCATCGTTGATTTGTCCCTGCGCCGCGCGGGAGAAAGCAAAAAGGGCTTCCGCCGTTTCCCGGTCGGCGGCGAAAGCCTCCCGCATGGCGCCGACAATCGCGATCCGCTGGCGATCGGTCACCGCGCCATCATAGGCTGCAATCTGATACAGAAGGACAGCGGTCGCTTCGCGCGGATCGGTCAGGCTTTCGATCAGCCGCTGGCCGACGCGCTTTGACCATTTGGCGCCGCGAAAAGCGCCCTTGACGTCGCGAATGGCGTCGCTTCCCTCGCGCGCGGCGCCGACAAAATGCGTAAACGCCCAGAAGGCGGCGGCGATGGCCCCGAGAACCGCGATCAGAATCTGCATCGGCCGCCCCCCGCTTCAAGTCAATCTTCTACAATTCCGGTCACGGATAAAGTCTTAACGACGTCCACCCATCTCCTGAACGCTCGAACCGCAGCCGGTCATGCAGGCGGAACGGCCGGTTCACCCAGAACTCGATTTCGACGGGCGCGAGCCGGAAGCCCGACCAGTTTGCGGGGCGCGGAACTGCTCCAAGCGCGAAGCGCGCGGTTTCCCGCGCGACCGCCTTTTCCAGCGCGAAACGCCCTTGCATCGGGCGCGATTGCGCCGACGCCCAGGCGCCGATCTGGGCGGTCTTTGCCCGTGTCGCAAAATAGGCGTCCGCCTCGCCTTCGCTCACCGGCGACACCGCCCCGCGGAACCGCACCTGCCGCCGGATCGACTTCCAGTGAAAGCAGAGCGCGGCCTTGGGATTACCGGCAAGCTCCGTTCCTTTGGCGCTTTCAAGATTGGTGAAGAATGAGAGGCCCTCGGCGTCGATCTCCTTCAGGAGCACCATCCGCACATTTGGCAGCCCGTCGCCATCGACGGTCGCCAGCGCCATCGCGTTGGCGTCGTTCGGCTCCTTCTGCTTTGCCAGTTCGAACCATTCGATGAACAGCGCCAACGGGTCTTCGCGGGTGAAGGCCTCGCCCTGGTCCTCATCGGCGCGGTAGGCCTCCGTCGAAGGGCTCGGCGGGATTATCGATTTCCTGCTCATGGCGGGGTCTGCATTTTCCAAATGTCAGCGGATCGTTCTATAGGATGCGCCGCGTACTTCGTTAACAGTTTTAGGCGCTAACAGCCAATGTCGCACAACACGTTCGGACATGTGTTCAGGGTGACGACCTGGGGCGAAAGCCACGGGGCGGCAATCGGCTGCGTCATCGACGGATGCCCGCCTGGGATTGCGCTCGCCGCTGCCGACATCCAGCAGGCGCTCGACTTACGAAAACCCGGAACGTCGAAATTCGTGACTCAGCGGCGCGAGGCCGATGAGGTTAAAATCCTGTCGGGCGTTTTCGAGGACGATCGGACCGGCGGACCCGTGACCACCGGAACACCGATCAGCCTGATGATCGAGAATACTGACCAGCGGTCCAGGGACTATGCCGACGGCCGTGACAAATATCGACCGGGGCACGCCGACTTTGCCTATGATGCGAAATACGGGCTCCGGGACTATCGCGGCGGCGGCCGCTCTTCAGCGCGCGAAACGGCCAGCCGCGTCGCCGCCGGCGCCGTTGCGAAAAAAGTGCTCGATCAATTCTATGGCGGCGTCGCGATCCGCGGCTGCCTTGTCCAGATGGGCAAGATCGGCATCGACCGTGCGCGTTTTGACTGGAAAGAAACCACGAAAAACCCGTTCTGGTGTCCTGATCCTGTCGCCGCTGATGACTTCGAAGCGGCGCTTGAAGTCGCGCGCAAAGCGGGTTCCTCGCTCGGCGCCGTCATCGAGATTGTCGCATCGGGCGTTCCAGCCGGGCTCGGCGCTCCCGTCTACGGCAAGCTCGACGCCGATCTTGCTGGCGCGATGATGTCGATCAACGCCGCCAAGGCTGTCGAGATCGGCGCCGGGATGAAAGCGGCGGCGCTTTCCGGCGAAGAGAACGCCGATGAAATCCGTATCAGGAGGAAAAAACCGCATTTCCTGTCGAACAACGCCGGCGGCATTCTCGGCGGCATCTCGACGGGCCAGGATATCGTGGCGCGGTTTGCGGTGAAGCCAACCTCGTCAATCCTGACGCCCAGGAGGACAATCACGCGCGACGGCGAGGAAACGGAAATATCCACCAAAGGCCGTCATGACCCATGCGTCGGAATCAGGGCGGTTCCCGTCGGCATTGCGATGATGGCG
The DNA here is from genome assembly GCA_041744115.1 of Parvularculaceae bacterium. GTDB lineage: Bacteria > Pseudomonadota > Alphaproteobacteria > Caulobacterales > Parvularculaceae > Amphiplicatus. The sequence continues at coordinate 19,819 of JBGTLL010000191.1, read as the reverse complement.
TGCGTTCTCGCGGACCATGCGCTGCGCCATCGCGGACAATGCGGGTGACGGCGATGATCAATTGAGATGTTGAGATTTCTTGCGATTCTGCTGGCGCTGATTGTTCTCCTGGCCGTTGCTTTCATGACCCTGAGAACGCCAGATACTGATCGCCAGGCGATGATCCTGAAATATGGGGGCGAAGCGCCGATGTTCGCCGAGGGCGCCGGCGGCATGCGCGTTCACTGGCGCGACGAAGGGTGCCGCGACTGCCCGGCGATCGTTCTCCTCCACGGTTCGAATGCGAGCCTTCATACATGGGAGGCGCTCGTCGCCGAACTTGGCGGCGAATACCGCATCATCACCTACGACCAGCCGGGCCACGGGCTGACCGGCCCGCATCCGCGCGACGATTATACCGCAGGCGGCATGTTCGAAGCGCTGAACGCTGTCGCCAACGCAGCGCGTCTTGACCATTTCTATCTTGGCGGCAATTCGATGGGCGGCTGGATCGCGTGGCGCTATGCGCTCGCTTACCCTGAGCGGGTTGACGGCCTCTTCCTCATCGACGCTGGCGGCGCGCCCTTGCGCGACGGCGAGACCGCACCGCCGCTCAATCTCGGGTTTAGGCTGATGCGCAATCCGCTGTTGCGGCCGTTCATCGCCCAGATCACGCCGCGAAGCATCGTCAGGCAATCGCTCCTTGACACGATGGCCGTCGATGAGATCGTCACCGAAAGCATGGTCGATCGATACTGGGAACTACTGAGATTTCCGGGGAATCGACGGGCGACCGCGATCCGCACTACCGCGGATCGCGAGGAAGCGTCCGCAGAGCGCCTCGGTGAAATCGTGGAACCGACCCTGATCCTTTGGGGCAGGGAAGATCAGCTTATCTACGCGACGGCGGCGAAGACTTTCAACGAACGCATTCCAGACGCGGAGGTCGTCATCCTCGACGGCGTCAGTCATATTCCGATGGAAGAAGCGCCTGTAGCGACCGCAAACGCGATCCGTCGCTTTCTCGAAGCCCGGGCGCCGGAGGCGATCGATACGTTGAAGCTTGAGCAACAGTAGGGCGGAAGGACGCCCTACTTTTTGAAAGCAGTCACTTTAGTCACGAAGGCGACGGTCTCTTCGCATTTCTGAAGGCCGGCGGCGGCAAAAAGCGCGGTAAGATCAAGCCTGCAAAAACTGTCGAAATAGGGTTCATGAAAGCCGCGCGGAAAATTTTCAAGCAGCGTGTCGAAGCCAGGCTCGTCGCCATACTGGATGGTGTCAACGAGGATGAAGACGCCGCCCGGTTTCAGCAGACGAACGATTTCGGCGGCGACTTCGGCGCGGACTTTCGGCGGCAGTTCGTGAAAGAGGTAAACCGCCGTCGCGATGTCGAACGAGCCGTCCGAAAGCCCGGTCGCCTCTGCCTTTGCCTCGAGGAACCTGACATTGCGGAAACGCGCCAACGCCGCGGTCGCTTTGCCAAGATAGGCTGGAGACAGATCGAGGGCGGTGGCGCGCACACCCGGCCAGTTATCCAGAACCTCTTCAAGAAACCTGCCGGCGCCGCAGCCCAGATCAAGCAACTCGACCGGGGCCGGATCACGGCCGGACACCGCTCGCCTGAGAACGGGCAATGCCTGCCGCCGCATCGCCGCCGCGGCGCCGGTGAACAGCGTCTCGACCTGCATGTCATACCGGTCAGCCGATTCAGCCGACAGCCAGCCGTCGGTCTGAAAATGGAAATTCTGGAGATAATAACGCGGGTATTTATCCGCGAGATCGTCGCGCATTATTTCGGAGTGGCCGTTCGCATATTTCCGCCGCGCGACCTTTTCGGTGTCACGAAGGTAATCTCGCGATTGCTTTGCAAGCTTTGCGATCGACGGCGGGCGGCGCATTTCGAGCGGCATTTTGTATTCGCCGGCTTCGATGTTGCGCCAGTCGGCGCGGAACAGGTCGCGGAAAGCCCCTTTCAGCCGTTCACGGTCAAGGCTTCCAAATTCCTCCGCGTAAGGCGCTTCGCCAGGACGGGTGAGCGGCCCCATCCGGCGCCGGCCCGCCATGTAATGGCCTGTGTACCAGGCGACCCGCGCGAGTTGCGAGGCGCTGTAGAAAGCATGCCGCGCGCCGGTCGTCGCCTTTGATGCAAGGGACATCGCTCAGCCTTTCCGGAAAACCCCGACAAGTTCGACATGGGCAGCATAGACAAACTGGTCAACCGGCGTCACCTGCGACAGCGTGTAGCCGCCGCGGGCGAGCAGAGCCGCGTCGCGCGCGAATGTCGCCGGATTGCAGGAAACGCCGATAACGATCTTGACCCCGCTTTTTGCGATTTCGGCGACTTGCGCCGCGGCGCCGGCGCGCGGCGGGTCGAAGACGATAGCGTCGAAGGCTTTAAGGTCGTTTGTGGGCAAAGGCCGTTCGATGAGGTCGCGCGCTTCCGCCCTGACGGGATTGATTCTCAACCCTCCGCGCTGCGCCTCGCCGACGGCGCGGGAAAGCGCCTCGATCGAAGCGCGATCGGCGTCTACGGCGTAAACCGTGGCGCTGCGGGCGAGCGGCGCCGCGAATGTGCCGCAGCCGGAGAACAGATCGGCGATCTTTTTGGCGCCGGCCGCCGCTTCCTTGACGAGCGCAATCAGCGCTGCCTCGCCTTCCCGGCTCGCCTGGAGAAAACTGCCCGGCGGCGGTGTCACGCCGACGCCGTCAAAATGGATAACCGGCGGCGCGAACTGCGCCAGCGTTTCGCCATTCAGCGAAAGCCGCGCGGCGCCGGCGGCGCGCGCGGCGTCAATCATCGCGGACATCCCGGCGCCGCGCGGCCGCGACGCGCTTTTCGCGATCGCCAGAATGTCGAGACCATTGTCGCACAGCGTCACCGAAAGGTCGAAGGACCGCGCGCCGATGGTGCGCGCCAGGGACCGCAGCGCGGGAAGGCGCGCGAGAATCTCCGGGTGCAAGATGCGGCAGTCCGTGAGATCGACAATCGTCGACGAGCGATGCTCATGGAAACCAAGGGCGATCTCATCTTGCAGTTTTGTGACGGCGAAAACCGCGCGGCGCCGCGCGGCTGTCGGCGTTTCGATGGTTTGCCGAATGTCCGTTTCGCCTAGTCCGGCGCGCGCCAACGCCCCAACCACGCGCGCGCGTTTCCAGCTTCGATAGAAATCGCTTGTCACATGCTGGAGCGCGCAGCCGCCGCAATGCCCGAAATGGCGACACGGCGCCTCCGCACGAACGCTGCCCGCTTCGATGATCTCGATCAATTCGCCGCGCCCGCCGCGCACGTCGATCACAGCAAGGTCGCCCGGCGCCGTCAGCGGCGTAAAGACCCGCGCGCCGTCAATTAGCGCAACGCCGTCGCCGCCGCTTCCGATTTCCTCAATGCGTGCCGTCACGCGGCGCGTAGCCTCGTCCTGTTTTTTCGGCATGTGCTGAGCGGATGTCGCCAATTGAAATTCCCGGTTGCCGTCTCCATCGCGCTGGGTCGGCCTGTCAGTCATGGCGCCGCAACGAAACTCCCGCTACAACAATCGCCATGGCAAAAGCATTTGATCTCATCCTGAAGAACGGCGTCGTCGTCAATCATGACGGGGAAGCAAAACGCGATGTCGGCGTCATCGCGGGGCGCATTGTGGTGATCGGCGATCTCTCGCGCGCCAGCGCCGGCGAGACGACCGACTGCGCGGGGCTGCATATCCTCCCCGGCGTCATCGACACGCAGGTGCACTTCCGCGAACCCGGCCCGTCGCACAAGGAGGACATGGAATCGGGGAGCCGCAGCGCCGTCCTTGGCGGCGTCACCGCTGTCTTTGAAATGCCGAACACCAATCCGCTGACGACGACCGCGGCGGCGGTCGAGGACAAGCTCGCGCGCGCGCATCGCCGGATGTACTGCGATCATGCCTTTTATGTCGGCGCGACGCATGAAAATCCGCGCGACCTCGTCGATCTCGAACGCATGAAAGGCGTCTGCGGCGTCAAGATTTTCATGGGCGCGTCGACCGGCGACCTCCTTGTCGAGGACGACGCCGGCGTCCTCGACGTGCTCCGTCACGGGTCGCGGCGCGTCGCCGTCCATTCCGAGGACGAGTTCATGTTGCGCGACAACAGGAAATACGCTCGCGAAGGCGACTGGACGTCGCATCCCGATGTTAGAACCGCGGAAGCCGCCGTGTCATCGACGATCCGGCTGCTCCGGCTGGCGCGCGAAGTCCGGCGGCGCATTCACGTGCTGCACGTTTCTACAGCCGATGAAGTGCCGATCCTTGCCGCCGCCAAAGACATCGCGACGGCGGAAGTGACGCCGCAGCACCTGACGCTCGCGGGTCCTGACTGCTATCGCGACTTGAAAGGCATGGCGCAGATGAACCCGCCATTGCGTGATCGCACGCACAGGGACGGCCTTTGGGCCGGTCTTGCGCAAGGCGTATTCGACGTCATCGGATCCGACCACGCTCCACACACGCGCGAGGAGAAGGCGGCGCCCTATCCCGCTTCGCCGTCGGGGATGCCGGGCGTGCAGACGCTTGTTCCCGTCATGCTCAATCACGTCGCGGAAGGGCGAATGAACCTCGCGCGCTTTGTCGATCTTGTTTGCCACGGACCCAATCGCATTTTCGCGATCGCCGGCAAGGGCCGCCTCGCCGCCGGCTACGACGCGGATTTCACCGTCGTTGACCTGAAACGCCGCGAGACGATCACCGATCAATGGTCGGCCTCGCGCTGCGGCTGGACGCCGTTCGCCGGGATGACAGTCACCGGCTGGCCAGTAATGACGATCATCCGGGGACGGATTGTCATGCGCGAAAACGAAATTCCCGGGAGCGCGATCGGCGAGCCGATCAGGTTTCAGGATACGGTCTGATCAAAATCTTACTGCGGATCGTCGCCACGCCAAACATTGACGCCGGCCGCATCTTCGCCCCGCACGGCGGAATAGAGCGGCGCCGAAAGGTTCGCGACCAACGCCTCGCCGGCCCCCGCGCGCGCAGCCGCATAGTCCTCGGCGTCACGATCACAATAGGGAAAGCGACCCTGCGCCGAGACATAACCTTGGTTGAATGCGCCGACCATCGCCTCGCGCACGTCGAAAGAAGGCTGCTCTAGATCGATGAGGCGCTTCATCCGGTCACGCCACACATCGGCTTCGCGCTCCGGCTTGCAGATACGGCGGATATGGTGAAGCTCGCCGAATATGCCGGACAACCCTGCAAGGGCGCCGCGGCGACCGTCATAATTTTCCTGCGCCGCCGCCGGCAGAGCAGCTATCAGCGCTAGAAAAAGAAGGAAATGTCTTGCCATATTCGCTGACGATGAATGCCGATTAGGGCGTTTGCTTGACGGTATCACGGAGATTTGCCGCCGCTACAATGGCGCGCCTTGTTTCCTCCCACGCGATGCGTCGGAGCGCTTCTTCCAGCGAAACGAGCGCTGCCTCTGTCGCGTCATCGCCGGCAACCGGTTCGCCCGCGATCCATTCCGCCCAATAGTCGATCAATATCGTGTGGAAAGACCGATCCGCCGCGACCTGCCAGTCGGGCAGCGCTTCAAACACGCCGATGAGACCGCCGATCCGGATGGCGAGGCCGGCTTCTTCCAAGACTTCACGGTGCACGGCATTCTCGAGACCTTCGCCATATTCGAGTCCGCCGCCGGGAATCGACCATTGGCCGCGCAAAGGCGGCTTGCCGCGGCGCACCAGGAGCACGTCGCGGCCGCGGAAGACGACCGCGCCGACGCCGATCCGCACAATCCGCGCTTGCTGTTCGCTTTGCTCCATTCTCCGCCTTATACTTCAGCGCGTCATGTGCGGAAAATTTCTTTTCACTTCGCCGCCGGAAGCAGTCGGACGCGCCTTCGAGATCGCGATCCGCGACAATTTCCCGCCGCAGTGCGCCGACGCAGCCGATCGCCATCATCCGCGCGCGACATAGAATCTGCCCGCGCGATGATCAATCCGTCGCCTCCCGGTTTCTGGACCTCTCACGCAGCGTCCAAAGTGGTGAACAATCCGCGTAGTGAAGGCGCATCGCTTTTTGCCTGATCACTCTATGAACCAACGAAGTCAAATCGTGACGTCATCGCCGGCTCTCCGTCGCAGCGGACGACGCCCGCCCGAACCAGCCGTATCAAATGCGCGAAGACATTGAGCGCCGCCGCGCCGTGGAGCCGCCGGTCGATGTCGACGTAAATCGCCGGCGTAATTTCCTTGATCCGGGTACGGCCTTTTTTCAGCTGATCGAGGATCTGCCCGTCACGAATGCGGCGGTGGGTCTTCACGGCGCGAACGAAGGGCTTTGGCTTCACGATCGGCGCGCCATGCGTCGGGTAATAGATAGCGTCGTCGCGAAGGAGAAGTTTGTCGAGACTGGCGAGATAATCGCCCATATCGCCGTCGGGGGGCGCAACGACGGTCGTCGCCCAGCCCATGATGTGATCGCCGGTGAAAAGCGACCTTTCCTCAACCAGCGAGTAGCACAGATGGTTCGACAGATGGCCGGGTGTCGCCACCGCCCGGAGCGTCCAGCCGTCGCCGGAAACCTTGTCGCCGTCGCCAATGATGAAATCCGGCTTGAAAGAATAATCCGCTCCTTCGTCGAGCGCCGGCGCGTCTTGGCGTTTGTTGGCGACCGGATGCGGTCCGGCGGCATGGACCGGCGCGCCAACCCGATTGGCGAAGGCCCGCGCGCCGCCGCAATGGTCGCTGTGAGTGTGCGTAACGAGAATATCGCTGACCCGCGCCTTGCCGGTTGCGGCGACGAGCGCATCGCAATGCGCGTCGATCTTCGGGCCCGGATCGATTACGGCGACCGGTCCGTCGTCGCGACCAATGATGTAGGTTCCGCTGCCGGTATAGGTGAACGGTCCCGGATTCTTGGCGATGACCCGCCGGATCAGAGGCGACAGCCGGTCCGCTTGTCCGTATTCGAACAAAAATTCCTTGACGAAGGGAATCTCCGCCAATTCAGGCCTTCAGCCTTGAATCGACGAGGTCGGCAAAAGCGTCGGCGATGCCGCGCATCGCTTTCAGCTTGTCATCGCCGGAGAGCGCCGAAGGCGGCCCCATGTCGGTCTTGTTGGCGTCGACGATATAGATGCGCCCGTTCTGGCGGTCGCGCAGGACATCGAGGCCGCCGAAATCCAGCGCCATTGCTCTTGTAAATTCGGCAATCTGCGCCTGCTCGCTTTTCGACAGCATGGCGTCGACGGGCGTCAGATCGACACGGTGGTTTTCGTTGGAGAACCGCAGATCGCGGGTCCGGCGCTTCAGATAGACGAACGGCGCCTTGCCGCCGACGACCGGCGTCCGGATGTCGATAAACTCGCGCCCGTCAAACGTATTATCGACGAGGCGCTGATAGACGCGGTCGCTGCGCGGCGCGGCGACCGGACAGGAAACGATAATGCCGTCATGCTTGCCGTTGGCTTCCGACTTCTCGACGGCAAGACCCCGATGGGTTCCAGGGTCAATGAGCAGCGAATAGCCGAAGACCTCTTCAAATACGCGGCTGACGACGCTTTTCCTGATGTCATAGCAGCCGACATTGAACGCCGCCTTGCTGGTTGGCGCGCGCATCGGCCCCGTGCGGAATTCACGATCCTCGAAATAGAAATGGAGATCGGCCTCCTCCGGCCGATCGACGATTTTCACATCGGCTAGCTGGCAGACCGGCCAGATCGCGTAATAGGAGCGGGGCTTTTTCGGAAAGAAACAGATCCGCGCTCTTGGCTCGCGGCCCTTGACGACGCGGGCTGCGCGAACCCCCTGAACCATCCCGATGAACGCGGCGATGCGTACCGCATCGCGGGCAAAGCCGGGCGTCCAGGGGATTTGGGCGCCGGTTTCCTTGGCGAGGATGCCGCCGCCGCTGAACTCGAATTCGGAAAAGAACGCCATGCCCGGATTACCGCCCGAAGGTTGGATTGCCCACCCTTATCCGTTCAACATGGCTTTTTGCGCGCTGACAAGGAAATAAAGACCGCGCGATCAAGTCTTGCGACGATTTGAGGTCGCATTCGAGGCGGCCTGGGCTTTGCGACGGCCGCGCCATGTGTGCCAGCCGTAAACAAAACGTTAACATTTGTCTTGGCGGCGCCGCGCTGCTGTCAGTGTGGTCAGCCCCGGTTTGGGCTGCCGAGCGATCCGCAGGCGGCCTCGCGCTCGGCGAGAGCCATGGCGGGATTATCGATCAGGCGTACGTGATCGCCCCGCCGCACTGGCTCTACATCGTCGAAAAGGAGCGCGGCAGTTTTCTCGACTGTGGCGAAGGCCAAGAGACCCGGGCGACCGACGCATCCGGTCGGGACGTCGCGGAACTGACTTGCGGCGTCACCCTGACCGAAACGATCGTCATCCCCGCCGCCTCGACGAGCGCCCGCATCATTATCCATTATTAGCCGCGGCCAGATCCGGACCGGCTCGCGGCTTCGAGCGCCCGCCTCTGGCCGGCGATATCGTAGCCGGCGTCCTCCGCTTCCCCGATGATCCGGTCAACGCGTTCGCCGGCGCGGGCTCTTGCAAGAGCCCATAAGAGCATCGACCGCGTCCCCGACCGGCAATAGGCGAGGACGCCGCCCTGATGGCCCGCAAGCGCCCGGTCAAAGGCGTCGATGTCGTCGGGCCCAATCCGCCCGCCGCTGATCGGGATCGCGATATAGACAAGGCCGCTCTCGCGCGCGGCAGTTTCAATCTCGGCGCCTTTTGGTTGCCCGAATTCCTCGCCGTCCGGCCGGTTGTTGATGATCAGCGTGACCCCGAGCGCTTTTGCCGCCGCCAAATCCTCCGGCCCGATCTGGGGCCCGACAAAAAAGCCGTCGGCGAGGGCGATGAAATTGTCCGCCATGAACCGATCTCCAGTCACTCAAACTCATCCTATGGCGCCGACAACGGGGTGGCGCTAGGGTTGCGCGCATGACCGGAAAAGCCATGCCGCCCTTTCATCTTGCGATCGCGGTTAGTGATCTCGAGAAAGCCGACGCGTTTTATCATGGTCTTCTCGGCTGCCCACATGGGCGGCGCTCGGACCAATGGATCGACTACGATTTTTTCGGGCATCAGCTTGTCGCGCACCTGTCGCTTGAGGACTGCGCGGCCGCGAGGACCAATGTCGTCGACGGCCATGACGTCCCGGTGCGCCATTTCGGCGTCGTGCTGTCGCCTGAGAACTGGCGCCTGTTGGCGGCAAAGCTCGAACGGTTGGGCGCGGAATTTCTCATCAAGCCCGACATTCGGTTTAAAGGCGAGTCCGGTCAACATGGTACTTTCTTCATAACAGACCCCGCTGGCAATGCCCTGGAATTCAAGTGTTTTGAAGATATCGCGCAAATGTTGGCGCCGTAGCGCGAATGCAATCGGCCGTTTTCCGCGGCGCAGATGGCGGATCTCATCCGCCCTGCGGCGCATGATAAACGACGTATCCATCGATCACCGTCATCACCGGCTTGGCAGTCAAAATTTCCGCTTCGGGAACGGTCATGATGTCTTTGGAAAATACGGTGAAGTCCGCCTTCTTGCGGACTTCGATTGTGCCGAGATCGCTTTCCTGAAACGATGCGAAAGCCGGCGCCGACGTGAACATCGCCAAGGCTTCCTCGCGCGAAACTTTCTGTTCGGGCCGCCAGTCCGCGCCCGATCTGCCCTCAAGATCCTTGCGCGCCACAGCGGCGTAGAACTCGATCAGCGGATCGCCGCGCTCGACCGGCGCATCCGTTCCGCCGGCGAGGATCGCGCCGGAGTCGAGAAGGCTCCGCCAGGCGTAGGCGCCGTCGAGGCGGGCGTCGCCGAGCCGCGCCGGCGCAAAATAGAGATCGCCGATCGCATGGCTTGGTTGCATTGAGGCGATGACGCCAAGCGCGGAAAAGCGCGCAATATCGTCCGTATCAAGAATTTGCGCGTGCTCGATCCGCCAGCGCGGGTTGGCGACCTTGCGCTCATCCGCCGGCACGGCGGCGAACGCCTCTTCGTACCAGTCGAGAACCAGCGTGTTGCCGCGGTCGCCGATCGCGTGGGTTGCGATCTGGACGCCGTCGCGAAGCGCCGTCCGGAAATAGGGCGCGGCTTGCTCATGCGTCATCAGAAGGAGGCCGCTGGTTCCCGGCTGGTCGGCATAGGGCGCGGAGAGGGCGGCGCCGCGCGAACCGAGTGCGCCGTCCACATAGAGTTTGACGGCTCTTGTGACGATCCGTCCTGAATTATTTGTTCGCGGCGCGACGACAGCGAGCGCTTGGTGGCCGGCGCGGTCGATTGCGTTGTAGACGCGCACGCCGAGGCGTCCGGCGGCCGATTCTTCCTCGATCAGGGCGACGTCCTCCGGATCGACCGACATATTATGGAGGCCGGTCCAGCCAAAAGCGGCGTAAACCTCGCTGGCGACAGCAAATGCCTGACGTTTGGCCGCCTCTGACGGAGCGGTGACAAGGGTCTCGATGAGGGCCATCGCATTGTCGATGAAAATGCCGGTCGGTTCGCCTTGCGCATCCTTCTCGATTCGTCCGCCCTCGGGGTCAGGCGTCGCGCGGGTCACGCCGGCGCGCGCGATCGCGGCGGAATTGGCGACCAGAGCGTGCCCGTCGGCGCGGACGAGAACGATCGGCTGGTCGAGGCTTGCCTCGTCGAGGTCTGAGCGGGTTGGAAAGCGCGCCTCCGGCCAACCGGTCTCGATCCAGCCGCGGCCAAAGACAGTGTCGCCTTCAGCGGTTTCCTGCGCGGCGGCGGCGACGATATCGACGAGTTCCTCGATTGAGGCGACGCCCTCGAGATTGAGCGTCAGCTCGCGCAGGCCGATGCCAAGAAGGTGCGCATGCGCATCGACAAATCCGGGATAAAGGGCCGCCTCGCCAAGATCGACGACGTCCGTATCAGGACCGATTTTTGCATCGACGTCCGCGCGCCCGCCGGCGACGACGATGCGGCCGTTCTTGACAGCGATCGCTTCAACCGTCGGCGCCTCGGGACGGCCGGTGTAAATCGATCCGCCGACGAAGACGCGATCGGCCGCGTCTTCGGCGGCGGCGCTGCGCGGTTCATCGCCGCGCCGCGCACACGCGGCAACGAGCAAGGCAAGCGTAAGAGCGGCGGCGCTGCGTGAAAGGCCCCTCATGCGATCATCGTAGCGGGCGCGGGAGGGGCGCGCCAGCGCAACAGACTTATCCCTCGGGCGGCGGGGACGGCGGAGGAACCAGCTCGTCAAAGACCAAGCGCCAGCCGGCGCGACGCTTTTGCCAGACACGGATATAGTGGCCGGTTTTGCCGGCGCCGTTCTCGCTCCAGCGACCTTCGCCATAAGTCCAGACGAGATCGCCGGCGTCAGAGGCGCCGCCGCCGAGATGCGAAAAGGTAATTGACGCCGGCCGCGCCATGAATACGGCGTCGCGACGATCCGGGGTTTTGGCGGGCGGCGGCCCGCTGCTGTGCAGCCTCGAATCCTCATCAAGAACATCGCCGTAAGCCGCGGAAACATCGTCGGCCGCGCGCTCGGCTAATCTCCGTTCGAGTGCGACGACAGCCGCCAGCGCGTCGTGCGGCGAGGCCGACCGCGTCCTTGCGGTCGGCAAAAACGAAACATCGGCGCCTTGCTCCGCTTCCGCCGCCGGGTCAGCCCCGACGCCGGCGTCGATCACCCATTTCCATTGACCGTCGGCCTGTTTTTTCCAGACGGTGAAATAATGGCCGCGCCGTTCGTCATCGACCGCATAGGGACCCGTCGTGAACCCAAGATCTCCGGAGCCCGCGATCCCCGCGTAAAGCGGCCACCAGACGAGCTTCGGCTCGATCTCGCCCGGGGCCAGATCGGGCGCCGCATTCAGCGACTCGTGCGCGTTGACCGGCCCGGGCTGAAGAACGATCGCGTCGGCCGCCGAATGCTTCAAGAACGACGCCTTGAAGCCGAGATCGTAGCCGTCTTTAGCGAAGGCGCGCTCGGCCGCGACAACTTCGTCCGGCTCTGGCAGGGTTGGCGAACCGCAAGCAGTCAGCAAAAAAACTTGCGCTGACGCCAGCGCTGAAAGCGATAACCGCGTCATGACCGAATCTCCTGATGTCCGCGGTGTTAGTTGCCGGAAACATGCGCGCCCGCAATGGGCAGTCGCCAGAACGCCGTTTAAGCGCGATCTGAGGAACCGCGGATTCGGGACGAATCATGATCCGGGCGAGGGGAATCGAATCTCTCGCGGCTTCGGCGCAAATCCTTGGTCAAAGGTTCAAATCTTACGGGACAATTCATGGTCGGAGTGAGAGGAATCGAACCTCCGGCCCCTAGCTCCCGAAGCTAGTGCTCTACCAGGCTGAGCTACACTCCGACGGACGGCCCCTATAGCGGCGGGTCATCGGCAATGCAATGAAGGTTTCGTGCGGCCTCCGCAGCGGCGTTGGAGCCGGTGACTCGCGCGCAAAGCCCGTTGATTTCCCCCGATGGCGGCGCTATCAGGCGCCTCCGCTTTGGGGCGTCGCCAAGTGGTAAGGCAGCGGTTTTTGGTACCGCCATTCCTAGGTTCGAATCCTAGCGCCCCAGCCAGGCTTTCCGGTCGCCAAGCTTATGGAAATCCATAGAGTTTTGCTCGTCCGCGAGCGCGACTGCGGGAAACCCCTCACGAGATGTCTTATCTCGATGAGCGCGATCCGATCCGGCTGCGGAAGCGTCAGACATGACTCCTCGCCTGACGGATAAAGTTCCCGCTCGCTGAGGGAATTTTTCAGCATATTGCGGGACTGGATTGCGCTTGTTACAAGTGAACGGGCTACGGACAGAGGGGGCGACTTAGAGGGTCGTCAGTCTGCGGCCTTATACTTGGAGGGAAGGTTCCTGCATTGCGCGGCGGTTATACGCCATTGCTTTTGCCGGACGTTTCAGCCAATCATCGCGGTCGAAGGGGAATACGTTGGGGTTTGTTGCGAAGATTGTCTCTCGGCGGACAAGCGCGCCCTTTCGTTATTTTCCGACACGAGAAATCATTGGCTCGCGGATGAGCCGTATAACCAATCGAAGCCGAAGCAACCCGTTAGGTGAGGCAATGAAGAAAAGAGCTCTTGTTCTGGGGTCTGTTGCGGCGATGCTCGTCGCCATGGGCGCGCCCGCGTTCGCGCAGTTCAAGTCGGCGCTGACCGAAAGCGAAGCGACCGCGCGGGAAGCAAAAGTCTCCCAGCAGCGCGTCGAGCAGCTGGACGATCAGACGACGACGCTTATCAACGATTATCGCGCGAACCTCAAGCAGCTCGAAGCGGCGACGCGCTACAACGCTTCCCTAAATCGGAACATCGTCGCCCAGCGGCGCCAGATCGAACGCCTCGCGACGGACCTTGAAAACGTGTCGGGCCTGCAGCGCGCCATGCAGCCCCTGATGGAAGACATGCTGGCGACGCTCGGCGACGTGGTCGAGGCAGACCTTCCGTTCGATCTCGACAATCGCCGCGATCGTGTCGCCCGGCTCAACCGGGTAATGGGCGATCCGGGTATGTCGGCCGCGCAGCGCTATCGCCTGATCGTCGAGGCATACCAGATAGAAAACGAATATGGCCGCACGATCGGCTCCTATGAAGGCTCGATCGACGATGACGGCACGCTCCGCAGCGGTGACTTCCTCCGCGTCGGCCGCATCGCGCTGATGTTCAAGACCGCGGACGACTCCGTCCTCAAGATCTGGGACATGGATCAAAGGACCTTCGTCGATCTGTCGAAATCCTACCTGCCGGACGTGCGGCTGGGCATCCGGATGGCCAAAGAACAGACGGCGCCGGGTCTCCTGCCAGTTCCGGTAAAGCCACCGACGCAAGTGGCGGCCGGTCAGTAACGCAACGACGATTTTCGAAGGAAAACAGGTCATGAAACTCCTCAAACTCGCAGGCGTCTCCCTCATCGTCGGCGTTGCGGTGATCGCACTCAATCCGGCATCGGCGCAGCAGCCGGCCACGGAACCGGCCGCGCCCGCGCAGCCGGCGGCGCGACAACTGACGCTCGATCAGGTGCTGAGCGCGGTGCGCCGGGAACGCAGCGAATCAAGCGCGGAAAACAAGCAGCGCGAAGAACGCTTCCAACGCGAACGGAACAATCAGCAGGCAGAGCTTGGCCGCGTCCGCGGCCAGGTTGTCGCCGCGGAAGCCGAAGCGACCCGGCTTGAAGCCGCCATGGAAGCCAACCAGGCCGAAATCGACCGGCTCGATCAGGAACTCGCCGACAAACAGGGCGAATTCCAGGAACTCTTCGGCGCCGCGCGCTCGGCGGCGGCGGATCTGACCGCGCAGCTCGAGCGCTCGATCATCAGCGCCGAATTCCCCGGCCGCGCCGACGAGTTGCGCGAAGTCGCGCAGACCGACACCTTGCCGACCGAAACCCAGCTTCGCTTCCTGTGGGAAACCCTCGTCCAGCAGATCGCCGAACAGTCGAAGGTTTCGAAATTCACCGCCAACGTCGCGCAGGCGGACGGCACGGCGGTCGCGCGGGAAATCACTCGCATCGGCCCCTATGTCGCATTTTCGGACGGCAAGTTCCTTGTCTACGATTCAAGCCAGGGACAGCTCGAATTCCTCGCCCGCCAGCCGCAAGGGTCGGTGACGAGCGCGGCGCGCGCGGTCGAGAACGCAAGAGGCGATGGTTTTGTCCGCGGCGTCATCGACCCGTCGCTCGGCCAGCTTCTGAGCCTTATTGTCGAAACCCCGAGCACGCGGGAGCGGATCAGCCAAGGCGGCTCGATCGGCTATCTGACGATCGGCCTTGGCCTTCTCGCCTTCGCCTGGGGCGTATTCAGGTGGGTGACGCTTTCCGGCACCGTCAGCGCGGTCAAGGCGCAGGCGCGCCGTCCGAAAGCTTCGAAGTCGAACCCCTTGGGCCGCGTCATGCTCGCCTATGAAGGCGTTTCCAACAAAAACGATCCGGATGCGATTGCAGCGGCGCTCGATGACGCCATCCTCAAGGAAGTGCCGAAACTTGAAAGCGGCCTCAACCTCGTGAAGATCATTTCCAACGTCGCGCCCCTGCTCGGCCTTCTCGGCACCGTCATCGGCATGGTCATCACCTTCCAGTCGATCACGCTGTTCGGCACCGGCGACCCGCAGATCATGGCGTCCGGTATTTCGATCGCGCTGATGACGACGGTTATCGGCCTCGTCGTCTCGATCCCGCTCGTGCTGCTGCATTCTTTCGCGGCGGGCGCGGCCAACACGGTTACGCAGATCCTCGAGGAGCAGGCTGCGGGCATCATCGCCGAACACGCTGACGGTCGCCGCTAGACCGTCAGCACAAGGAGAAAAGGGCGAGACATGTTGGAATTGCTGAATCCGCGCGTCGCCTACGAGTCGCTGCAGGCGTTCATCTCAAGCGGCGGCCCGGTGCTCTTCGCGATCATGGTCCTCACCTTTTTCCTGTGGGGCCTGATCCTCGAGCGGGCGCTTTACTGGACGATGGCGCACGGCTCGGTCGCCAATCGCGCCAAGCGGGCGTGGGCGGCGAGGTCCGATCATTCGTCGTGGTTTGCCCACGCTTACCGGCGGCGCCTGCTTTCCGACGCGCGCCAGGAGTCGGCGCGGTTCAATAACGTCATCAAAATCCTTGTCGCGGTGACGCCGCTGCTTGGCCTTCTCGGCACGGTGACGGGCATGGTTTACGTGTTCGACGTGATGGCGGTGACGGGTTCAACCAATGCGCGCCTGATGGCGGAAGGCATCTCTCGCGCGACCTTGCCGACGATGGCGGGCCTGTTTGTGTCGGTCTCGGGCGTCCTCTTCACGTATTGGTATGACCGGTTTGCGCAGAAGGCGTCGATGAAGCTTTCTGACGAGATGAAGTAAGGATCAGCCGGCATGAGCAGAAGACGTTCTGGATCTCACGGCAACGCAGCGAGCGGCGATGACATCAACGTCACGCCGCTGATGGACATCGTGTTCATCATGCTGATCTTCTTCATCGTCACCGCGACGTTCACGCGCGAAAAAGGCATCGATCTCAACACCCCGGACAATTCGGAAACCGATCCGGACGATGTGCCGCCGCCGGCGCTGTTGATGTCAGTCCAGGAGGATGGATTCGTCCGCGTCAACAATGTCCGTATTATCGACGCGGAATCAACGAAACCCGTCGTTGAGGAGTTCATGGCGCGCGAACCCAAGGGTGTCGTCCTTGTCAGCGCGGCGCCGACGTCGAAAGCCGGGATTACGGTGATTGTGATGGATCAGGCATGGGCCGGGAAGACGACCGCGGTGTCGCTCGCCCTGCAACAGGAATAATCGCGCGAGAACCGTCGCACGGGCGTTGCGCAACGCCGGCAAGAAGGCTGAAGGCATTATGGCGAAGAAACGGTACCGGGTTGGCGAGGACGGCGGCGGCGATGACATCAACGTCACGCCGCTGATGGACATTGTGTTCATCATGCTGATCTTTTTCATCGTGACCTCGACCTTCGTGAAAGAGCCGGGCGTCGAGATCAATCGCCCCGAAGCGGAGACCGCGAAAATCAGGAAACTTGCGGCGATCCTCGTCGCCATCACCGACGAAAACGAGATCTGGATCAACAAGGATTTGATCGAGCTTGACGCGGTCCGCAGCAGCGTCGAGCAGCTGCACCGGGAAAATCCGAAGGGAACAGCGGTCGTTCAGGTCGATCGCAACGCCGACAGCCGCTACTTGGTTGAAGTCGTCAACCAGATTCGCCTGTCGGGCGTCGATGAAATCGCCGTCTCGACCGACGACCCGAGCTAGGAAGCGGAGCGCAGACAGATGGGATCTCTAATTCGGCTGGTTCTGGGCGTTCCCGGGTCGATCCTCGTCACCGCGCTCCTGTTTCTCGCCATGGCGTATCTGGTGAGGCAGCAGGCGCAGCTTGAAGAGGAAAAGGACGCGCTCAACATCAACATCACGCAGCAATTGCGCGACACCGACCTTAATGCCAACAAGGAGTTCAAGCGGCCGACGCTTGATACGCCGCCGCCGCCGCCGCCCGCCGTTACCGATCCGTCGAACCGGCCGGCGCTTGACGGCGTCAGAGCGGCGATCCCTCAACTGAACGTAAATCTTAATGTCGGCAGGGGTTTTAACCCCGACCGCGACGCGCAGCCGCTGGTCAGGATTCCGCCGCAATACCCGGAACGGTGCATGACGCGCGCCAAGGCGTCGGAGACGGTGTTTGTCGAATTCGACGTGACGCCGGAAGGAACGACAACCAACATCAAGGTCGTCGAATCATCGAACAGCTGTCTTAACAGCGCCGCTTCGAAATCGGTCGAGCGCTGGAAATACCAGCCGAAAATCGTTGAGAATAAAGCTGAATGGCGCCGTGGAGTGCAGACGGCGGTGACGTTCGTGTTGGAAGAGACTTGAGACGCTTTAGCGCGATGGAACAAATTTCGGGGTCGTTGTTTAAGGCGGCAGGATGATGAAATTGAGAAAACAGATCGCCGGGCTACTTTTAACGGGCGCCGTTGCGGCCGGCGGATTCTTTGGCGCGGCCGTGTTCGTGTCCGGACCGGCCGCCGCGCAGGAAGGCGAAAGCGAATCGGGCGAAGAGCAGCCGCGCCGCCGGTCGGAGACGCTCGACCTTGCCGTGGCGAAAATCCTGAACGAAGTCTTTGAACTGCTGAATCTGGAGCCGCCGCAATATCAGACCGCGCTGACCAAGCTCAACGATCTGATTGCCTCGAAACCGAACATGAAGGCCTTCGACAAAGCGACGACCTATCAGATGCGCGCCTCGGTCAGGGTGAACCTTGAGGATTATGCGGGCGCCTTGCGCGACTTCCAGGCGGCGCTCGACTCTAACGGCTTTCAGCCGACCCAGAACAACCAGCTCCGCTACTACATCGCCCAGCTCCAGTTCCAGCTTGAGAACTATCAGGCTGCAATACAGGGTCTCAACGCGTGGATCAGTTCGGCCCGGGCCGAGGGCGTTCCCGTCGACGCCAACGCCTATTATCTCCTCGCCGCCGCCTACACGCAGATCACGCCGCCGAACTGGCGCTCCGCCGTCGGCCCGGCTGAACAGGCAATCGCCGCGCGCGCCGAGCCGAAAAAGTCCGATCACGACCTCCTCAATCTCGTCTATTCCGAACTGGACGAAAAAGCCAAGCGCGGCCCGCTGCTCGAAAAGATGATCAACAACTGGCCGAACGAGCGCGGCTATTGGGTGCAATTGTCCGGATTTTATTCGCAGACCGGCAAGGACCAGGAAGCGTTCTCGGTGCTCGAAGTCGCCTATCGCGCCGGCCTCCTTAGCAAGGAGTCGGACCTGATCACGCTGGTCAACTATTACTCGTTTTTCGACAATCCCTATCGCGGCGCCCGGCTGATGGATCGCGAAATGGAAGCAGGCAACATCGCCAAGAACACCAAGAACCTGACCTTGCAATCCCAACTGTGGAGCCAGTCGCGCGAGCACAAGCGCGCGATTCCGGTGTTGCGCGCGGCGGCGCAGTCGGCCGGCACCGGCGAACTCTATTACCGCCTCGGCCAGGTTCTGCTCGCCGACGAACAATATGCGGAATCGGAGCGCGCGCTGACGAGCGCGATCAACAAAGGCGGCCTCAACGCCGAGAAAGTCGGCGACGCCTGGCTCCTCCTCGGCACCGCGCGCTTCAGCCGCGCCGGCCCCGAGGACTGCGCCCAGCGCGGCAGGGCGCGCGAAGCCTTCGTCAGCGCCAGGCGCTATCCGAAATCGTCGAAACAGGCTGGCGACTGGATCAAGTATATTGACGCAATCAACAGCACCGCGGTTGCGCAAGATCGCCTGGAGCAGCAGCAAGGCGAAGAAGCGCGGCTGGATCAGATCGCGCGCCTGAAGACCGCTGTACAGGTCTGCCGCCTGCAGGGCGGCGCCAGCTGCCCGCAGATCGAAGCGCAACTGAAAGCGCTCGTCGATCAGGGCCCGGTCAAAGCGAAGGCAAGCTGCGCCGGCGCGAATGTGCCTGCCGCCGCGACGACAGAGGCGCCAGCGGCGACCGATGAGCCGGCTGACGCGACCGACGGCGGGTCGGCTGAGGAGACCGGCGGCCAGTAACGGATTTTTTGGTCAATCCGCGTCAGGACGAAGCAAAGTAATCTGAAAGGGCGGCCTTATTGGCCGCCCTTGTTCGTTGTCGCGGTCGTCCGCCTACATCGTATCGTCAAGAACGAAGGTCACTTTGAGGACGACCCGATATTCCTTGATCTTGCCGCCGTCGAGAATCAGCGACTGGTCCTTGACCCACGCCCCCTCGACATTCTTCAGCGTCTTGTTGGCGCGATCGATCCCGCTTTCAATGGCCTCCTTGAAGCTTTTCGACGAACCGCAGATGAGTTCCGTTACGCGTGCGACGGCCATTCATACCTCCATGTCCAATCCCCCAAAACGGGATGACGAAGTTGTAGAGTATCCGTTTTGATCAGGCGATAGCGGGCGCCGTCATCTGCCCGCCCAGGAAATGGCGCACCCGGAGAGATTCGAACTCCCGGCCCCAGATTCGTAGTTTTTTAGTGCGGTATCGACGCAGCAGAATACGATAGGCGTGCCATGATCAAAGAAGGTTGCAACAGCATTCCTAGGCTCCAAACCTCATCAGCCGCTTGATCGATAACGGCAACTCATGATTCGCACCATCCCGAGGCTTGATGGAGGGATGGATGAGCGGAAAGTTTTGGCTGAACGATGAGCAATGGGCGGCGATCGAGCCGTTCATCCGAGGAACCAGCCTGGCGCGCGGCGCGTCGATGACCGGCGGGTGATTTCCGGGATCATCCACGGGGAGTGTCAGGGTTTTTGTGTAAGGGGCGAACGCCGGCATGCTAAGCTCGAAGGAGATTTGCATGACCGAAGCGACGAAGGCGCCCGAAATTGCTGAAGCCGTCCTTGACGCGCTTTTGAAGGATTACAAGAACCCGGA
>JBGTLL010000190.1:0-7797 GCA_041744115.1 Parvularculaceae bacterium | reverse complement strand
GTGGCGACGGCGGCGCCCGCGCCAAGCTGCGGCGCGCCGGAGACAAGACCCGTGGCGATGCCGGGCCCGAAGATGCCGAGCGCGAGCAGCGACAGCGCTGCGAGGATGGTTGCGGCGGCGTCTTCGAGGGTGACCACGCCGGCGGGGAACGCTGCGGTGATTGACCCGAAGATCGTCGAGCCGATGCCGACGATGATGGCGAGCACCATCAGCTTGATCCCCGACGAGATGACGTTGCCGAGCACCCGCTCGGCGAGGAAGGAGGTTTTATTCCAGAGTGCGAAGGGAACGAGCACGAAGCCGGCAAGCGTCGTCAGCTTGAACTCGATGATGGTGACGAAGAGCTGGATCGCCAGGATGAAGAAGGCGAAGAGGACGATGACCCAGGCGAGAATGATGATCGCGATGGTGACGAAGTTATCGAAGAAACTGGGGAACCCGAGGAGCGCGTTCGCCTCATCCAGCAAGGGATAGGCGGCGGTGTAGCCGGTGTCGGCGACGAAGCCCGGTTTCATGAGATCGGCGGCTGTCAGCGTCGTTCCAGTGGCGACGAGGCCGAGCCCCGCGAAGCTCGCAAAGATGATGTCCGATAGCAGCCGGAAATTGTTGATGATGAAGGCGAAGGCGCCGACATAGAGCACCTTCTTCACGAACTGGCCGATGACGTTGTCGACGCCGTTCATCGACCAGAAGAGGCCAGCGAGGACGATATCGATGCCGATGAGGATCGCGGTCAGGAACCCGACATCGCCCTGCAGAAGTCCGAACCCGCTATCGATGTAGCTGACGAAGGTCGCGGTGAACGTGTCGATGACGTTGAGGTTGTTCAAAGCCGGACTCCCAGAGTCATTGTCTTCCGCTTACGGATAGATGATCCCGTCGCCGATGAAGCGCGTGCGGTGGATGCGGGCGCGCTCCTCCATTTGCAGCTGGCGCGCCCTGTCGAGCGCATCGGCGCGGGCGTTGACGGCCATCAGTTCGGCCGTGTGCATCGACTGTTTCGTTTGCAGCGCGAGGAGCTGGTTGCCAGCCTGGCTCACCTGCAGATCTCCGATGGCGGTCTCGCTCTCAGCCACAATCTCGTCGAGCGTGCCGAGATCGGCGGCGATCGATTCGGTGACCTTCGCCTGCATGACGACCGCGTCATGGAAAGCGCGGCTGGCTTCCTGCCAGTGCCGGCGCGCGTCGGTCGCCATCGCTGCGTTGGTGAAGGCGGCGTAATCCTCCGGGTAAAGCGACTGAAACGTCGCGTCGATCGACGCCACGTCGTAAGCGAGGCCCTTTGCGGTCTTGATCAGGGTGTCGATCTCGGCGAGCCGCGCGTTCAGGGCGGCGCGCGCGGTATAGGGAAGGTTTGTCAGGTCCTTAACCTGGTTGGCGATCATCTGCGCTTCGTTGACGAGCTGCTTGATCTGATTGTTGATCATCTCAAGCGTGCGGACTGCCGTCAGCAGGTTCTGCGCGTAGTTCGACGGGTCGTAAACGATGCCGCCGAAAATCTGCGCGCTCGCCGGCTGGGTCGGCGACAGGGTCAGCGGCAGCAACATCGCGGTTCTGAGCAAAAAGGCTTTCATTCGGCGGCGCATAGGAACTCTCCTTTCGAGGTCAGTTGCGAAGCGATGAGGTCGGCGGCCCAGGCGAGGTTTTTCTCGCGCAGGAACCGTTCGGCGAAGGCATTCGGGGATTGCTGGACGAGGCGATCGATCAGCGCCTGGTCGGCGGGCGATGAGGCGCCGCAAACGCTGAGCGCGACGGGACCGAGCCCCAGTTCGAACAGGCGATTGCCGATTGCGGACTGGAAGTAGTAGTGGCGCTTCGGTGTCGCCGTCGCGATGATCTCTATCTGGCGGGCGTTGAGGCCGAAGGCCTCGTAAGCGGGACGGATGCCCGCTTCCTGCGCGCGATCATTCGCCAAGAAGATTCGCGACGGGCAGCTCTCGATGACGGTCGGGGCGATTTTCGAGGACTGGATGTCGGTCAGCGACTGGGTCGCGAAGACGACCGAGACGTTCTTTTTGCGGAGCGTCTTCAGCCAATCCTTCAGGCGCGCCGCGAAGAGCGGGTGATCCAAAAACACCCAGGCCTCATCGATGAGAAGCAGCGTCGGCCGTCCGTCGAAGCGGGCGTCGAGGCGATCGAAGAGATAAGAGAGCGCCGGCGCGACCGCGGCTTCGCGGCGCATCAGGGCTTCCATCTCGAAGGCTTCGACGTCGGAGAGATCGAGCGTGTCTTCCTCGGCGTCGAAGAGCGCGCCGTGGGGACCATCAATGGTGAAGGGCCGCAGCGCATCGCGGAGATCGGCGCGCTGAAGGAGCAAGGTAAGGCCGGTCAGCGTCCGTTCGCGCTCCGGCGCTTCCGCGAGATTGGAAAGCGCGAGCCACAGCGCGTCGGAGATCGAGGGATCGATCACGACGCCCTGCTGCGCGAGGATGCCGAGCAGCCAGCTTTGCGCGCGGCTGCGCGCCGATGCCGCGTCGATCGTCTTCAGCGGCTGGAAAGCCGGCGCCGCCTCACCGCCAAGATCGTGGAACGAACCGCCGAGCGCCAGGATGGCGGCGCGCATCGACTTGCCCTTGTCTAAGGCGAAGACCTGCGCATTGGAGTAGCGGCGGAACTGCAACGCCATCAGCGCGAGCAGCACCGATTTGCCGGCCCCGGTCGGGCCGACTACCAGCGCATGGCCGACATCGCCGATATGCGTCGTGAGGCGGAACGGCGTCGTTTCGTGCGTCGTCGCCTGAAGCAGCGGCGGGCCCTTGAGGTGTTCGTTCCATGACTCGCCCGCCCACACCGCCGACCACGGGGCGAGATGGGCGACGTTCAGCGTATGGATCAGCGGCTGGCGGATGTTGGCGTAGAGCTGCCCCGGCAAGGATCCGAGCCAGGCGTCGACAGCGTTGACGCTTTCGCGGATGACGACGAAGCCGAGCCCATTGAGGACGCGCTCGATCTCCTTGGCCCTTGCGTCAGCGATGGCGGCGTCCTGGTCGCTGACGACGATGCTGCAGGTGAGGTAACCGAACGCCACATCGTCCTGCCCTAGTTCCTGCAGCGCGGCGTCGGCGTCCGCCGCCTTGTTGTCGGCGTCGGAGTCAATGAGGACGCTTTGTTCGTTGAACAGCGTCTCCTTGATGATGGCGGCGATCGATTTCCTCTTGGCGAACCATTGCCGCCGGTATTTGGCGATCTCCCGGGTCGCGACCGCCTTGTCGAGGGGGATGAACCGCGTCGTCCAGCGATAGGGAAAGCCGAGTTCATTGAGGGCATTGATGAACCCCGGTTCGCTCGCCGGCGGAAATCCCTGGATGCTGACGATGCGGAGATGCTCGTTCCCGAGCATCGGTTCGAGGCCGCCGGTGAGCGCGCTGTCCGCGATGAACGCATCGAGGAACATCGGCGAAGCGGGGACCGCGACCGGGTGGCGTTTGGTCGAGATCGTCGCGTGTAGAAAGGAGAGAGTCTCGGCGTCGCTGAGCGCTGTGCACTCAGGAAGCAGCGCCGTGAGGAGATCGATGGCGCGATCGGTCTCCAGTGTGAAGTAACTGAGATGCTCGCGCCAGGATCGCGGCGCGGCCCCCTTCTCGCGCGTCAGGAACAGGGCCTCGCCTTTGGTGGTGCGGTCGGTCGGCGGAAGATAGACGAAGGTGAGATAATACTCGCTCTCGAAGAGCGCGCCTGCCGATTCGAACTGGGCGCGGCGTTCCTCATCGACGAGGAACGCCGCGCCGTCTCGCCATTCGGATGAGGGGTAATCCGAGGCGGGGATGCGGGTCGCTTCGAAGTGGAGCGCCCAGCCGGAGCCGAAGCGCTTCAGCACATTGTTGACGCGCGCGGTGAAGGAGACGAGCTCCTCGGCGCTGGCGCTTTCGAGGTCGGGCCCCCGGTAGCGGACGGTTCGCTGGAAGCTCCCGTCCTTGTTGAGGATGACTCCGGGGGCGACGATCGCGGCCCAGGGGAGATAGTCCGCGAGGCGCTTCGGGCGTTGCTGGTACTCCTTCAGATTCAGCACGAGAGATACCCCTTGTGCTTCAGGTGCCGCGCGCCGACCTCGACGAACCTTGGGTCCTTCTTCGCGGCGTAGACCGCGGCCGCATGGCCGATCACGAAGAGCACGATGCCGGCGGCCCACATCTGCAGGCCAAGGCCGACGGCTGCCGCGATGGTGCCGTTGAGGATGGCGATCCCTCGCGGCGCGCCGGCCATCATGATCGGCTCGGTGAGGCTCCGATGGATGGGAATGGAATAGCCAGGTGTCATGGGTGTAGCCTTCAGATCAACGCGCCGCCGCCGAAGGAGAAGAAGGCGAGGAAGAACGAGGTCGCGGCGAACGCGACCGAGAGGCCGAAGACGATCTGGATGAGCCGGCGAAAGCCGCCCGAGGTGTCGCCGAAGGCGAGAGAGAGCCCCGTGATGATAATGATGATGACGGCGACGATGCGCGCGACCGGCCCCTCGATCGAAGCGAGGATCGAGGCGAGCGGCGCCTCCCACGGCATGCCGGACCCGGCGGCGTGCGCGGGACTTCCGAGGACCAGGAAGCCGAGCGCAATAAGCCCGAGTATGATCAAGTGACGTTGGATGTTGTTGACGCAAGTCATCGTGGCGCTCCTTCATTGTTGACGATGAGTTCGAGAGGATTGGGTTTGGCGAGGCGGTAGCCTTCGTGATCAAGGCCTTCGACGCGGACGATCTCCTTGACGCGCCGCCCCTCGGTGGTTCGCGCGATGAAGACCACGAGATCGACGGCGTCGGCGATGAGCTGGCAAGGGATGTGCGTCGTCCGTTTGCCGATCAATTGTTCGAGGCGCGTCAGCGCCGAAGCGGCCGAGTTGGCGTGCACGGTGGCGATGCCGCCGGGATGACCCGTGTTCCAGGCTTTAAGGAGATCGAGGGCCTCGCCGCCACGCACCTCGCCTACGATGATGCGGTCGGGCCGTAGGCGCATGGTCGAGCGCACAAGGGTTTCGAGGCTGACGCCTGGCGAGGTGCGGAGCGCGACGACATCCCGCGCGCCGCAATGAAGTTCGCGCGTGTCTTCGAGGATGAGGATGCGGTCGCAGGTCGCGGCGATCTCGGCGAGGAGCGCATTCGCCAGCGTCGTCTTGCCGGAGGACGCGCCGCCGGCGATGAGGATGTTCTGCTTCTTGGCGATCGCCGATTTCAGCGTCAGCGCATCGGCGCCGCTCATGATGCCCGCGTCGACGTACGAAGAGAGCGCGATCACCCGTCCCGCCGCCTTGCGAATGGCGAAGGTCGGCGCGATCGCGACGGGCGGCAGCACGCCCTCGAAACGTTCGCCGCTTCCCGGAAGCTCGGCCGAGACGATCGGATGCGTCTTGTCGCAATCAAAGCCGATATGGCTCGCGACCAGGCGGATGATGCGTTCGGCGTCCGCCGGACGAATGACTTGATCCTGCCGGACGCGTCCTATCCCATGCCGCTCGATCCAGAGGGCGCCGTCGGGATTGGCCATGATCTCGATGACGCTGTCGTCCTCAAGCGCCGCGCCGATGACGGGGCCGAACGCCGTCTTCAGCATCGAGGCGCGGCGGGTCGCGGTGTCGTCAGTTCTCGGACGATGGCTCATGCCGCTCTCTCCCGCGGCTGCGGCTCATCGCTTTCTTCGGCGCGAATGAGATCGATGCTGGCAAGGAGCGCGTCGGTGTAGCGCTCCTTGCCGGAGAGACGCTGACCGACCTGCGCAATGAAGTGCTCGAAGCGTTTGCGACCCACGGCTTCAGCCGCAGCGCGCGCCGTCTCCGGCAAAGGCGGGGTGATGCACAGGTAATAGAGTACGAAGAGCGCGAGGGTCTCGCTCTGCGCGATCCCCTCGTCGGCCATCTTCTCCATCGCCCGCGTCAGCCGATCGAGGCGCTGGACGATCTTGGCGAGCGCCGATTCTTTCCGCTTCGGATCAAGCAACTCCTTCAACGCGGTGTCGACGATCGCGCCCTTGTTTGCTACGCCGCCTTCGATGGCCCGATTGAGGAGCGCGTCCGCGTCGGTCGAGATGTGAATGTTGATGCGGGTGTTGGTCATGGCTCAGATTCCCGGCAACAGGCCTTGACCTTTGAAGGTCTGGTCGAGGCCGACGGCGCGTCGCGCGACATCGGAAAGGTCTTTCAGGCGCCGGGCTGCGGCGAGATCGTCCGGATCGTCTTCGGCGCACTTGTCCGGGTCCGCCGTTTCGACGATCGGCGATTTTATGGGATCGAGCTCGGGCTTCTGCTGAAGACCGCCCTCGTCGGAGGAGCCGCCCCAGACGAGGTCGAACCAGGGTTTAGCGGGGCCGGCGGGCGCCGCGGCCATCCCCGCCCAATCATCGACGCGCGCGGGCGGTGCATCGGGGTAGCCGCCTGAGGGGCGCTTGCGTACATCGACGGGCGGACGCATCCGCCCGAGGAAGTTCGTATCGAGATAATAACGGAGTTTCTTCGCGCGGATCGGCGGCGAGCCGGAGACCATGGCGATCGCCTCGCCTTTTGGGAGCTGCATCACCTCGCCGGGCGTCAGCAGCGGGCGCGCGGTTTCCTGCCGCGAGACCATGACGTGGGCGAGCCAGGGCGCGAGACGATGGCCGGCGTAGTTGCGCTGCGCCCGCAGCTCCGTCGCCGTGCCGAGCGCATCAGAGATGCGCTTGGCCGTGCGCTCGTCATTGGCGGCGAAGGCGACGCGCACATGGCAATTGTCGAGGATCGAGTTGTTGTGGCCGTAGGCCTTCTCGATCTGATTGAGGGATTGCGCGATGAGATAGGCGCGGACGCCATAGCCGGCCATGAAGGCGAGCGCCGATTCGAAGAAGTCGAGACGCCCGAGCGCCGGGAACTCGTCCAGCATCATCAGGAGCTTGTGCCGCTTCTCCTCTAGGTCTTCGGTCAAGCGCCGGCCGATCTGGTTGAGGATGAGGCGAATGAGCGGTTTGGTCCGCGAGATGTCGGACGGCGGCACCACGAGATAGAGCGACGAAGGATTGGCGCCGTCGACGAGATCGGCGACCCGCCAGTCGCAGGCGCCGGTGACGCGGGCGATGATCGGATCGCGATAGAGCGTCAGGTAGCTGATCGTGGTCGAGACGACGCCCGAGCGCTCATTCTCTTTCATATCGAGCACGTTGCGCGCCGCCTCGGCGACAAGCGGGTGGGCTCTCGGGGCTTCCTTCGTGCCGAGATGATTGGTGGCGATCATGATCGACAGCGAGCGCTCGACGCTGCGCGAGGGGTCCGACAGGAACGAGGCGACGCGGGCGAGCGTCTTCTCCTTCTCGGCGTAAAGGACATGCAGGATGACGCCGGTCAGGAAGGCGTGCGCCGTCTTCTGCCAGTGATTGCGCAGTTCGAGCGAGCCTTCGGGATCGACGAGGATGTCCGCGATGTTCTGGACATCGCGGACTTCCCTATCGCCCTTCCTGACTTCCAGCAGCGGATTGTAGCGCGCCGAGTTCGGGTTGGTGGGGTCGAAGAGGAGGCAGTGCGAGAAGCGCGAGCGCCATCCGGAGGTCAGCGCCCAGTTCTCGCCCTTGATGTCGTGGATGACGGCGCTGCCGGTCCAGGAAAGAAGCGTCGGCAGCACCAGGCCGACGCCTTTTCCTGAGCGCGTCGGCGCGAAGGCCATCACATGTTCGGGGCCGTCATGGCGGAGATAGTCGCCCTTCCAGCGCGGGAGTGTCAGGGTTTTTGTGTAAGGGGCGAACGCCGGCATGCTAAGCTCGAAGGAGATTTGCATGACCGAAGCGACGAAGGCGCCCGAAATTGCTGAAGCCGTCCTTGACGCGCTTTTGAAGGATTACAAGAACCCGGA
>JBGTLL010000189.1:0-30617 GCA_041744115.1 Parvularculaceae bacterium | reverse complement strand
TCCGGGTTCTTGTAATCCTTCAAAAGCGCGTCAAGGACGGCTTCAGCAATTTCGGGCGCCTTCGTCGCTTCGGTCATGCAAATCTCCTTCGAGCTTAGCATGCCGGCGTTCGCCCCTTACACAAAAACCCTGACACTCCCGTCAACACCCGTCGGCCCGGTCACCCGCAACCTCGACGCCCTCCCCGTAACCCACGAACCGAGATCCGCCTCCCCGATGTCGCCGATGTGATCGGAATGCAAATGCGTCAGGAAGACGCCGCCAAGCCGTTCGCCGGGAATCCCGGCGCCCTGGATATTTTCCCAACTCCCGGTTCCCGCATCGACGAGGTAATAAACGCCCTTCGCGAACACCGCAGTGCAGACCTGCGCCCGCTTTTTCGACGGCAGGGGGGAGCCAGTTCCGCAAAAGAATACATTCAGCCCATCTCTTTCCCAGAGCGCTGCCGCGCGGGGAGCAAAATTCTCCGCAAGCGCACGCTCGAACAATCGGTCTTCGACTGCGGGAATGCGAGTTGCGATCGCTGCAAATGCGATTATCGCCATTGCGCAACCGCCGATCCAAAGCGCAACCTTGCCCATTCCCGCCTTCTCCGCCGCCCCTAAGCAAGGGCACTATCGGCGAAGCGTAGCAGCGCTTTCAATCGTGACGAGCACAAGAGGATACAGCGCAGGCTTATCAGCGGCGATCAGGGAGCAACGTTAGGGCTCTGAAATGCCGACGCCGCCGCGCCGATGCGCGTCAAAAACGACTGCCCGTACTGCCAGATATCGTCCAGGTTCACGCCTTGCGAGTAAAGATACATCAGAGCGACGCCGCCGAACAATCCGACCATCCGCGCGGAACTGCGGCCGGCGGCTAGAAACAAGAGTGCGCCGGCGACGAGTTGCGCCGGGCCGGTGAGGTGCCCCTGAATCATCCCTTGGGTAAGGCCGTCGATGGTAGTGAAATCGGTGAACGACGTAATTCCGCCCGAGTCCGCGGACGCCGTGCCGACAACGCTGCCGGCGCCGGTGTAGGCGAGAATCGCCGTGCCGGCCCCTTGCGTCAATTTTCTGAGCGTATGGACAGCGCCAAGCGGGCTGCGATGCAGCGCTCGGGGCTTGGAGGGCGGCGGGAGATAGAGGAATTGGGAATTAGCTGCGGCCATAGCCATGGGAGTACACAACCTTTCCACCGACTGTCGCCGGTTTCGTCGTCACCCCTGCCCGTCAGAGTTCTGGCGGCCTGTGGCGCCACCACTACAACACTGACATCGCCCATTTGGTGCGCCGACTTTGGTGAATCTATGGCCTTACCGGGTTAATATCCCGACACCGCGTGTGGTCGCGGGCGAATTGAACGGCCGGCACACCCCGCAAAAAAGCGGAAAATTCATTCGCCGCCTCTAGCGCCAGTGCATCTGAAAAAATGAAGCCGCCGCGGCTGACGCCGCGGCGGCTGTTACTTTTAACCAGGACTCCGGCGTAATCAGGCCGTAACGCGGCGCTTGCGTGACCTGGCGGCGAAGGTGAGACCGGCGAGGCCAGAAAATAGCAGCGGCAGTGCGCCCGGAAGCGGAATAGCGCTCAAATTCACATCATAATCCGCCAGCGCGGCCCCGGTGTTTCTGAACGACAGACCCGTCAGCCGGAACATCACGTCGCTCGCCGAGATCAGGGTAAACATGAAACTGTCGGCGCCGAGCGGGATCAGTCCCTGCGCATCGGTGATCTGAAAGGAACCGAGCGAGGTTGCGTCCTGGAAGAATTCAATCACGAGATTGCTGAATCCCGCAGGAACCTGACTTTCTCCAGGCGGAACGGCGTCAAAAGCAACATCGGCGTTGCCCGTCACGACGGTCAAGCCGGCGGCGACGCTGAATACCCCTTCAGCGAAATACGACCCCGGGGTGACATTTTCGTCTTCGATCGCGACCGGGTTCCCGACACCAAGCGTCGTCGATCCGTTCAGACCCGTAATCGTGCAGGTATCGACGGTCGTGCACGGGGCGGCGGCTGCGGGCTGGTAACCCGCGAGCGCGGCGACCAGGGCAATTGACGCGACTGCTAAGGACTTCATGGCCAGGACCTCGTTGATTAAGGTTTCACAATGTTCCTAAGAACACGGAAGCCCCTCTCGCGTTCCCTCGAAAGCGGGACAAAATTGTGCGCTTGAGACGTGTCAAACCAGCCTTGATCTCCTGACGCTTGCCTTGATGAACGAAGAAAACAACGGATGCGGATCAAAAGGTCTGGACTTCAATTCAGGGTGGTATTGCACCCCGATAAACCAGGGGTGGTCGGGGATTTCCATAATCTCCGGCAATGCACCGTCCGGCGAAACGCCGGAAAACGCGACGCCGACTTTCTGTAGCCGATCCGCCCAGGATATATCGACTTCATAGCGATGCCGATGACGCTCCGAGATCTCGCAGGCGCCATAAATTTCGGCGGCCCGGCTTAATGGTTTCAGCGCGGCCTTATACGCGCCGAGGCGCATGGTCCCCCCGAGTTCGCTTGCGGCGCCGCGAAGCTCCGTCTCGTTCCCGCGCAGCCATTCCGTCATCAGACCGACGATCGGTTTTCCGCCCGGCCCGAACTCGGACGAAGTCGCCTTGTTTTCGCCGAGCAGATTTCGCGCCGCCTCGATTACCGCCATCTGCATGCCAAAGCAGATGCCGAAATAGGGAACGCCATGTTCGCGCGCGAACTGCGCCGCCTTGATTTTCCCTTCGGCCCCGCGCTCGCCGAAGCCGCCCGGAACGAGGATGCCGTGCACGTCTTCGAGTTCGGATATCGCCTGGTCTTCCTGCTCAAAGATCGCCGAGTCGATCCATTTGATGTCGACCCGCACGTTGTTTGCGATGCCGCCATGATTGATCGCCTCGATCAGCGATTTGTAAGCGTCTTTGAGCATCGTATATTTGCCAACGACGGCGATGCGCGTTTCGCCGTCTGGTTTGGTAATACGGCGAACGACCTCCAC
Source organism: Parvularculaceae bacterium (assembly GCA_041744115.1). Classification (GTDB taxonomy): domain Bacteria; phylum Pseudomonadota; class Alphaproteobacteria; order Caulobacterales; family Parvularculaceae; genus Amphiplicatus. Next base: position 27,650 of record JBGTLL010000189.1, on the reverse strand, counting down.
CCAGCGCGAAAGATCCAGCGCCGGCGGATCCGTAATGCCGAACGCCGCCAGCACTTCGTCGTCAAATCGTTCATTGTGATAGGCGAGCGGCACTTCGTAGATCGTACGGCAGTCGAGCGCCTGTACAACCGCCGACGCGCGCACATTGCAAAACAGCGCAATTTTATTGCGCTCGCCTTCCGGAATGTCGCGATCGGCGCGCACCAGCAGCACGTTCGGCTGAATGCCGATCTCGCGCAGCTCTTTTACCGAGTGCTGGGTCGGTTTGGTTTTGAGTTCGCCCGCTGATGGAATGTAGGGCATCAAGGTCAGGTGGACATAGACCGCATCTCCGCGCGGGAGTTCGTTGCCAAGCTGACGGATCGCTTCAAAGAACGGCAGGCCCTCAATGTCGCCGACGGTGCCGCCGATTTCGCAGATCACGAATTCCGCTTCGCCCGCCGGCGCGGTCACGAAGGATTTGATTGCGTCCGTCACATGCGGAATGACCTGCACGGTCGCGCCGAGATAATCGCCCCTTCGTTCGCGCTCGATGATGCCCTGATAGATTTTGCCGGTGGTGATGTTGTCGCCCCTTGAGGCCGAAACGCCGGTAAAGCGCTCGTAATGGCCGAGGTCGAGATCGGTTTCCGCCCCGTCGTCGGTGACGAAGACCTCGCCGTGCTGATAGGGCGACATCGTGCCCGGATCGACGTTGAGATAGGGATCGAGTTTCCTCAGGCGGACTTTATATCCGCGCGCCTGCAGAAGGGCCCCGAGAGCCGCCGCAGCCACGCCTTTTCCGAGAGAGGAAACCACGCCGCCGGTGATGAAAATATACCGCGCCATGGAAGTCCGTCTTAGCGCGCTTGCCGCAAAGGGCAAACTGCTTTCACACGCAGCGGCCAAATTTCCACGACGGCTGACCGGTTTCAGGCCAACCTGAAGAAATTCAACCGGTTAGATCAAAGCTGCGGGGCGTCCGGCGACGACTCTTCGGTCGAAGCAGGTTCCTGCGCGGGCGCAGCCGAGTCATCCTCTGAAGCCGGCGGCGCCTCGGTACCCGGTTCGGTCCCGCCTGCGCCGAGCGTGTCGAGGAGATCCTCCGTCGATACGGGCGCATTCGGGTCCGTGATCGCCTCGCCCGTCAGATCTTCAATGATATCGATGTCGCGCTCGCTTCCGCCGGCCGTGATCGCAAGCAGGATCGAGGTTGCGAAAAACAGCGCGGCGAGAACCGACGTGGATCGGGTCAAGACGTTCGCCGCCCCGCGGCTGGTCATGAACCCGCCGCCGCCGCCGCCGAGACCAAGGGCGCCCCCGTCCGATCGTTGCAAAAGCACGACGACGATCAGCGCCAGAACGATGAGGGCGTGGACGGTCAGCAAGACGGCGTGCATCGGCGGTATCCATGGAGGGCGATCGGACAAAAATGGCGAGCGGCCCCGGCGATTTGAAGGGGCGCTCTCTACGCCCGCCCTGCCGGGAGGTCAAATGGCGTCGATCAACCGTCAGGCTGTCCGGCGGCCTGTTCGGCCTCGATCCACTCTTCAACCGTCTTTTCAAGGATGCCGAGCGGCATCGCCCCGTTCCCGAGCACAAGTTCGTGGAACTCGCGGAGGTCGAAATTGTCGCCAAGGCCGGCTTCCGCCTTCGCGCGCATTCGCAAAATGGCGAGCTGACCGGTCTTGTAGGCGGTCGCCTGTCCCGGCCAGACCACATAGCGTTCGATTTCGCGCGTCACCTCGTCTTCGGTATTCCCCGTCTTGCCCAGCATATAGGCGATTGCCTCCTCTCGCGACCAGCGCTTGGCGTGCATGCCGGTATCGACGACGAGACGCACGGCGCGGAACATTTCCGCCTGCAGCCGGCCGAGATCGCCGAGCGGATCGCTGGCATAGAGATTCATGTCTTTCGCCGCGAGCCGCTCGGAATAGAGCGCCCAGCCTTCCGAATAGGCGTTGAATGGCGAGACCTTGCGGAGCAGCGGCACGTTCTCGATGAGCTGCGAGGCCGAGAGCTGGAAGTGATGGCCAGGAGCGGCTTCGTGATAAAGCAGAGTCGGCAGGGTCCAGCGCGGATTGTCGGCTGTGTTCTTCTGGTTGATGTAGAATCTTCCGGGCCGCGACCCGTCGAGCGCCGGCGGGCTGTAGTAGCCGCCCGGCGATGAATCCTGCGAATATTCCGGCACCCGGACGATCTCGAGCGGCTGCGGCGGCAGGGTGATGAAATAATCGCCGGCCTTCGACAAAATGTCTTTGTTGAGCGCGACGAGGTAATCCAGCATCTTCTGGCGGCCTTCATCCGTATTCGGAAAAATATGGGCGGGATCGGCCATCACCTCTTTAACGCGCGCGGAAACCGGCCCCTCCGTCAGGCCCTGCGAAACGAGAATTGCGTCCATTTCCTGTTCGATGCGCGCGACTTCCGACAGACCGATGTCGTGGATTTCATCCGCCGTCATGTCGGTCGTCGTATTGGAATGAAGCGCAGCGGCGTAGATCTTGTCGCCGTCCGGAAGGCGCCAGATGCCGGCGTCATGGGTGGCTGTCTCGGCCAATTCCTCGAACAGGGCGATCATCGCCTGATAGCCCGGAATGACGTCATCGTTCACCGCTTTCGTCGCGGCGGCGATATAGTCGGCCTTCGCTTCCGCCGAGAGACCTTCAATCTTGTCAAGCTTCGCCGGCAAGGTCGTCACCAGCGGGTTTTTCCCGGCGCCGCCTTCAATGAAGGTCCGCATGACGACGATCGCTTTTGCGATGATGAAGTCGGGCGGCGTCACGCCGTGCGCGCGATCATCCTCAACACGCGCCTTCGTTTCGCGCAAGGCGCGGCCGAATTCGTTGATTCGCGACAAATAGCGCTTGACGCTTTTCTCATTCTTGATGACGTGGGCGTCGGTCAGGAATTGCGGCAGATCGACCGTCGGCCCGGAAATCTGGTTGACGCGGTAGCCGCTATACTCGAACTCCGACTGGGCGATGATGTCGTCGAGAAACCAGGTCGAGATTTCCCAGCTGAGCTTGTCCTGGCCTTTCAGCTTTTCCGGATCGAAGCGGTTCATCATCGCGCGCGCGCGTTTGAGACGGGCGATGTTTTCGTCATCTTGCGCCTTGGTGTAATCGCTGAGCTTGCCGCTGTGAAAATCGAGCGGCGTGTTGTCGATCATCCCGAGGCCGGTCAGCAGTTCCGGCGTTTCCATCGCGAATTCGGCGGTGAACTTGTTGACGGCGTTGTTCACCGTGACCGGATAGAACCAGAACCAGACCGACGCGCCCGCCAGCGCCAACACGATCAGCAGCAAGAGGCCGCCGAGAATTTTTCCAAAGAGTCGCATGAGCCGTGCCCGTCTTTCGCTTTTGATTATTATCCAGTTTCGCCGCGACCCTAGCCCGCACCGCGCCCGCTGGCACCTCTTTTTACCGTCACTCCGCGGCGCTTTGGCGCATTTCCGCCGTGCGCGACGTTTCGGTCACGAGATTGATCGCGGCGATCACTTTCGCGGTTTCGGAATGATGGAGCGCGTGACCGGTGTCCGGGATTACCTCGTAATAGGCGCCCGGGATTTCTCTCGCGAGCGCGGCCGAATGCAAATCCGGGCTGACCGTCGTGTCATCCGCGCCGGTCAGGATCGCCGTCGGAATTCTGATTTCAGAATAGCGTCCGCCCATCGCGATGATCTGCGGTTTCAGATGGCGGAGGTCGGCGGCGTTGTTTCTGAAGTCCTTGGCCCGGAAGAGCAGCGTCAGTCCGGACGCCTCATAATAGCCGGGCGGCGCCTCATCCGGCCGGAACGAAGCGATGACGCCACTCTTGGCGGCGACCGGCGCATAAACGGGAATAACGAGCCGCCGCAAAAGCTGCCCGACGACCGGCCAGCCCGAGGCCCGGTTGTACCACGCGACGCCGCCCGGCCATTGGTGACTGACGGAGGCAAGGAGCACGAGGCCCGACATGTCGTTCTGGTATTTTAGCGCGTAGGCGAGCGCGACGGCGCCGCCGAAACTTTGACCGACGACAATCGGACGCTTGGCGCCGGCGGCAGCGACCGCTGCATGAATGAGGTCAGCCTGACTTTCCAGCGCCCATCCTTCGTCCGGCCGCGTCGAATATCCTCGTCCGGGCCGATCGACGATGATGACGCGGCGAGTCTTTGCGAGTTCGTCGCCCAGCGCCATCTTCATGTCGCGCAGATTGACGCTCGCGCCATGGATCAAGACAACCGGCGGCAGACCGGATTGTTCAGGCCCGATATCGACAAAATGAATGCGCTCGCGCTCGACATCGACAAACCTGCCGATCGGCGGCGCAATCCGTTCCGCCCGCCACGTGGCGCAGCCGCCCAGAAAAAGCAGCGCCGCAACGACGGCGGTTAACGTGACCAGTCCCGTCATGTTCCCAATTTTCCCCTCTACTTCGCCGCCTGAATGATGGCGGCAAAGTCCTCGGCCTTCAGACTGGCGCCGCCGACCAGCGCGCCATCGACATTGGCGATCGAAAGAATTTCCTTCGCGTTCGACGGCTTCACCGAGCCGCCATAGAGAATTCGGACCTTGTCGCCGATTTTGGAACGAATGAACGCGTGCATTTCGGCTATGTCTCCCGGCGTCGGCGTCAGGCCGGTGCCGATCGCCCAGACCGGTTCGTAGGCGACGGCGAATTCACCCTCGCCGGGCGGAACCGATCCCGCGAGCTGGGCGCTGACAATATCTTTCTCCCGCCCGGCGCGGCGCTCGCCTTCGGTTTCACCGACGCAGATGATGGGCGTCAGACCCGCGCGCCGCGCCGCCGCCGCCTTCGCCCGTACGAGATCGTCGTTCTCGCCGTGATCCGCCCGGCGTTCGGAATGGCCGACAATGACGTAGGCGGCGCCGGCGTCAGCCAGCATTTCGGCGCTCACGTCGCCGGTGTGCGCGCCGCTTTCCTTTGCGTGACAGTCCTGTCCGCCGATCTCGAACCCCTCGTCGCTGAATTCGGTGGCGAACAGTCCGATCAAGGTCGCCGGCGGGCAGATCAAGATGTCGCGATCGTCGGGGACCGATCCGGACAACAGGCCGATCAGCTTTTCGACTTCTTCAACGGAAGACGAAACGCCGTTCATTTTCCAGTTTCCGGCGATCAGCGGCTTCATGACGGTTCTCCTGCCAGCGCCCGTTTCGCGTAGGCGAAGCGCCGGATTTTGTCCAGAAATGACGCTAGGGCGCGGCGCTTGTTCTGGCGGAGCAGCGCAATTAGGTTACCGCCAATTCTCAACGGGCCGCGCGGACCTCCGCCTGCCCCAGCTTACTGGAACTGCCTCATGCTGAAAAAGATTCGCGGGGCGCTCAAAGGCGTCGTTGCGTCCATTATTATCGTCCCGCTGATCATCGCCTTCGCGGCATGGGGCGTTCCGGAAATAAGCCAGTTCTCGACGAGCAACGCCGTTCGCGTCGGCGACGAAGGCTATTCCGCGCTCGCCGTCCAGAAGGAATTCGACCGGTTCGTCACCAACCGACGCCTCGCAACGGACGGCCAGTTTGACCGCGAGGCGGCGCTCGCGGCCGGCGCGCAGGACCAGATCGTCCAGTCCTTAGCGACAAGATCGGCGCTCGATCAGGAGGCGCAGCGGATGGGTCTTCTTATGCCGCGCTCTATGGTGCGCGAATTTCTTCAGACCAATGAGCAGTTCAAGAACCCGCGCACCGGCAAGTTCGACAACGAGGCGCTGACCGGCATCATGCGCGAGTACAATTACGGCGTCCGCGAATTCGAAGACCGTCTGCAGTCCGATCTTTTGCGCAATCAGCTGATGTCGGCGATCAACGCCGGCGGACCGGCGCCAAAGGCGTTTGTCGATGCGCTCGTGCTTCGCGAAACGGAAATGAGGACCATCGGCTATGTAACGGTGACGGAGGAAATGACGGGAACGCCGGCGGCGCCGTCTCCTCCGGCGCTCCGGGAGTATTATGACAAGAACGCCGCGCAGTTCATGGCGCCCGAGCTCCGGACGTTTGCGGCGATCATCCTCAAGAACAGCGACTATGTCGATCGCGAACAAAAGTCCGAACAGGATCTGCGGAAAATCTACGAGGCGAACAAGGCACGCTACGAAACGCCCGAGCGCCGCACGATCTATCAGATCACCTATGACGACGAAGCCAAGGCGACCGCGGCGGTTCAGGCCCTCAAAGGCGGAAAGCCTTTTGACGGCCTCGCCGTCGAAAATGGCCAGACGTTGGCCGACATTACTCTGACGGAAATTCTGAAGCGCGACATTCTTGATCCCAAAGTCGGCGACGCCGCGTTTGCGGCCGGCGCCGCGGGCGCCGTCATCGGTCCGGTCGAAGGCGTCTTTGGTCACACCGTCGCCCAGATCGCTTCGATTACGCCGGCTTCCGTCAAACCGTTCGACGAAGCGCGGGCGGAAATTGAAGAGGAAACGCTAACGGCCGACACCAAGAAGAAACTGTTCGACGCCATCGAGGGCATCGAAAGCGAGCGCGATACGGGCGCATCGCTCGCCGACGCGGCGCAGCGTTCGGGCGCAATCGCAATCGAGTATGGTCCGGTCGATTCCTACAGTTTCGGCTCCGGCGGCGAAATTATCGCCGGCGTCCCGGGCGAGGTGCTGAAGGAGGCTTTCAAACTCGAAGAGGGCGAGGAATCCGACGCGGTCGAACTCGCGGACAAATCCGGCTACTATTTCGTCGCCGTCACCGAAGTGACGCCGCCCGCGGCGATCCCGTTCGAAACGGTGCGAGACGAGGTCGTGGCGAAATGGCGTGCGAGCGAACGCGAGACGCGCGTTTCCTCCGCGGTCAAATCCATTCGCGACGCAATCGATCAGGGGAAGCCTCTGAAATCCGCGGCCGAACCGTTCAATCGCGCGCCCATCGTCGAAACGGTGACGCGGCGCGGCGCCAACGAGGTTCTGTCGGAATCGATCCTTGAGCAGATTTTTTCAGCCGCCAAGGGTGAGACCCTTTCCGGACCGTCAGCGCTCGGCGACGCGCAGCTCGTCATCACCGTGAATGAATTGACCTATGATGTCGGCAAGGTCGGGCCGGACGACGTAACCGTCTTCTCGCAATATATCGGCAATCAGCTCAACCAGGAACTCGCCGACGCGTATGCATCGGCCGTGCTCGCCGATTTCGGCTTGAAGATCAATGAAGCGCAGATCGACGCGATGTTTTCGGACGGTCAATGACCCTGACGCCGGGGTTCGATGAATTTCGAACGGTCTTTGAATCGGGCGAGGCGCAGGTTCTCGTCCGGCGCCTCGTCAGCGATCTTGAAACGCCGGTTTCCGCCTATCTGAAACTGGCCGGCCGCCGCTGCAACGCATTTCTTCTTGAATCGGTCGAAGGCGGCGAAAAGTTCGGCCGATACTCAGCGATCGGCATTTGTCCGGATGCCATCTGGCGCGCCGCTGGAGCGCATGCCGCGATCAACCTTCGCGCAGCGTACGATGCTGAAGATTTCGTTCCAGATCGGCGGCCAATACTGGAAAGCCTGAAAGCGTTCATCGATCGATCGAAACTGACCTTGCCGGCCGGGGCGCCTCCGATTGCGGCAGGCGTCTTTGGCTATTTGAGTTACGATATCGCCCGTCAAATGGAGCGCTTGCCCAATCGTCCGCGCGCGGCTTTCGATTTACCCGACGCCATCTTCATCCGGCCGACCTTGGTCGCCGTGTTCGACAATTTGCGTCAGGAAATCCTCCTGGTTGCAACGGCGCGGCCGGAGGAAGGATTATCGGCGCGCGCTGCGTATGATCGCGCGGCGGAGCGCATCGAGGGCGCTGTACACGACCTCTCCGCTCCCCTCGCTGTCGGGCGCGTTCCGGCGATCGACGTTGATCCGGACGTGATCGCTATTCCGCGATCGAATACGCCGAAAGCGGATTTCCTTGCCATGGTCGCGCGCGCCAAAGACCATATCGCCGCCGGCGACATTTTTCAGATTGTCCTCAGTCAGCGCTTTCAGGCGCCCTATCCGCACGCGCCATTCGACCTTTACCGATCTCTACGGCGCTTAAATCCGTCGCCTTTCCTGTTTTTTCTCGATTTCGATAAATTCGCGCTGGTCGGTTCGAGTCCCGAAATACTCGTTCGCGTGCGTAACGGGGAAGTGACCATCCGCCCGATCGCCGGCACGCGTCCGCGCGGGGCAAATGCGGAGGAGGACGCCGTGCTTGCAACCGAACTCCTCGCCGATCCGAAGGAGCGAGCCGAACATTTGATGCTGCTTGATCTCGGGCGGAACGACGTTGGCCGATCGGCGGAAATTGGATCGGTCGAAGTGACGGAGCAATTCACGATCGAGCGCTACAGCCATGTGATGCACATTGTTTCAAACGTGGTCGGCCGGTTGCGCGAAGGACTGCATGCCGTCGACGCGGTCGCCGCCGGCTTTCCGGCGGGCACGGTCACCGGTGCGCCAAAAATCCGCGCCATGGAGATCATCGATCAGCTTGAGACTGAGGCGCGCGGCCCCTATGGCGGCGCCATCGGCTATTTCTCGGCGGACGGCGATATCGACACCTGCATCGCGCTGCGGACCGCCCTGATCACGGACGGCGTCATGCATGTACAGGCGGGGGCCGGCATCGTCGCGGATTCCGATCCGGAAGCTGAACACAAAGAGTGCCAGAACAAGGCGCGGGCATTGTTCGCGGCGGCGAAAGGCGTCATCGGATGAATGGCGCTATTCGACGAACCGCCGCCCCGACGCGATGAAAATGCGCGCTTTCGACCCGAAACTAGCTTATGCCCCGATCGGTGAATAGCGTTCGGCCAACAACGCAAACGGTATGGCAACAAGGGGTCACCATGAAAATCAAGTTCAAATCCGTGCTTTTTTCATCGACGGCGCTGATCGCCGCGTTCGCGGCGACGGCAGCGCCCGCCGTTGCGCAGGCCGACAAACAGGAAGCGGCGGCGCCGTCGTCCGGCGTCGCCGAGCAGACGGAAGACCAGCGTCTCGCGTCATTCTTTGAGGACGTCTTCCAGCGCAATCTGAAGAACAGCCCGCTCTTCCAGGCGCAGCTCGGCATGAAGGGCGCCGACTACGGCAAATGGGATGATTTCTCGGACGCGCAGGCGCAGCGCCAGAATGAAGATGCGAAAGCCGACCTCGCGCGCCTCCGCGCGGAGTTCGACGTCGCCAAACTTTCCGAGCAGTCGAAGACCAGCTACCGGATATTCGAGTATCTGCAGGAGCGGTCGATCCGCAATTTTCCGTGGCGGTTTCACGGCTATGCGTTTTCAACGCAGCAGAACCCGGTGACGTTTCCGGCGACCTTCCTGCAGAATATTCATCGCGTCGATGATGTATCGGACGCCGAAGCCTATGTGTCGCGTATCAACGGCCTCGAAACCGCCATGGACCAATTCATGGAGGGTATCGACACCGCCGCCGCCAAAGGAATCGTGCCGACCTCCTATTCGTTCGATCCGGTGATTACGGACGCAAAAAATGTTGTCAAAGGCGCTCCCTTCGATGACAGCGGGGAGGATTCGGCGATCCTTGCGGATTTCAGGGGCAAAGTCGAAAAACTCGAGATTGCGCAAAAACAAAAGACGCGCCTCATCAACGCGGCGACGGCCGCGATGAAAGGGCCTTTCAAGTCCGGCGTCGATAAATTCGTCGCCAAGGTTGAATCGCTGCGCGACAAATCCATCGGCGAGAACGGCGTCTGGGCGCTCCCCGATGGCGATAGCTTTTACAAAGCGCAAATCGACTTCTGGACAAGCGACGAGACGCTCACCGCGGACGGCATCCACAAGACCGGCCTCACCGAGGTCAAGCGCATCCGCGGCGAAATGAAGAAGATCATGAAGCAGGTCGGATTCAAGGGGGACTTCCCCGCCTTTTTCGAGCACCTCCGGACCGATCCGGACAACTTCTTTCCGGATACGGAAGAAGGTCAGAACGCCTATCTCACGCAATCGAAAGGGTATATCGACTCGATCTACGCGGACGTCGATCAGTATTTCAACTTATTGCCGAAAGCGCCTCTGGAAGTGCGCAAGGTCGAGGAATGGCGTGAGGAGACCGCGCCGATCGCCTTCTACAACCAGCCGACGCCGGACGGATCGCGCCCGGGCATCTACTACGTCAATCTCAAGGACATGACGACAAAACAGAAACACGAAATGGAAACGGTCGCCTACCACGAGGGCGCGCCGGGCCACCATTTCCAGATCGCGATCCAGCAGGAACTCGAAGGCGTCCCGACCTTTCAGAAATTTGCTTTCTTCGGCGCCTATATCGAAGGCTGGGGACTTTACTCCGAGCGCCTCGCCAAGGAGCAGGGGCGCTTTACCGACCCGATGCAGGATTTCGGCCGCCTGCAGAACGAAATGCTGCGCGCCTGCCGCCTCGTCGTCGATACCGGCTCGCATTCGAAGAAATGGACGCGGCAGCAGATGATCGATTACATGCTCGAGAACAATCCGATGACGGAGGAAGACGCGACCAAGGAAGTCGAGCGCTATATCGACAACCCGGGACAGGCGCTGTCCTACAAGGTTGGGATGCTGAAGATTCTCGAGCTGCGCGACAAGGCGAAGAAGGAACTCAAGGGTAAATTCGACCTTCGGGATTTCCACGACGTCGTCTTGAAAAACGGCGCCGTGCCGCTGCCCATCCTTGAAGACCTTGTCGATGATTACATCGTGAGGAAGAAGACGGCGTAGAGCAGAATGCAACCAGCCTGAATCGCTTCATCCTGATACGGCTAGCCGAAAACCGATGCAGCAATTTCCCGCGTCGTCATTCCGGGGCCGCCTCTTGGCGGAACCCGCAATCCATCGCGCAACGCGGGATACGTTGAGAGATGGACCACGGGTTCCGCGCCGCCGGGTCGGGCGTAGGCCGGCCCGAGGATGAACTCCGTGGCGCGGCCCCGGGGTGACGGCGGGGTTTTTTGTCAGTGTTTGCGAAATTATTTTCCGCCGGACGCTGACGAGCCCATTCGAGGGACGAAGCGCCGCGCCGTCAGGGCGTAACGCTGGCGGTCAGGGTGCTCGCCCTTATGTCGCGCAATGACGAAACGGTTTCGAGTTCGTAGCCGCGCGCCAGCGCCGTCGTCAGCCACGGGCCGATCATGTCGAGTGTCTCGCGCCTTGGGTGGCAGATGATTATCGCATAGCCGGTTTTGGCGGCGATCTGTTCGGCGAGCGCGAGCTGCCGCTGCACTGTCTTGCGTCCGGGTTCGGCGTCGAGAAACACGTCCCGCACAAACACGTCGGCGCCGACCGCGTCACCCGCTTTCAAAGCGACGCTGCCGCCGGTTGTCAGGGAATCGATGAAGATCAATCCGCGCTGGTCGAGCATCGCAAGAACCCGCTTCATCGCCTGTTCATTGCGCGTGAATTTCGAACCCATGTGGTTGTTGACGCCGACATAGCCGTCGAACTGTTCAAGGTTCCAGGCGAGTTCCTCAAACAGCTTTTCGGCGCTCATGCCGACCGAGAGGCTGTGGGGACCTGCGTCGATGTCGCCCGACGGCTCCATCGGCAGATGCAAAAGGATGTCATCGCCGCGGGCCTGCGCGCTTTCAACAAGCGGCGCAATATCCTTCGCATAGGGAAGAAACGACAAAGTCACTGGCCCCGGCATTTTCATGATCTCGTCGAATGCGGGGCGGTCAAGACCGATGTCATCGAAGATAACGATCAGCTTCGGCCTGACGGCGTCATCGGCCGCGATTTTCGCAACCGGAAGACGTTCGGGCGCGTCGTTGAGGATTTGGGCGATCATGACCGACCGCCCGCCTTCGACATTGGCCGCCGCAGTCAGCGGGGCGTCTCGAAGGTCGAGGGTCGCCGCATGCGTGAACGCGGCTTCCGCTCCCGTTGTACGTCCCGCGGACAAGGCGCCCGCGATCCCCGCCAGCGTGCCGAGCGAGGCCGCAATGAGCGCGCCAAAAAGGCTCGGCGGCCGCCGGATCAGCGCCATCGAAACCAAGTTGAGGGGCGGCAGCAGTTCCACCGCGGGCGGCCGGGATTTCCTGCCGCCGCCTCCGGGGATGCCTGGCGGACGGTAGGCCCTCATCCGGGTTCGATCTCCCCCAGCCAAAACGCAACAGCAACATCGCTATTGTCCGGCGCCTGCCGCCTGACGCAATCTGACTGCTATGATTCTGCTGATCGACAATTATGACAGCTTCACCTTTAACCTCGTCCACCTGATCGGCGGACTTGGCCAAAGGGTTGAAGTCGTCCGCAATGACGCGCTGACCGCCGCCGAGGCGGTCGGGCGGGCAAGGACGGCAATCGTACTGTCGCCGGGGCCAGGCGAACCGAGTGCGGCCGGGATCTGCATTGAGGCGATCCGCCTCGCGGCGGAAGCCGGTACCCCGGTGTTCGGCGTCTGCCTCGGCCTGCAGGCGATCACCGAAGCAATGGGCGGGCGCATTGTCAGGTCCGGCCGGCAGATGCACGGCAAGACCAGCCGGATACGTCATCGGGGCGATGGCCTTTTTGCCGGCCTCCCCGATCCCTTCACGGCGACAAGGTACCATTCGCTAGTCGCGGAAAGGAAAAGTCTCCCAAATTCGCTCACCGTGACAGCGACGGCGGAAGACGACGGCGAGATCATGGCGCTGGAGCATGTCGCGGCGCCGATCGCCGGCGTCCAGTTCCATCCCGAAAGCATCGCCTCCGAATACGGCGCCGAAATTTTCCGGAATTTTTTCGCGATGGCGAACGAGCGGCGACGCGCGGCATGAGCGAATTTTCCGCCTTGCTCGCCGTCGCAACCGGCGGGCGGCCGCTGACGCGCGACGAAATGCGCCGTGCGATGGATCTGCTCCTCGGGAACGAGGTCGAAGACCGCGACATCGCCGCATTCCTGCTCGCTCTGAAAACGCGCGGCGAGACCGTTGAAGAAATCGTCGCCGCGGCGGAGGCAATGCGCGCCAAGGCGCTCAATGTCTCGGCGCCGACGGGCGCGATCGACACCTGCGGCACCGGCGGCGACGGCGCCGATACGTTCAATGTCTCCACCGCCGCCGCGCTCATCGTCGCCGGCTGCGGCGTTCCGGTCGCCAAGCACGGCAATCGCTCGGCGAGTTCGAAATCGGGATCGTCCGACGTCCTTGCCGCGTCGGGCGTCAATCTTGACGCATCGCCCGCCGTCATCGAACGCTGCATTCGCGAAGCGCACGTCGGTTTCATGTTCGCGGCCTATCATCATCGCGCGGTGGCGCACGTTGCAGCGGTGCGCCGAAAGCTCGGCGTCAGGACGCTGTTCAATGTCCTCGGGCCGCTTGCAAACCCGGCCGGCGCGCGCCGGCAACTGATGGGCGTTTATGATCGCACATTGACGGCCCCCTTGGCGGAAGCGCTGGGCGCGCTGGGCGCCGAGCACGCCTGGGTCGTCTGCGGCGCCGACGGTCTCGATGAACTGACGACAACGGGACCTTCGTTTGTCAGTGAGACAAAAAACGGCGCTATGCGCAATTTCACCGTGACGCCCGAGGACGCGGGCCTTTCTCGCGCGGCGTCGGACGATCTCAAGGGCGGCGGCCCGCAAGAAAACGCGGCGGCGCTGCAACGCCTGCTCGCCGGGGAGCGAGGACCTTATCGCGACATCGCCGTCTTCAATGCCGCCGCTGCATTGATCGTCGCCGGCAAAGTGCAATCGCTGATCGACGGCGCGTATCTCGCCGCGGACGCTATTGATCAAGGCCGCGCCGGACTCGCCCTGCGCAAGCTCGTCGCCATTTCAAACGAGGGTTTGGCGTGACCATTCTCGACGACATCATCGCTTACAAACGGAAGGAAGTCGCGGCGGCAAAGGCGAATGCGCCGCTATCCTCGCTTGAACGGCTCGCGCACGAAACGCCGCCGCCGCGCGGTTTTGAAAAAGCGCTGCGACGCGCGGGCTCGGCAGGCTTTGCCTTGATCGCGGAGATCAAGAAAGCGAGCCCGTCGAAAGGCGTTATTCGCGCCGACTTCGAACCGGCGTCCCTTGCGCGCGCCTATGCCGCGGGCGGCGCCGCCTGCCTTTCCGTGCTGACGGATGGCCCGAGTTTTCAGGGATCGGCGGACCATCTGAAGGCGGCGCGCGCTGCCGTCTCGCTCCCGATCATTCGCAAGGATTTCATGATCGACCCCTATCAAGTCGTTGAAGCGCGCGCCTGGGGCGCCGATTGCATCCTGCTTATCATGGCTACCCTGTCGGATGCGGCGGCGCGCGAATTGAACGATGCTGCCCGCCTCCACCGCCTAGATGTCCTCGTTGAAACCCACGATGAAGCCGAAGTCGATCGGGCCGCCGCCCTTGGCGCGACCATGATCGGCGTCAATAACCGGGATCTGAGGACATTCGTGACCGATCTCGCGACGACGGAAAGCCTTGCGCCATTGGTCCCGGACGGCGCGCTCCTCGTCAGCGAAAGCGGCGTCAGCGCGCACCGCGACCTGCTTCGCTTGCGGGCGTGCGGCGCCGGCGCGTTTCTCGTCGGAGAAGCGCTGATCCGCGCTGACGATGTCGCCGCGGCGACCCGCGCTTTGTTGGGCGCCGGACAAAGAGACGGATAGCGACGCCGAATCAGCGAGATAGCTTTATGCTCGGTATTGACGGTTGATGAGAACATCACTAGAACGTTGATGGTTTGTTCTTCCGTCGTTTCGGGCGCGCAAAGAGCCGTGCCGGCGGGAGGGCTTTGAAAGTTGCGAAGCGGAGGCCTCTCCCATGCTCACCAAAAAACAGCATGAATTGCTGCAATTCATCAACGACCGGATCATGACGACGGGCGTGTCGCCCTCTTTCGATGAAATGAAGGTCGCACTGGAACTGAGGTCGAAATCAGGAATTCACAGGCTGATCACGGCGCTGGAGGAGCGCGGATTCCTCAAACGGCTGCCGAACCGCGCTCGCGCGCTCGAAGTCTTGCGCCTCCCCGATGCGGCCTCGACCGCGATAAAGCAGACGCCGAAATTCGCCCCATCCGTCGTCACCGGCCATTTCCCTGGCCGCAATCGCGGCGGCGCCATGGCCAAGCCGCGGTTTTCGCTTGCAGGGTCTTCGACAAATGATTTGCCCATTCTTGGGCGCATCGCGGCAGGGACGCCGATCGAGGCGATTCAGCACGAGGTCGATCGTGTCGCGGCGCCGGCCGCGCTCCTTCGCACCGGCGAACATTTCGTCCTCGAAGTGCAGGGCGAATCGATGATCGAGGCCGGTATTTTCGACGGCGACTTCGCCATCATCCAGCGCTCGGATGACGCGACCAATGGCGAGATCGTAGTCGCTCTCGTCGATCAGGAAGAAGCGACATTGAAGCGCTTGCGCAAGAAAGGCGCGTCGATCGCGCTTGAGGCGGCAAACCCCGCGTTTGAAACGCGGATCTACGGCGCCGATCGCGTTTCAATTCAGGGCCGCCTTGTCGGCCTGATGCGAAAGTATTGAGAGCGCCTCGCCCGTCCACGGACGCCGGCCCCGCCCTTCGGCGACGGTCGTTATGCGCATGTCGTCCTTCGCAACGAATACGGCGTGGGCGCCGTCGTTCCATGCGTCGCGGCGGTCGATCAGTTCCGCGGAACACCCGTTTCTGTCGCGATCGCCGACCGGATAAAACGCAACAACGAGATCGGCGCGCGCGCAGTCATCGTCGAGACCGGCGCGGCTCGATGAAACGGCGATTGCGGCGCCGTTGATCTCGGCGACGCATCCATCGCGGTCGCAAGTTGCATGGTTCGAGAGTTTGGCGGGCTGCATTTTCTCAGCGTTGATCCCCGCCTGCTCCATCCAGACGCGGGAATCAAAGCGGCTCTTCCGCCGGTCGAATACGGCGAGTACGCGCTTGTCTTCGCCGTCCGAAAGAAGAAAGCCCGCATTATCGCCCTCTTCGTTGACGAAGAGGGCGGGATGAGGTTCAGCAATGATGAGCGCCGCAACGACCGGCAGCGCGAGCAGGCCGCCAAGCCGCCACGGCGCCGCCATCAGGCATAGCCACAGGCCGCCGATGGTCAAAACGCCAAGCGCCGAAGACGGCCATTGCGGAAAAACCGTCACCGCGCCGGGAAGGTTCATCGTCCAGTACGCCATCGTCAAAATCACATCGACGCCCGAGGCGGCAAGGCGCCACGCCGGACCGTCAGCGCCAAACGGCATCAGCAAAAGAGCGACAATCGCCGCCGGCATCACCCAAAATCCCATCACCGGAATTGATATGACATTCGCGGGCAGACCAAAATTCGCCGTGCGATTGAAATGGAAAAGAGCGAACGGGGCGGTTGCGAACGACGCGATCGTGTCGGTGACGCCGATCCCCACGGCGTAGCGGCGGACACGCGCGCTTAACGCGAACGACCGCGACGGATCGGCGCGCGCCGACGCCCATTCGTAGAATGCGATCAGCGCCGTCACCGCCGCAAACGACATCTGGAAACCGGGATGCAGCACTGCTTCGGGCGTCATCAGGATGATGACAAAAGCGGCGATCGCGACATTCCGCAAGGAAAGTGCGCGCCGGTCGGCGATAATGGCGATGAAGAATATCGCCGACATGATGAAGGCGCGCTGCGCCGGCCATGCATTGCCGGAAATGAACAGATAGACAAGACCCGAAACGAGAGCGGCGACCGCGGCCCATTTCTTGATCGGCTGCGTCAGCGCGATCGGTTCGATCAGCGCCAGCGTCGCCCGCACGCCGAAAAAGATGAGGCCTGTTGCAAGGCTCATATGCAGTCCGGATATGGACAGAAGGTGCGTAAGTCCCGAATCGCGAAACGCGGCTTCCGCCTCGTCGCTGATCGCTTCGCGTTTACCGGTGACGACCGCGACGACAATAGCGCCGCTTTCGCCCGGCGCTTTTTCGAGAATGCGTCGCGATAGATCGACGCGCAGCGTCTCGAGTGCAGCGCGCGCCCGCGCAAGGATCGGCCGTTTGGTTTCCGCAAGAACCGCTGGCGCCGATACCGCGAAACCGACAGCGCCGATGCCCTGAAAATAAAGCTGCCGGGCAAAATCGAATCCGCCGGGCGCCGCGGGCTCGGGCGGCGGCGACAGGCTCGCGCGTAGCGAGATGAGATCGCCAGGTTTCGCCGTGAATTCCTTGCCGCGCCACGACAGCCGGACGCGCTCGGGCGTTTCTACCGCCGCCAGATGTTCGATCGAACGGGTCTCGATGATCAGCCGCCGCATCTTTGGCGCCTCGTCGATCGCAATGAGGCGCCCTTCGACCGTTGCGAATCTGATTTCGCGCGTGATCGCCGGCGCATCGACATGCGCCGCGCGAAAGTCGGCTGCCGCAAATCCGAGGCAGAAAAGCGCGGCCCCGATGGCGAATAAGCGCCAACGGTCATTAAACCGCGCAAACGCGGCGGACGCCGCAAGCAAGGCCGGCGCGAGCCAGAAAGCGGGTTCAATCTTGAGAAGCAGGTAGGTTGCTGCACCGAAGCCGAGCGCGACCGGCGCCCATAACCCGAGACGCGGCGCATCAATTTCCGCCCACTTAACGGCCACTGCGCCAACCCGGATCGTTGCTCTTTTGCAGGCCGCGTCGGCGCGCTTGAAAGCGCTGTCGTTCCCCTTCAGCGTTTCGGCGACATCGACCATAGGCCCCCGGCGGCGGTCATGCTAAAGGCGGGCCGCCATTCCCGTCAGGGCGAGAGAAAACCTCATAGCACCTCGCATCGCAACCATGTCTTCAACAGTCGTCACCCGATTTGCCCCCTCGCCGACCGGCTATCTGCACATCGGCGGGGCGCGCACCGCTTTGTTCAACTGGCTTTATGCGCGCGGACGCGGCGGAAAATTCCTGCTGCGGATCGAAGACACCGACCGGGCCCGGCACAATGAGGCGGCGGTCGGCGCGATCATTGACGGCCTCTCCTGGCTCGGCCTCGACTGGGACGGCGAGCCGGTCTCGCAATATTCGAGACGCGAGCGCCATGCCGAAATCGCCGGAGATTTGCTCGCGCGCGGGGCGGCCTATCGCTGCTACATGTCGACAGAGGAGATCGAGGCCGCGCGCAAGCAGTCGATCGAAGCAAAATCGCGCTTCGAAAGTCCGTGGCGCGACGCGAGTTTGTCGAGCGTCCCGACGGATAGACCTTTTACGATCCGCTTCCGCGCACCGCGCGATGGCGAAACCTTTGTCCGCGATGTCGTGCAGGGCGAGGTCAGATTTCCGAACAGCGCGCTCGACGATCTGATCGTGCTGCGGAGCGACGCCGCCCCGACCTACAATCTCGCCGTCGTCGTTGACGATCATGACATGGGC
Organism: Parvularculaceae bacterium; assembly: GCA_041744115.1. GTDB lineage: Bacteria > Pseudomonadota > Alphaproteobacteria > Caulobacterales > Parvularculaceae > Amphiplicatus. The sequence goes on along the minus strand of JBGTLL010000189.1, from coordinate 9,445 downwards.
GTCACCCATGTCATCAGGGGCGACGATCATCTCAACAATGCGGCGCGGCAGCAGCAGATTTATGCAGCGCTCGACTGGGCGGTTCCGTCGTTCGCGCATGTGCCGCTGATCCACGGCCCTGATGGCGCAAAGCTCTCGAAGCGTCACGGCGCGCTCGGCGTCGATGCTTATCGCGATCAGGGAATCCTGCCGGAAGCACTCGCCAACTACCTGTTGCGGCTTGGCTGGTCGCATGGCGACGATGAAATATTTCCGAAGGGCAAGGCGCTTGAATGGTTCGACATCACCGGGATCAATCGCGCGCCGGCGCGGCTCGATGCCGCCAAGCTTGAATCGACGAACGCGCACTACATGAAGGCGCTTTCGGATCGCGCTTTCGTCGACAGGGCGGCGCCTTTCTTCGAGCGGGCCGGCGTCGCGCTCGAAGACGAACGGCGGGCGCGACTGGAGCGTGGCGCGTCGTTCCTGAAAGAACGGTCGGCGACCCTCGCCGCCGCCGTCGATGCCGCGGCGTTCCTGTTGCTGAAGCGTCCCCTCGACCTTCAAGGCAGGGCCGGCAAATCAATCGAGCAGGACGGCGGCAAAGCGCTGCTAGAGGCGGTCGCGGCCGAACTCGGCGGCGCCGATTGGTCATCGGCTGCGGCGCTTGAGCGATCGCTCAAGGCGTTCGCGGCGAACCGGGCCATTAATTTTGGCCAGATCGGGCAGCCTTTGCGGGCCGCGCTGACGGCCGGTCTGCCAGCGCCCTCGCTCGGCGAGGTCCTGTACGCCCTCGGCCCGGCCGAGGCGTTCGGCCGGCTTGCGGACAGTTTTTCGTCGTAAATTCAACAGCTTTCATCGTTAAGGCTGCCGCAAGTCTGCAGGCATAGATTGCTTGATTACGGTCTGGAAACCGCGGCGTTTCTCTCTATGATCGCACCGCAACATTTTATGCCGCATCGCACAACGGGAGCGACGCCATGGACAGCAAGCTGAAGCCGGCCGGCAACATGACCCTGATATATAACGGCCAGACGAACGAGTTGCCTGTGTTCAGCGGCACGCACGGTCCGAACGTCGTCGATTTCCGCGCGTTCTATACCGACACCGGGTTATTCACGTTCGATCCCGGCTTTACCTCGACCGCGAGCTGCGAGAGTCAAATCACCTTCATCGACGGCGACGAGGGCATTCTCCTCTATCGCGGCGTGCCGATCGAACAGCTCGCCGAGAATTCGAATTTCCTCGAAGTCGCTTTTCTCCTTCTCCATGGTGAACTTCCGACGGCGGAACAGGCAAAGACATTCAACCGCTCGATCACCATGCACACCATGGTGCACGAACAGCTGAAGAACTTTTACAACGGGTTCCGGCGCGATGCGCACCCGATGGCGATCATGGTCGGCGTCGTCGGCGCGCTTTCCGCCTTTTACCATGACTCAACCGACATCAACGATCCGATCCAGCGCCGCATCGCCAGCCATCGCATGATCGCGAAAATGCCGACGATCGCCGCCATGGCGTTCAAATATTCAATCGGCCAGCCATTCGTCTTTCCGCTGAACGATCTCGATTACACGGAAAACTTCATGCGGATGTGTTTCGCTGTGCCCGCAGAGGACTATGTCGTCAATCCGGTTCTCGCCGATGCGCTCGACAAGATTTTCATTCTGCATATGGACCACGAGCAGAACGCCTCGACCTCGACGGTCAGGCTTGCCGGTTCTTCGGGCGCCAATCCGTTCGCCTGCATCGCGGCGGGAATCGCCTCGCTCTGGGGGCCGGCGCATGGCGGCGCCAACGAAGCCGCGCTCAACATGCTTGAGGAAATTGCAACGCCCGACCGCATCCCGCACTTTATCGAACGCGCCAAGGACAAGGACGATCCGTTCCGGCTGATGGGCTTTGGGCATCGGGTCTACAAGAATTATGACCCCCGCGCTAAAGTCATGCAAAAAGCCTGTCATGACGTTCTCGAAGCGCTTGGCGTCAAGGACGACCCCTTGTTCGAGGTGGCGAGGGAACTTGAACGGATCGCGCTATCCGATACATATTTTGTCGAAAAGAAACTTTACCCCAATATTGATTTCTATTCCGGCATCACGCTTAAGGCGCTCGGCTTTCCGACGACCATGTTCACCGTGCTGTTTGCGCTCGCGCGCACCGTCGGCTGGATCGCGCAATGGTCGGAGATGGTTGAAGACGACAGCCAGAAGATCGGCCGACCCCGCCAGATCTACACCGGAACGGCGACCCGACCGTATGTTCCCATCGCAAAGCGGTGACACACTGTGCCGGTGCGCAGGCGGCGTTTGCGACAGCGGCTCCGAAATGGCACAATGCTTGGTCAGCGACCGATTCGGATCGCGCAGTCACTTTCGAGGAAACGTCCATGGCGCGTCTGCTTTTAAAAGCCGGTTTGACCGGCGCAACGATCGCCCTTCTTGCCTCCCCTGCGGCCGCTTATATCGGCCCTGGCCTCGGCCTCGGCGCGATCGGCGCCATTCTCGGATCGATCGCCGCGGTGCTGATGGTGATCGCCGGTCTCGTCTGGTATCCCGCGAAAATCATGCTGCGGAAAATGCGCGCCAAGAAAACCGGCGCCGCCGTTGGGGAGAGCGCAGGTTCGACGTCGCTCGACACGCCTGAAAAGACATGATGCTTCTGGCGGTGCTGCTCGCGGGAGTGGCGTTTTATGAAGCTTTCGTCGGACTGAGAACTCTCCGCCACATCAAGGACATGACGGCGACCACGTCTGCCTCGCTCGGCATCGTAAAATCGACGACGATGTCGGATGAAGAAAAAGCGGGTTCGATGCAGGCGTCGAGCCTTAGAATGTTGAGCGCGCTCTTTGCCATGCTCTGGAAAATTCTTGCCGCAACCGCCGCTGCGGCGCTCGTGTTATACGTCGCTTCGTTCGCGCTCGGGTCGTTCGAGGATCTCCTCGCCTACAGCATCAGGCCGCTGCCCCTTGTTGCGGTGATTGTTTTTCTCGTGGTTTACGGAAAGCTCCGCCATGGCCGCGCCGCCCGGAGCTAGCGCCGCGCGTTATTCCGCGCTCGACCGGCTTCTCCACCGCATCGCTTTTGCAAACCCGCATATCCAGCGCGCGGTCAGCGAGATCGAGAACGATCTGTTCGCCGCGCGTCTTAAAACGCACGCGTCCGTCATGCCTGTCTTCGTGACCGGCCTCCCGCGCGCGGGTACGACGCTGGCGCTCGAAGCGCTGTACGGCCCCGGCGAATTCGCGGCGCTGACCTATCGCCATATGCCGTTCGTGCTGGCGCCCTTGTTCTGGACCGCCGTCACAAAATCCTTCCGCAAATCCGCGGTCGCCATAAAGCGCGCGCATGGCGACGGCGTGGAAGTTTCGTTCGACAGCCCCGAAGCGTTCGAGGAAGTCGCGTGGCTCGCGTTCCTGCGCAAGCGCTATGTCCGCGAGGACCGTTTGCTGCCGCTCGGCCCGGATGACATCGGCGATGAATTTCCGGCTTTCTTTCGGAACCTCATTCTCAAGCTCGCGGCGCCCGCGACACCTGACGCGGCGCCTTTGCGGTATCTTTCAAAAAACAACGCCAATATCGGCCGCATCGGGGCGATCCGCAAAATGATTTCGGACGCGCGGATCGTCGTCTGTATTCGCGAGCCGCGCGCGCATGTCCGCTCAATGATGACGCAGCATCAGCGTTTCATGGCGTTGCATGAGGAAGACAGGTACGCCCGCGAGTACATGGAATGGATTGGCCATTATGATTTCGGCGCCAATCTCCGCCCGATCGATTTTACCGGTCGCAAGGCGTCAATAGATCGCCATGCGCTGACCGAGGAATTCTGGCTGGAGTACTGGACAGACGCCTATGAGTTTGCCGAGGCGGCGGCTGATGAGGGCGTTGCATTTCTGGCGTATGAGCGGCTTTTTGAAGATGCGCCCGCGACGTTCGCCGCGCTGGCGAATTTTGCAGACGTGAAGCAGCCCGCGCGCCTTACAGCCAGCGCCCCGCACATTCGCGCGCCGACAACGACGCCGGCGCAATCGCGTGCGCCCAAAGACCTGCAAGCCAAAGCCGACGCTCTTTACGGGCGGCTGAAGGACCGCAGCCTTGGGCATTTTCGGTGACAAGGGAGCGATTGACTTGATTGAAGCGATTGACGCATTTTTGCGGGCCGCTTCGGCCGAGAACAGGTTATGAACTGGGTTGATCTCATCGGCGTCGCAGCGGGATTGGCTTCGATGTCGAGCTTTCTGCCGCAGATTGCAAAGATCTGGCGTGAAAAGGACGCGACCGGCGTATCCATGCGCATGTTCGCCCTGACCGTCACGGCCTTTATTCTTTGGACGATCTACGGCGTGCTATCGTCAGCGTGGCCGGTCGCTGGAGCCAACATCGTGTGCCTGATCCTTTCAGCGATCATTCTTGCGCTTCGCCTGAAGTTCGGCGACGGCGCGCAATCCAGTTTGCCGGGCCGTGGCAAGTGAATCCGCGGCGCCCTGAATCGTGGCTGCCCGCCATAGACCCGGCATGCTGACCCATCATCGCGACCTTAGAACCGGCGTCGCCGTATGGGCCGACCGACCAAGCCGGGGTCCGGCGAGCAGTGCGCTCATGGCCGATCTGAATACGGATGTTCTCGTTGTTGGCGCCGGAATTTCAGGGGCGCTCATTGCCGAGCTGCTGGCGGCCGACGGCTTTGACGTGGCGATCGTTGACCGTCGTGGCGGAGCGCTCGGTTCGACGGCTGCAAGCACATCCCTCATTCAGTACGAAATCGACGAACCGTTAACACTGCTCGCAAGGAGGGTTGGCGTGAAGACCGCGACCCGCGCATGGCGGAGATCGCACCTGAGCGTCGCCAATCTTGCGGCGCGCACGGATCAATTAGGGATCGAATGCGCGCGCCAACCGCGACCCAGCCTCTATCTTGCTGGCGATCGACTCGACGCAGCCGGTATCAGACGCGAGGGGGAAGCGCGGCGGGAAGCCGGATTTGAGACCGACATCCTGACCCGCAGTGAGCTCAAAGAAATATATGGCGTCGATCGCCCTGCCGCTCTGCGCGGCTATGGCGACTATGGAGCGGACCCGACGCGATTGACGAAGGGATATTTGAAGGCGGCGGTGGGCGCGGGCGCGCAATTCTACGCGCCAGTCGAGATCACCGCGATCAAATCCCGCGCGCGAGGCGCAACCGCGACGACAAGCACGGGTCGGACCATCAAATGTGGAACCGTCGTGTTCGCCACCGGCTACGAGTTTCCGACATTTGTGCCGCTGAAGGGCCATAGGATGATATCGACATTTGCGCTTGCCACGCATCCGCAACGCCGTCAGCTCTGGCCGGAAGAGTGCCTGATCTGGGAAGCGTCCGATCCGTACCTCTATATGCGGACGACCGCTGATGGCCGCGCGGTGATTGGCGGCGAGGACGAGGACTTTGTCGATGAGGCAGAGCGCGACGCGTTGCTTGATCGCAAGGTCATCGCCATCGGCAAGAAGGCGCGCCGATTGTTCCCGGATCTCGACGTGACGCCCCGCTTTGCATGGGCCGGGACTTTCGGCGCGAGCGAGGACGGCCTGCCGACGATCGGCGTCGTCCCGAACTACCCGAATTGCTGGGCCGTGCTTGGGTACGGCGGCAACGGCGTTACATACAGTCGCCTCGCCGCCGAAATCATCCGCACGACACTGACAGGCGGCGTCGATCCGGACGCTGACATCTTCAGGTTTCGGGCGCATGGCGGGCACGCTGCAACGCGCAAATGACGGCGTCGTGCTTAGGCGCGGCGAAACTCTCACGACCTCCGAACCAGTCGGCGAAAGCTGCAAAACTCCCATTCTCGAAATTTGGTGCGGGCGGCGGGACTTGAACCCGCACGAGGTTACTCTCAATGGATTCTAGGTCGCTTATTCAGCGTCCAGTGTCTTCCCTACCCGATAGTCGGCTCGCGCCATGGACCGGGCCTGAACCGGTGCAAGCGCTTCAAGGATTCCGCAGCCCGAGACTGTGCCCTGCCCGCATTGGCCGATGATGTTGTCCAGCTCGCGGCCAAGCACTTGCAGGTCGGCGACCTTGCGCTTGACGGCTGCCCGATGACCGCGCGCGATTTCCTCAACAGCGGCGCACGGCCGGTCGCCGTGATCGGCCAGGCTGAGCAGTTCGCGCACTTGCTCCAGGCTAAAACCGAGATCGCGAGCTCTGCGAATAAAAGACAGCTGGCTGAGGTGCGCCAGCGTGTACGCGCGGTAGTTGCCAGCGGTGCGGCCCGGCGAGGGAAGCAAACCGATTGCCTCATAATAACGGATTGTCTGGACTTTGGTGTCGGTTGCTTTTGCCAAAGCGCCGATCTTGATGCCCATCGGCTTGACCCTCCAGTCACTAGAGGGTCCATCGTCAAATTTCAGGCTGATTGTCAAGGAATAGAGATGGCGATTAATCGTGAGATCAAAAAAAACGGGCGTCCTTTCGCTCCGCCGCCACCCCGTGGGCTTTTGCCCGGGCTGGCGGTCGCGCTCGGTCTGGGCGCTGTCGCGGCGGCTGCGGCTTGCTGTGTTCTTCCGATCGCGCTCGCCTCGCTGGGCGTCGGCGCCGGATTGTTGGGAGGTCTTTCGTCATTCGCGGGTTGGCGAACGCCGCTGCTGGCGCTGAGCGCGATCTTGGTCGGAGGCGCCTGGGCGCTCAGGTGGCGCAACCGCCGGTCCGCTTGCGACAAGAGCGACGCTTGCGCCGCGCCGCGCGCCGGACGTGGCCCGCTTGCACTCCTTATTGCCGCTACGGCGTTCGTCATCGTCGCCAGTTCATGGCGCCGGCTTGAGCCGACGTTGATGAATTGGGTGTCGTGATGGTGCTCATCTCGACGCTGACCTGCCCCTTATGCGGGCATCGAGCGACCGAGACGATGCCGACGGATGCCTGTCAGTTTCTCTATGACTGCACCGGCTGCCGGGCGCTTCTGCGGCCCAAACGGGGCGACTGCTGCGTGTTTTGCTCGTATGGCGACGTTGCGTGCCCGCCGGTTCAGGAATCCGGCGCGACCGGAGAAACGTCGAAGTGTGGCGGGTAAGACCATCGGGCGATTAACAATCCGTGAGCGGAGCGATACGATGGCTCAAGATTATGACCTGATCATTATTGGGACTGGAACCGCCGCTCGTGTCGCTGCGATGCGGATGCGCAAGGCGTACTGGCGCGTGGCCGTTATCGATTTCCGTCCCTATGGCGGGACGTGCGCGCTGAGGGGTTGCGACCCGAAGAAGATGCTGCGCGGCGGCGCCGGCGCCGTCGATCTCGCCAAGCGGATGCATGGCAAGGGCGTCACCGGCGAAACAGGGATCGACTGGCCCGATCTGATGACCTTCAAGCGATCCTTCACCGATCCAGTCCCGCAAAAGCACGAACAAAGCTACAAAGCGGCGGGCATTGACACTTATCACGACCCCGCCCGCTTTGCTGGTCCGAATACGATCGCCGTTGCCGGCGAAATACTCAACGCGAGGTATGTCCTGATCGCCGCTGGCGCCGAGCCTGTCCCGCTCGGGATTCCAGGCGAGGAGCATGTTATCGATAACGAAGGCTTTTTGGCGCTCGAACATCTTCCCAGGCGTCTGGCGTTGGTCGGCGGCGGATACGTCGCGGCGGAGTTTTCTCACATCGCGGCGCACGCCGGTGCGCAGGTGATGATCCTGCAGCGGGGCAAGCGCATGCTTCCGCAATTCGACGCCGATGTCGTCGGCTGGCTTATGCAGCGCTTCGGCGAAATCGGCGTCGATATTCATCTCGGTACGGTCGTTGAGGCCGTCGAGAAGTCCGATACCGGCTTTCTGGTGCGAGCAACGGCCGACGGAAAGGCGAAGAGCTTCGCCGCCGATCTCGTCGTTCACGCCGCCGGACGCAGGCCGGCGCTTCAGGCGCTCGATCTGGAGACTGGACGCATCGCGCACGGGAACGGCCGCCTCACGCTGAATGAGTTCCTGCAGAGCGTCTCCAACCCCGCTGTCTATGCGGCCGGCGACGCAGCCCGGATGGGGCCACCGCTCACGCCAGTTTCAAGCCACGACGCCAAAGTCGTCGCGGCAAACCTGCTCGACGGCAACCATATGCGGCCGGACTATGCCGGCGTGCCGAGTGTCGTGTTCACGCTGCCGCCGATGGCGTCTGTCGGCATCGGTGAAGATGAAGCGCGTGCCCGCGGCCTGCGCTTCCGCGTGAAAAGCCGGCTGGCGGCGGACTGGTACACCGCGCGCCAGGCCGCCGAGAGAGTCTATGGCTTCAAGGTTCTGGTCGAAGAAGAAAGCGACAAGGTTCTGGGCGCGCACCTCGTCGGACCGCACGTCGATGAAGTCATCAACATTTTTGCGCTGGCGATCCGTCACGGACTGACGGCGGAAATACTTAAAACCACGATGTTCGCTTACCCCGCCGGCGCCTCTGACGTGGGCTATATGCTCTGATCGTTCCGCACCGGTGGTGTGCAGCAGCAAGATAGACCGGTCGAAGCCATCCTGTTCTCGGTGTCGTTGCACTATCTGCAACGATCCTGGTGCGGGCGGCGGGACTTGAACCCGCACGAGGTTGCCCTCAACGGATTTTAAGTCCGTTGCGTCTACCGGTTCCGCCACGCCCGCGACTAAAGGTTTGCGATTAGCATTCATCACGCCGAACGCAAAGGACTGGTAACCCGTGCGCGCCTTGAATGCGCGGGCGGGCGGGCGTATCGCCGGTCCGCCGTCCTTTCGTCGTTCCCATGTTGCGCGCCGTCGCCGCCATCCTGCCGCTCCTTTTCGCCGCGGCGATTCTCCTCGCCGGCAATGGCCTGCAAGGGACGCTGCTCGCCGTCCGCGCGCATCTTGAAGGCTTTCCGACGTCGCTGATCGGCGTCCTGATGTCGGCCTATTTCGCCGGGTTCGTTCTAGGCTGCCGGTTCAATCCGGCCTTCATCAAATCGGTCGGCCACATCAGGACCTTTGTCGCGCTGGCCTCGATCGCGTCGGCGGCCGCGCTCATCCACCCGCTCATTATCGACGTCTGGCTGTGGGCGTTGCTCCGGGCGCTGACCGGCTTTTGCTTTGCCGGCCTCATCATGGTCATCGAAAGCTGGATCAATGAGCGCGCGACGAACGACAATCGCGGCAGCATCCTCTCCGTCTACCGCGTGATCGATCTGATGGCGACGATGGCCGGCAATGCGCTGCTCGCGACCGCGAGCATTGTCGGATTTCAACTGTTCGCCATGGTCTCGATCCTGATGTCGATCGCGCTCGTTCCCGTCGCGCTGACAAGAAGCGATGCGCCGCGGCCGATCGAGACGGCGCGGCTCAACATTCCGCGTCTCTTTAAAGTGTCGCCGGTCGCGGCGATCGGCGCGCCGATGGTCGGCCTCGCCAACGCGTCGTTCTGGGGCGTCGGCGCCGTCTACGCGCAGCAGCAGGGCTATGGCGGCCCGCTGATTGCCGCCTTCATCAGCGCCGTC
>JBGTLL010000188.1:0-11672 GCA_041744115.1 Parvularculaceae bacterium | reverse complement strand
CGCGCTGCTCGCCATCGACGCCGCGGCCTTCCTCGCGCATGTCGGCGCGACGAGGTGGCGCGGCGGCTTGACTTGACGCCGCCGCCTCGCCAGAGCCCGCGCATGTCCGATCACGCCGCCCAACATGCAAAGGCCCTCGTCACCGGCGCCGCCGGGATTGCGGTCCTGTGCGCCATGGACGGCGTCATCAAGCATCTGGTTGCGACGAATGACGCGCTCGTCGTCACGCTCGGGCGTTATATTTTCGGCGCCGGCTTTGCGATCGCCATCTGGATGCAGTCCGGGCGCCCGGTGCTGACGCGCGAAATGTGGAAGGCGCATGCGCTCCGCGGCGTCGTTATCGCGGTCGCCGCGTCGCTTTTCTTCTGGTGCCTTTCGGTGCTGCCGCTCGCCGAACTCATCGTCATCACCTTCGTTGCGCCGCTGATGGTTCCATTCATGGCGCGCGCCGTCCTCGGCGAGAAGATCCGCCCACGATCGATGATCGCGGCGATTGCCGGTTTTGCCGGCGTCATCATCGCCGCGACCGGCGGCAGCCTCGCGCTGATGGACGAGGAGCGGATGCTGGGCGTTGCCGGCGCGCTCGCCTCCGCCGTCACTTATGCGCTGTCGGTGACGCTGTTGCGCGGTCGCGCCGGCAAGGACGGGCCGGTTGCGATCGGCGTGCTCGCCAGCGTCATTCCGGGCGCGATCCTCGCCCTGCCGACTTTGCTCACCGGCGAGCTTCCGCCGGCGAGCGAGCTTCCGGATTTCCTGCTGCTCGGCGCGCTCGCGGCCGGCGGCATCTATCTCCTCGCGCGCGCCTATGGTCACGCCGAGGCGCAGATGCTGGCGCCGCTTGAATACACGGCGCTGATCTGGGCGGCGCTGATCGGGTTCTTCTTCTTCGCCGAAATCCCCCGCCCGCAAGTCTGGGCCGGCGCCGTCATTATCGTCGCGGCGTGCCTGTGGGGCGCGCGGAACGAGAAAACGAAGGAGGCTCTGGATCGGCGACTCACCTCTGGCGTCACCTTGACGCAAATCGGGGTCCAGTCCACGGGCGGTTCACGTGCGGCTCTGGATGCTGACTGTCGTCAGCATGACGAAGAGCAATGAAGGCATCCAACCGCCGTCACCCTGACGCATGTCTGGGTCCAGTCCGGGGCGGAATGAAGCGGAGGCATGCGCCCCGCGCCTGCTCCCCATACGGCGCTTCTACTGCCCGACCAGCGCCGGCGCCGTCGTTGAATCGGTCTTCGTTTCATCCGGAATGAACTCAAAGCTGAGTTTTTCAGCGTTCGCGGGGTCGAGCATGACGCGGACGACGCCGCCGGTTTTCAGTCTGCCGAACAAGATCTCGTCGGCGATCGGTTTCTTGACGTGTTCCTGGATGATACGGCCGAGCGGACGCGCGCCCATTTCCTCGTCAAAGCCGCGCTTGGCGAGCCAGCGCGTCGCATCGAGTTCGACCTCGAACGTAATTCCGCGATCGGCGAGCTGGGCCTCAAGCTGGAGGATGAACTTCTCGACAATGCGGTCGATGATCTCCGGCGAAAGGCCGCCGAAAGCGACAGTCGCGTCGAGGCGGTTCCGGAATTCCGGCGTGAACATCCGCTTGATCGCCTGTTCCGTTTCGTCGTTCCTCTTGCCGCCGGCAAAGCCGATCGCGAAGAGCGAGGCGTCCGAGGAGCCGGCGTTCGTCGTCATGATGAGGATGACGTTGCGGAAATCGATTTTCTTGCCGTTGGTGTCGGTCAGGGTTCCGTTGTCCATCACCTGCAGGAGAATGTTGAAGATCTCCGGATGCGCCTTCTCGATCTCGTCGAGGAGAAGCACCGCATGCGGATGCTGGTCGATCGCGTCTGTCAGAAGGCCGCCCTGATCGAAGCCGACATAGCCCGGCGGCGCGCCGATCAGGCGCGAGACGGTGTGACGCTCCATATATTCAGACATGTCGAAGCGGACGAGTTCAACGCCCATGATCAGCGCGAGCTGCTTGGCGACTTCGGTCTTGCCGACGCCGGTCGGACCCGAAAAGAGATAGCTCCCGATCGGCTTGTTCGGTTCGCGAAGGCCGGCCCTTGCAAGCTTGATCGCGGCGGCGAGCTGTTCGATTGCCGGGTCCTGGCCGAAGACGACGCGGCGAAGATCGGCGCCGAGGCTTTTCAGCCGTTCGGTGTCGCTCTTTGAAACCGACTTCGCCGGAATGCGGGCCATCTTGGCGACGATTTCCTCGATGTCTTCGGCGTCGATCACCTTCTTGCGCTTGTCGGGCGGGAACAGCATCTGGCGCGCGCCGGCCTCGTCAATGACGTCGATCGCTTTGTCCGGCAATTTGCGGTCGGTCATGTATTTCGAAGAGAGGTCCGCGGCGGCCTTGATTGCTTCCGCCGTATACTGAACATGATGGTGTTCCTCGAAATAGGGCTTGAGGCCGGTGAGGATCTTGATCGTGTCGTCCAATGTCGGCTCGGTCACGTCGATCTTCTGGAATCGTCTGGCGAGCGCGCGGTCCTTTTCGAAGTGCTGGCGGTATTCCTTGTAGGTCGTCGATCCCATGCAGCGCAGCGTTCCCGACTGCAAAGCCGGCTTTAAAAGGTTCGAGGCGTCCATTGCGCCGCCGGAAGTCGCGCCGGCGCCGATCACGGTGTGGATTTCATCGATGAAGAGAATGGCGTCTTCGTGGTCTTCGAGTTCCTTCAGCACCGATTTGATGCGTTCCTCGAAATCGCCGCGATAGCGGGTCCCGGCGAGCAGCGCGCCCATGTCGAGCGCAAAGATCGTCGAGTTCTCGAGAACTTCCGGCACGTCGCCGTCAACGATCTTCCGCGCAAGGCCTTCGGCGATCGCCGTCTTGCCGACGCCCGGATCGCCGACCAGCAGCGGATTGTTCTTGCGCCGGCGGCAGAGCACCTGAATCGAGCGCTCGATTTCCGGGCCGCGGCCGATCAGGGGATCGATCTTGCCCTTGCGCGCCTTCTCGTTGAGATCGACGCAATAGGCCGAAAGCGCGCTCTCGGTCTTGCCGCCCTGCCCGTCGGATTCCTCGGCGGCGCCGCGCGGCGCGCGCGGCGGCGATTCGCCGGGACGTTTGGCGAGACCGTGGGAGATGTAATTGACGGCGTCAAAACGCGTCATGTCCTGCTGCTGCAGGAAATGCGCGGCGTGGGATTCGCGTTCGGCGAACAGCGCGACGAGGACGTTGGCGCCGGTGACTTCTTCGCGCCCCGACGATTGTACGTGAATGACGCTGCGCTGGATGACGCGCTGGAAGCTCGCCGTCGGCTTTGCCTGATCGTCGCCGTCGGTTTTGAGGTTGGAGAGATCGTTCTCGATGAACTCGTAAAGATGGCGCCGCAGCGCTTCGAGATCGACATTGCAGGCCCGCATCACGGCGGCGGCGTCCTGGTCGGTCGTCAGCGCCAGGAGAAGATGCTCCAACGTCGCCAGTTCGTGGCTGCGCTCGGTCGCGATCGCAATCGCCCGGTGGAGTGATTCATCAAGGTTTCTGCTGAACGACGCCACCCTAGTCCCTTTCCATCGTGCACTGCAGCGGATGCTGCTGCCGCCGCGAAACTTCCATCACCTGCGCCACCTTGGTCTCGGCGACCTCATAGGTATAAACACCGCAGATGCCGACCCCGTTCTGGTGAACATGGAGCATAATGCGAACGGCGTCTTCCGCGCCCTTGTTGAAGACGGCCTGCAACAGCCAGACGACAAATTCCTGCGGCGTGTAATCATCGTTGAGCAGCAGCACCTTGTAGAGCGACGGCCGTTTGGTCTTCGGCGCGGTCTTGGAGACGACGCCAACGCCAAAGCCGGGCCCCTGGTTGTTGTCTTCCTCATGCGCCATCGACGAACCAAATCCTCCGGACCCGCGCGCTGCGAATCCGCCCGCGACCCATTAAGTATGTATTGGAATTGGGTTGAAAAGAAGGAAATTGACGGCGCGCCCCGCCACACGACATCTTGAAACGGGAATCGCCCGGACGGCGGCGCCATCCGGGCGATTCGAAATCATAACCGCTCTACGCGGGTCGAATTCAGCGTTTCCGCGATCAGGCGCGGTAGGACTGCACCATCTCGACGAATTCGCCGTAGCGCTTCGTCAGCGGGTCGGCCGCTTCCTTGGCGACGCCTGTCCAATGATCGGCCATCTTCGTTGCCTGGCCGAGATTCTTTTCAAACGCGGTGCGGACAAATTCGTTCTGCAGTTCCATCGCTTCCTGGACGCTGCCCGAGGACGCGGCCGCTTTGGCGATGGCGACGCCTTCTTCGAATTGTTCCTTGACGAAGCCGGCCTGCGTCGAAGCGGCCTTTTCAAAGCCCTTCGCAAACGCGGCGGCCGACGCCATGTACGCCTCGACCGATCCTTTCTGGAAATCGGCCCATGAGGTCATGCTTTTGGCGAATTTTTCGTACCCGTCCTTGTAGGCGTCCGGGCTGAAGGTCGTCAGCGATTCAAACGCTTCCGCCGCAACATTCTCTGAACTGGTTTTCTTGCCGGCCATGATAATCTCCCTGATTTGGTCCGTTTCGACTGAGATACGTTTCGATGGGCGGGAAAAATCCGGCCCATCCATTGTGCACTGCAACATAAGCACCGAAGAGCGCCCCGTCAACAAGAATTTTTGCACCGCACCACGCCTGAAAATGGTAACTTGACGAATGACCGGGTTTTAATGTTAACCATTTATTTACGGGACGAGGACACGATTGCGGTTCCGCTGCGGGCATTTTCGAGGGCGGCACGCGCCTTGCTGATACTTTGCTGATACGGGCTGAAGCAGGCGAGGCGGTGAATTAGACCAAGACTTGAGTGGGAAGATTTCTGGCGGCGGCTTTCAGATTTAAGTTGCTAAGGTCCCCCTGTTTGGCGAGGTTTGGGTGATGGCGTTGTTGCGTTGCGTTTTGACAATATGGGCGGTTCTGGCGGGGGCGTTACTGGCGACCCCCGAGGCGTCCGCGAAGAGTCGGGGAGCGCCGAAATACGCCGCGCTCGTCATTCACGCCGATTCCGGCGACGTTCTGTTCGAGCGCTACCCCGACGCCCAGCGCTACCCCGCGTCCCTCACCAAAATGATGACGCTCTACCTCTTGTTCGATGAACTGGAGGCTGGCCGTCTCACCCTCGACAGCGACCTTTCCGTGTCGGCGCAGGCGGCCGGCCAGCCCCCCTCAAAGCTTGGCCTGATCTCTGGCTCGAAAATCGACGTCGAAACCGCGATCGAAGCCCTGGTTGTGAAATCGGCCAATGACGTCGCGGTCGTCGTCGCCGAAAGCATTTCCGGCTCGGAGTGGAAATTCGCGCAGGCGATGACGACGAAGGCGCGCGCCCTCGGCATGCGCAACACGACTTTCAAGAACGCTTCAGGACTTCCGAATTCCAAGCAGCTGACAACGGCGCGCGATCTTGCTTTGCTGTCGCAGCGCCTGATCCAGGACCACCCGGCCTATTTTTCCTATTTCAACACGCCTGATTTCGCGTGGAACGGGCGGACCTATCGGACCCACAACGCGCTCGTCAAAACCTATACCGGCGCGGACGGCCTCAAGACCGGCTACACGCAGCGCTCGGGCTTTAATCTGGCGACGACGGCGAACCGCGACGGCACGCGGCTTGTCGGCATCGTCCTTGGCGGCCGCTCTGTCCGCACCCGCGACGCGCACATGAAAGAGATCCTGACCGCCGCCTTTGACGATGTCGCGGCAAAGCCTGCGCTGATCGCCGCCCTCCACCGCGAAACCCCGACCCCGCGCCTGAAGCCGACGCTGCTCGCCGAGCTTGAGCGCCGGAACGCCATTCCGACCGTTGCCGGCAACGAAACGCTGAGGCGGGAGCTGACCATCGCGGCGGCGTCTTTTGGGCCGATTGGCGGACCGATCGGGCAGACGGCGCCGGTCGCCGCCGCAAGACCGACGAGCGACCAGCTTGGGTCGCTGATCGCGGCGGCCGACGATTTCAATGAATATGAGCGCGTCCGGCTGTCCGCGCATTCGCCGCTCGACGACATGCTGGGCGAAGGCGATTTCGACGATCTCAGCCAGTGGAGCGTCCAGATCGGCGCCTATAGTTCCAAGGACATGGCGCAGCAGGAACTCGAAGCCGCAGCGATCGCCGCCGGCCTTGTCGATCGCTCGCGCGGCGTCGAGCCGATGCCGAAGGGCGACGGCGCGACGCTCTACCGGGCCCGCTTCACCAGCCTTACCGAAGCGGACGCGAACGCAACCTGCGAGCGTATCCGCGCCGCGCAGCTCAGCTGCTTTGCGCTGCAGGAACCCGCGGCGCAGTAGATTCCCGACCCGCGGCTTCCGCCTTGCATGGCGTTCCCCTTGGGGCGCCAAAATTTATTTTTGTTTGCGGCGGAAAACTTGTCACGTTTGGCATGGCTGATTCGTCTTACCTCCTGAGAGCATGGAGTTGGAAAAAAGGCACATGGTTAACGGGCAAGAGCGCCGGATGCGCCGATGGGACGCGGGGCGCATCCTTCGAGACGCCGCCTTGGCGCCTCCTCAGGGCGAGAGGGGCGCGCTCCTCAGGATGAGGAATTTCTCTTTTGAACCGAGGATCTTCCTCATCCTGAGGAGCGGCCCTCTTCGGCCGCGTCTCGACGGATGGGCGACGAGAACCAATGCGGCAAATTCCGGGGTTGTCATTCCGGGGCCGCCTCTTGGCGGAACCCGGAATCCATCGTGCAACGCTCGATTGGTTGAGAAAATGGACCCCGGGTTCCGCGCGAAGAGGCGCGGCCCCGGGGTGACGGCGGGATTCTTGGCGATGGTTGCGAAAGTACTTTTCGGCCAGACACCAGCGCACCAAGGCGTCTCGAACGATGCGAGGCAGGCGATAATGTCGCCCGACGCGCCCGCATGGCGCCGCGCTTCGATACATTTCGTGCTTCTCGTCATGGCGTTGACCTGCCTCTTCGCCGACGCCGCCCTGTCGATGGCGTCGATCTGGATCAATTCATCGGTTTACCATCACGGCCTTTTTGTCGCGCCGATTTCGGTTTGGCTCATTCTTCAGCGCAAGGATTGGCGCGAGGCGGAGCCTGCCGCCGACGCATTGGGCGCCATCGCTATCGTCGGGGCCGGACTTCTTTGGTTGCTCGGGAGCGCCGCCAGCATCGCGCTCCTTGGCCATGTCGCGTTCGTGGTGTCGATCGCCGGCGCCGTCACCGCGATTTTTGGCCGCGCCCTCGCCCTGCGCTGGGCCTTCCCGATTGGCTTTCTCTTCTTCATGGTACCCTTCGGCGAAGAAGCAACGCCGCTGCTTCAAGCCGCCGCCTCAGCCGCCGTCGCCGCGATGCTCGACTTTTCAGGCGTCGAGACGACCAGAGACGGATTCATGCTGACAACCGCGGCCGGCCGCTTTGAGATGGCGCAGTCCTGCGCGGGGCTGCGTTTCCTGATGGCGTCGGCGATGATTTCTTCCCTCGTCGCCTGGCTTGCGTTCGCGGGCTGGAGAAAGCGTCTCGCCTTTATCGGCGCAGCGCTCGCCGCCGCGATCGTCGCCAACTGGCTGCGCGCCTATCTCATCGTCCTCGTCGCCACCGCGACCGACCGTAAGTTCGGCGTCGGGCCCGAGCACGTGGCGCTCGGCTGGGCGTTCTACAGTCTGCTGATCATCGGTCTCATTATCCTTGCGCGCCGGATGGCCGACCACAATTCAGAGGCGAAAGTTGAGCCGGTTTTGCACGCCGGGGCCGCGAGATCGCCGGCGGCGATCATGATGACGGCGCTGCTCGGCTGCGCCCTCATTGTGCTCTATGACGATCTGGTCGTCTCAAGCCGCCCTGACCTGAATGCGCCGCGGCAGATTCCGGCGTTGCTGGCGGACGGATTTCGCGTCACCGGCCAGGCGACAGACTGGCAAGCCTCGGCTGACGACGCCGACGCCAGGTCGATCGCAAGTTACGCATCCGCCGACGCCGTGGTTTTGACGACTGCGACCTTTTTCACCCAGGACCGCGCGGGCGCGGAGATCGCCGGCGCCAATCTTCGGTCGGCCGACGGCGTCGTCTGGCGCCGGATCGCGGTCGCCGCCTTGCCGATTGAAACCGACGGGCGGTCCGCCGCCGTTTCAATCGAGACCTTGCAAGACCCAAGCGGGCGACAAATCGACGTCGCGACGCTCTACTGGCTGGGCGACACAACCTATCGGAGCGCGGCGGCCGTCAAATTCGCCATCGCCGCGGCAAAGCTGACCGGCCAGCGGACGCCAGGCGGCGCGATCTTCGTCGCCGCGCCCCACGCGGAAAACGCTGACCCCCGCGCCGCCATCCAATCGTTCTTCGCAAACTTTGAAGGCGTCGCGGCATGGCGGGAGCGGATCGGCGCGCATCCCTGAATCATGTGCGGCATTGCTGGCATCGTCGATCTGGAAGGCGAGCGCGGGATCGATGCGCGCGCGCTGAAACGCATGACCGACGCGCTCGCGCAGCGGGGGCCCGACGGCGAAGGATTTTACGACGCGCCCGGCATCGGGTTCGGCCACCGCCGGCTCGCCATCATCGACCTCGCCGGCGGCGCGCAGCCATTTCATTCCGCCGATAACACCAGCGTCGTCATCAACAATGGCGAGATCTACAATTACCGCGAGTTGAAACGCCGGCTCCCGGACGTTCGCTTTCGGACGAACGCCGACACCGAAGCGCTGATCGAGGGATTGCAGCGGTTTGGCGCGGCGTTCATCGACGAACTGCGCGGCATGTTCGCCTTCGCCTGGTGGAACGACCGGACAAAAACGCTGACCCTCGCCCGCGACCGGCTCGGCGAAAAGCCGCTCTATTACGCGCTGACCGCGGACGGCTTTCTCGTCTTCGGGTCGGAGATCGGCGCGATCAAAGCATCGGGGCTCGTTCCGCTCCGCCATTCGCGGCCGGCGCTGCGCGACTATTTTCTTTACGGCTATGTCCCGGATCCAAAGTCGATCTATGAAGGCGTCCACAAACTGCCGCCGGGATCGACATTGACCTGCGCGCGCGGCAAGGCGCCTGTCCTGCGGCGATATTGGCGCGCGCGATTTGCCGCCGACGCGAACGCGGACTTCGACTCTTCACAGGCGACCTTGCTCGAGTTGCTCGACGACGCGGTCCGCGCGCAGATGATCGCTGACGTGCCGCTCGGCGCGTTTCTTTCCGGCGGCGTCGATTCATCGTCGATCGTCGCCTCGATGGCCAGAGGCGGCGGCGCGGTCACAACCTGCACGATCGGCTTTGACGACCCCGCGTTCGACGAACGCACGCTCGCGCGGGCGACCGCCGATCGCTACGCGACGGCCCATCATGAAGACGTCGTCCGCATCGACGAAACGTCGCTGATCGATCGTATCGCCGGCGTCTATGGCGAGCCGTTCGCTGATCCGTCGGCGCTGCCGACCTATGAAGTGAGCGCCGCCGCCCGCCGGCATGTGACGGTCGCGCTTTCGGGCGATGGCGGCGACGAAATCTTCGGCGGCTATCGGCGTTATCCGCATTTCGCCAATGAAGAGCGCTTCCGGCGCCTTGCCCCGGCCGCAATGCGGCGTACGATATTCGGCAGCCTCGGCGCCGGATGGCCGAAACTCGACTGGGCGCCGCGCCCCGTGCGGCTGAAGACGACCCTGCAAGCGCTCGGGGAAGACAGTTCATCAGCCTATGCGCGCGCGGTTTCGACGTCTTTGCCAGACCGGCTCGGCCGCATGCTGTCGGCGGACTTTCTGGAGGCGACGCGCGATTATGATCCGCTGTCGCCGATCATCGACGCGGCGGGCGACGAGCCGCTCGATCCGTTGAGCCTCGCGCAGAAGATCGACATCGAAACCTGGCTGCCGGGGCGCATGCTGACCAAGGTTGATCGCGCGTCGATGGCGCACGGCCTTGAAGTCCGCGCGCCGTTTCTCGACCATCGCCTCGTCGAATGGGCGCTGAGCCTGCCGCCGCATTTCCGGCTCGGCGCGAAGGGCGGCAAGCGCATTCTGAAAAGCGCGGTGGAAAACCGGGTCAGCCGCGACATTCTTGACCGCCCGAAGCACGGGTTCAGCCCGCCGGTCGCCGCGTGGCTGCGCCTCAAAAACGGCCCGTCCGAACGGCTTTCCCAATCCGGCGCGTGGAAAACATCCGGCTGTTTCTCGGCAAAGACGGTCGAGTCCATGATCGCCGCCCACCAAAGGGGCGCCAGCGACTATTCGCAGGAACTCTGGATGCTGATCATGTTTGATGCTTTCCTGCGACAGGAGGGAGGCGCCTCACCGCCTTCGCTGCCCCATGCATGAACGCGCGCAAGCCCCGGCGCGTCACCACGATCGTTTCAAGGATTTCCCCCTGAACGCCGAGCCGGCGTTTGTATTCCGCCTCGCCCGCCATCATGTCATAGACGCTAAAGCCCTCTTCCCGGTAGCGGTCGGCGGCGAGCGCGTGGCAGACAAATCCCGGAGCGAGCTGATTGTCGCTCTCATAGCGAAAGCCGCTCTGGTAATTATAGACGCGATCGCCGGCGATGAAATTATAAAGCGCGCCAATCGCTTCGCCGCCGACCGTCAGCCGTACAAGGTCGACCGCGTCGGCGTCGCGTTCGGCGAGACGCTGGTGAAAATCGGCGAAGCTCTTTTCCGCAAAGACGCCGTTCATGCCGCGCTTCGACCAGGTTTGGGCGTGAAGGCGCATCAGCTCGGTCCAGCTGATCGCACGGTCGGCCTCGGTTCCGGCGCGCTCAAGCCTGACCGGTCCTCGCTCTTCATAGCGGCGGATCGAACGGCGGATCTTCGCCCGCAGCGACGGGGAGAAGCCGCCGAAAACCGATTTCCTCCCCTTGGCGCGAAGATCAATCTGGAAGGTCGGCAGGAGGCTGAGCGAACGGACGGCGAATTTGCGCTGTTCGGCGACCTCATCGACGGCGAGGACAAGCGCGGGACGCGCGTTGCGAAAGACGAATTCATCGACGCGCGGCAGGGCGTCGATCAGCGCCGAAACCGCCGCTTCGCGCGCGTCCGGCGGCGCGCCGCGCGCCACGAGGATGTCGTTGTATTCGACATAGACGCGGTCATAGGCGGCGACGCCGGTCTCCTGAAACCTCGCCTCAACCGGCGCGATCAAAGACGTCGCGGGCGGGACGCCGACAAGACAAAGCGCATAAACGCCGCGAAGATCGTCAAAGACGCGAACCGAACCGATCACAACGTCGGCGGGCGCGCCGTCGATCCAGGTTTCGACCCACGCCGGCGACTGGAAAAAGCGCGCGTCCGTCTGCGCGTAAAGACGCGTCCATTCATCGATGAGGGTCTTGCGGTCCGGCGACCGCGTGAAGGTCGCCCGCATCAGCCGGCCCTTCCCGCGGCGTCAAGATACAGGCGGCGGAAAGCGTCGATCATCGCGCCTTCGTCGAATGCCAAGGCGCGTTCGGCATTGGCCGCGCCGAGGCGCTTGCGCAAAACGGCGTCGGCGATCAGCAGGCGCAATTGCGCGATGAAGCGGGCTTCGTCATCGGGCGCGACGACGAAATCGCCGCCATTTTCTCCCACCATAAGCCGCACGTCGCCGACATCGGTTGCCAGCGCCGGAAGACCCGCAGCCATGGCTTCGATAAGGCTTGTCGGCATCTGCTCGGTGTCCGACGAAAGCGCAAACACATCGGCGTCCGCAAGCGCTTCCTCGGGCCGCGCCGCCAGGCCCGGCAGCCAGATGCGGCCGCTCGCCTTGCTGGCGGCGGCG
>JBGTLL010000187.1:0-7585 GCA_041744115.1 Parvularculaceae bacterium | reverse complement strand
CCTGGGGCTGCCTCGCGACAAGGCGCTAAAGGACGCCCTAAGCGACTATTACCTCATCATCGGGGGCGTCGCCGCGACCAACGATCTGCCGCGCTACCGCGAGCTCGTCAGATCGCTTATTCCTCCGGAGGCGCAGTTGCGCCTCTGGGACGACTGCTATGAGCTGGACGGACGCAAGGAAACCCTTTCGGACGCCTGCGAGCCGGCGCTCAGAGATGAGGAAAGCCGAGCGGTCGTAGAGTCCCTGCGAGGCCACCCCGATATCGTTCCAAGCCTGACCTATCGCCTCAGTCAGGCCGCCGCTCTCACTAAAGTGCTCGAAGCCCAGATCGTGAAAGGCGAAGCGGTGATCGCCCTCATAGACGCCAAAATGAGTCCGGCCCGATGATGCTTCGCCGCGTCACCGCGCATTCTTGTAGGGCGGGTTTTAATCCGCCGGCGCAATCGCAACGGGCGCCGGCGCCGGTGAAGAGAAAAGACGGCGGGTTAAAACCCTCCCTACGATTGGGAAACATCGCGCCATGATTCTCCGCCGCGTCATCGCGCATTTCCGGAAGCAGGAATGGACCGCGATCTTTCTCGACTTCGTCATTGTCGTCGTCGGCGTCTTTATCGGCATCCAGGTCTCGAACTGGAACGCGGCGCGGGCGGACCGAAGCGCGCTGGAGCAACGTCTTGGCGCGCTCACCTCGCAACTGGAAAGCAATCTGACGTCAATTGACGCGCATCGCGCGCAGATTCGCTCGCAACTCGAAGACATTGTGTCGATCCGGCGCATGCTCGCGGGCGACGAAGCTGTCCCGCCTGACGGGATCGATGCGCGGCTGATGAATATGTTCCGGGTGCCGAGCCTTGAACTCGACACTAACGCTTACGATGAATTGGCGGAGACGGGGGGCTTGCGCGCCATGACCGGCGCGCCGCTGCGCGCGGCGTTGGCCGATTGGGAAAACTCGCTGGCGCTCGTACGGCGTATCGACAATGACGCGCTGGCCTTTCGCGCCGGCCTCATCGAGCAACTGACCGACTCGCTGGCCTTTGGCGCGATGATTGAAACCTTTACGCCCGCAGCGGAGCGGGCTGTTCCGGTTCGATTCCAGCAGGATCTCTCCGAACTCAAGACCAATCGAAAGTTCGACAACTATCTCGCCATCAAGATCGCCATTCTCACCCAGAATGAAGGCTTCTGCGACAACCTAATTGAGGACACACAACAGGCGCTGGACTTGATAAGGAACGGGGGGACGTCGCCATGATTCTCCGCCGCGTCATCGCGCATGTCAGGAAACAGGAATGGACGGCGATCGTCATCGACTTCATCATCGTCGTCGCCGGCGTCTTCGTCGGCATCCAGGTTTCGAACTGGAACGCGGCGCGCGCATTTTCCGCGCTCGAACGCAGCCACCTGACCGACCTTCGCGCGGAAATCGAAAATGACATCGCGGCGACCGCCGCCAGAAGCGAGTATTACAGGGAGGTCTTCGCCGCCGGCGAACGAGCGCTTGCGTTTCTCGAGAACAGCCGGCCGTGCACGGACGGCTGTCGACCGGTCCTCGTCGATTTTTTCCACGCGTCGCAACTGATCAATATCGGCGTCGCGCAAACGACCTTTAGTGAAATGCGCCGCGTCGGTCTGCCCCGCTCGCGCGACCTCGCGACGGCAATCGGGGCCTACTATTCGACGAATAGTACGCTCAACACGAACTTGAACGAACGGCCGGACTATCGCAATCTGGTGCGCGGGCTCATTCCGGTCGCCGCGCAGCAAGCGATGTGGAGCGCTTGTCACAATGCACGGGGCGGCATTGAGGAATTCAATTCCGATTGTTCGCCGGACGTCACTGTCGAGGAGGCGGCGCGCGCGGTCGAGGCGATCAGAGCCAATCCGGATATTGCGCGGACCCTTACTCAGTGGACGGCGTCCGGCGCGGCGATCGTGAAATATCTCGGCGTCCAGAACGACGAGGCGCTGCAAGCGATCGACGCGATCGACGCGGAGCTTGGAACAAAGCCATGATCCTCCGCCGTGTCATCGCGCATTTCAGAAAGCAGGAATGGACGGCGATCGCGATCGACTTTGTCATCGTCGTCGTCGGCGTCTTTATCGGCATCCAGGTCTCGAACTGGAACGCCGCTCGCGCCGACGACGCGCGGGCGCGCGGCTATCTCGAACGCATCGCCGCCGATGTCGACGCCGATATCGCCGGCTATCGCAACCGTATCGATTTCTGGAACAAGGTGTCGGCTTACGGCGCCAAGGGCCTAGCCTACGCCGACGGCGCCCGCGCCGCGACCCAATGGGACATATTGCTCGCCTATTTTCAGGCGAGCCAGGTGGCGGAGTTCTGGACGACGCAAACGACGTACGATGAGCTAAAAAGCGCCGGCGAACTCGGCCTCATCGCCGATCTCAAGCTTCGCGAACGGCTCGCCAAGTATTACACGAACGCCGGCAATCCGGCGCTGACGGAGCGCCCGAAATACCGCGAGCATGTGCGCGGGACGATCCCGCTCGATGTGCAGCTCTATATCTGGGGGAGCTGCTATTCGTCCGACGCGACCGGCGAGCAGGAATTCCTCGATTGCAAATCGCCGATCGATGAGGCGCGCGCCGCGGGCATCGTCGAGGCGATAAGCGGCGACGCGGCGCTGATGGCGGAACTTCGCTACTGGATGTCGACCATGCATGTCGCGTCGCTCATCGGACGCGACCGGATCGCCAGCGCAACAAACCTGCGCAAAGCGGTCGCCGAACACGCGCCATGATCGCGCGCCGCATCGCCGGGCATCTCCGGGCGAACGAGGCCGCGAATCGTTTTGATCCGACTACAGACGATGAGCGGCTGCAACAGCGACACTCGCGGCCATCCTTCGAGACGCCGCGCGAAAGACGCGGCGGCTCCTCAGGGTGAGGATCGTGTTTGTTGCGACAAGGAAGAAGCTCATCCCGCAGAGCGCGGCCCCTCACCCTGAGGAGCCGCGAAGCGGCGTCTCGAAGGGCGCGCGCGTCTTGAAGAACGGCCGCACCGAGCATCGCGCGGCGGCTTCCGCGCCGGGTTTGTTCCGCGTTTGGACGGAGGCGACGCTCGAAGTCCCGGAGCCGAATCTACTGCTTTTCGCGCGCAGGGTCGTCGACTGGTTTAGGGTTCACTTTCCTCGTTAATTGCCTCCGGTCCCGAAATTTTGACATCCAGCCGCTCGTCGACCGTCAGAATCCATCTCCAGTCGCCGCCTTCCTTGGAAACCGTATGTATCGCGATCCCCGCCACGTTTTCTGCTTCGCACCAGAAGTCGATATTATTCACATAAGTACTCTCCCTCTGAATGCGGCTAAGTTCCGCATTCATGCTTTTGGCTTTTCTCGCAAAACTACTCCGTCCTTCGAGTTTTTGAAGCCCTTTCGCCCAAGTATTGAGATATTCGATTTCGACTTCGACCCGCCCGCAGGCTGAAAATGTCCGTGCTCCCGTGTACAGAGGGGGGGGGCGGCCCGTCACGACCAATATCGGATCCTGGCTGAGCGCGATTCCGAAGATCAACAATTCAAGCAGCATTTCCGGTCTCCTATTCGCAGGCGGTGCTTACTACTCGGGGGGGCGGGTAGGTATCGGTGCGCTGTGAAGGCGGAACATATCGATATGCACGCAATGTTCCGGCATCGTCGATAATATATTGCGTAAGCCGCGAAGGATTCGCGCCTTGCGCGACCAGCCCATCCGCCTGCGCCCAATCGCTTGGAGATGGCCGCCTGTTAAGTAGCCTTACACCAGTGCTATCGTGCCATGGATGATAATGTATCACACCTACTGTATATGCATAGGGGATGCGGAGGCTTGACCAAGAATCCGAATAGTCTGTCGTAGCGGGAGGCGATTGATTATAGGATGTGCCTTGAACGATAGTGCCGGCCTTCACCTCCGGGCCGACCTGACCGATGATTGCGCCGTATTCGGTTTGGTTTTGCGTATTGACAGGCTCTGCCATCGGTATCGACTGCTTTCTTTATCGCCAACGCCGCCTCGACCGCCTTGTTGTCCACGTCGCAATTCATCGCATTCGGCTCGAACTCCACGAATTGCTTGTTCGCCCTTTGAAAATCGGTCGAGGGCGCGACATTCGCGAACGGGATTCCGACGGAATAGGATTGCTGCCCGCCCGAGGACGAGTAAACGCCCGTGCATTGGCTGCTCGAACAGCTCCAGCTGTTCGGCCATTGACCGGACGCGAGACCCGTCGTTGGGCCGATGGAAACCAGGCAAATCACCCCCGCCGAAAGATAATGCGACCGCCTCATCGCGCGCTCCCGAAGGTCGCGGCGGTCGCTTATCGACTCCGCCGGATGTCATTCAAGACATTCTGCGGGGAAGAAACCTCAATCGAATTTAAGTGTTCATCGAATCGAAGAAGTCCTGGTTGGTCTTGGTCTGTCGCAGTTTGTCGAGCAGGAAATCGACGGCGTCCGACGTCCCCATCGGCGACAGGATACGGCGCAGCACGTAGACCTTCTGCAGTTCGCCTTTCGGAACCAGGAGTTCCTCCTTGCGGGTGCCGGACTTGGCGATGTCGATCGCCGGATAGGTCCGCTTGTCGGCGACCTTCCGGTCAAGGACGAGTTCGGAATTGCCGGTGCCTTTGAATTCTTCGAAAATGACCTCGTCCATCTTCGACCCGGTGTCGATCAGCGCCGTCGCAATGATCGTCAGCGACCCGCCCTCCTCGATATTCCGCGCCGCGCCGGTCAGTTGCAGTCGCCGCTCTTATCGCAAATTTCTTCCGGCTCCGAGACCCTGACGTTCAAGCGGTCGTCGACCGTCAAGACCCAGCGGAAATGACCCCCATCGACCCCGGCGGCGTCAATGGCGACTAGAGCGACGTTTTCTGCTTCACAAGTGATTTCTACGTCGTTGATCGCTTCGCTCGTCCGCCGAATTTCGCTTAGCGCAGCCCCGATATTTTTCGCCTTGCCGGAAAACGACGCCTCCCCGTCGAGCGCTTGGACGCCCTTCGCCCAAGAATTGCGATATTCAATCTCGACTTTAAGGCGCGTGCAGGTTGCAAAAACGGTTGCGCCGTCCGACAAGGGAACGGGCCGTTCGGTCAAAATGATGTCAGAGTCGATGCCAGAGAGCATCATCGAAGCGATTGCGGCAATCAGCATTTCCATCTCCTTACTGGCACGCAGTGCTCAAATTTCTTGCGGGCGGGAAGTTCGAGGTTCGCTGGGATGGGCCCTTATAGGCGTAGGCCCACACATTACCCCACCTGTCGATGATGTAGAGTGTCAGGCGAAAGGCATTTGCTCCTTGAGCGACCAGTTGGTCGGCCGTCGCCCAGTCGGCGGGGCTCGGCCTCTTGTTGGCATTATCAATTGTAGAGCTTCCCGAGTAGGGATGCGAATGAACAATCCCAACGACTTGGGCGTTCGTCGCCCCAATACTGTTTCTGGGCGGAGTCAAATTCACCGAGGGCTGAGCGCTTTGATTATAAGATTGCCCTTGCACAATGCTGCCAGCTTGGACTCCGCTTCCCTTGTCCGCGAGCACAGTGCCATATTCGGTTTGATTCTTGGTGTTGTTCCCTAGCCCATCCGTATCAATCGTCTTCTTAATCCCGATCGCGGCCTCTACCGCCTTCCCGTCCACATCGCAATTCAGCGCATTCGGCTCGAATTCCGTAAACTCCTCGTTCGCCGACTGGAACTCGGTCGAGGGCGCGACATTCGCGAACGGGATTCCGACAGAATAGGATTGCTGCCCGCCCGAGGACGAGTAAACGCCCGTGCATTGGCTGCTCGAACAGCTCCAGCTGTTCGGCCACTGACCGGACGCGAGACCCGTCGTTGAGCCGATGGAAACCAGGCAAATCACCCCGCCGAAAGATAATGCGACCGCCTCATCGCGCGCTCCCGAAGGTCGCGGCGGTCGCTTTCGACTCCGCCGGATATCATTCAAGACATTCTGCGGGAAGAAACCTCAATCGAATTTAAGTATTCATCGAATCGAAGAAGTCCTGATTGGTCTTTGTCTGCCGCAATTTGTCGAGCAGGAAATCGACGGCGTCCGACGTCCCCATCGGCGACAGGATGCGGCGCAGCACGTAGACCTTTTGCAGCTCGCCCTTCGGAACGAGAAGTTCCTCCTTGCGGGTGCCGGACTTGGCGATGTCGATCGCCGGATAGGTCCGCTTGTCGGCGACTTTCCGGTCAAGGACGAGTTCGGAATTGCCGGTGCCTTTGAATTCTTCGAAAATGACCTCGTCCATCTTCGACCCGGTGTCGATCAGCGCCGTCGCGATGATGGTCAGCGACCCGCCCTCCTCGATATTCCGCGCCGCGCCGAAAAAGCGTTTCGGCTTTTGCAGCGCGTTGGCGTCGACGCCGCCGGTCAGCACCTTGCCCGATGACGGCACGACGGTGTTGTAGGCGCGCCCCAATCGCGTGATTGAATCGAGCAGGATGACCACGTCGCGTCCGTGCTCGACGAGGCGCTTGGCTTTCTCGATCACCATTTCCGCGACCGCGACGTGGCGCGTCGCCGGCTCGTCAAAGGTCGAGGATACGACCTCGCCCTTGACCGACCGCTGCATGTCGGTGACTTCCTCGGGCCGTTCGTCAATCAAGAGCACGATCAGAAAGCATTCGGGGTGATTGATCTCGATCGAATGCGCGATGTTCTGCAAAATGACGGTCTTGCCGGTGCGCGGCTGCGCGACGATCAGCGAGCGCTGGCCCTTGCCGATCGGCGCCACAAGATCGATGACGCGAGCGGTCAGGTCCTTCTTCTTGGCGTCCTCGACGGAGGTGATTTCCAGCCGGAACCGCTGGTCGGGATAGAGCGGCGTCAGATTGTCGAAATGCACCTTGTGGCGGGTCTTTTCAGGGTCCTCGAAATTGATGGTCGCGACCTTTAAAAGCGCGAAATAGCGCTCGCCCTCCTTGGGGCTGCGGATCTCGCCGAGGACGGTATCGCCGGTCCGCAGCGCAAAGCGGCGGATCTGCGAGGGGGAGACATAGATATCGTCCGGACCTGGAAGATAGTTCGCTTCGGGCGAGCGCAGGAAGCCGAACCCGTCGGGCAGGACTTCAAGAACGCCGCCGCCATTGATCTCGACATCGCGGTCCGCGAGTTCCTTCAGGATCGCGAACATCATGTCCTGGCGGCGCATGGTCGAGGCGTTCTCGACTTCGAGTTCCTCGGCAAAGCCGAGGAGGTCGCCGGGCGTTTTCGCCTTCAGGTCGTCAAGCGTCATCTGCGAGGGGATAGGCATGGAAGGAAGTCCTTGTGCGGTTCTTGGATGAAGGGCGAATAACCCAAGCGCGTGAAATCGCGCGGGTCCTTGTGTGACGGAGATGGTCGATCCGAGGGGCGAGGGCCGCCGGGCGATCCGCCCCGCAGCCGAGCAAAAGGTGAGTTCGGCCCTAGATATAGGCGCCGGCCGCGCTTCGTCAATCGCCGGTTTGACGCGCGGGCGCGGCGCCAGGCCCGATCGTTCCGAGAAACGCGTCGATCGACCGCTCCAGCGGGGCCGCGACGACGCCGTTGTCGACGGGGACCCTCGCCGCCCAGACCGTCGACCAGTCGCGCCC
>JBGTLL010000186.1:0-11297 GCA_041744115.1 Parvularculaceae bacterium | reverse complement strand
CGACCAGGCGCTGCGCGCGGCGCGGGCCGCAACGCCCGTCGATGAGGCCCTGATCCAGCAGCGGCGGACTGAAGCGGCGGAAGCGCGCGAAAACCTCTCCGCGCAGATCGCGCGCGAAGCCGCGGCCGGGTCCGCCGATCTGATGATGACGCAATTACAGGGCCGGATGGATATGGCCGGCAGCCGGCTGCTTTCGCTCGAAGAACAGGGGGCCGCCCTCAAGACCACGATAGAAACCATGCAGGACCGGATCGCCAGAACGCCGGTCGTCGAACGCGGCCTTGCGACCTTGACGCGGGATAACCAGAACATCGCCGCCGAATATCAGGCTCTGCGCGACAAACAGGCGTCGGCGCAGCTTTCGGAGAATCTCGAAGACGATCAGAAGGCGGAGAAATTCAGCATTCTTGAATCGGCGCAGCGCCCTGAGACGCCTTCGAGTCCGCAGCGCGGCCAGCTTGCCTTGCTGGTCATTGCGGGCGCAATCGCCGCCGGCCTCGTCACTGCCTTTGGCGCCGAAATGCTGCTGGCGACGTTGCGCGGCAGGCGCCACCTGACGGCGCTGGCGGAAGAGCCGCCGATCGCCGTCATTCCCTATTTCAGGGCGGATAACGAACCCCGTTTCAATTTTCCTTCATTCAACCGGAGGAAATTCGCCTGAGACCGTCAGGCGATTTCTCGATCGGACGACGCAGCATGGATCGGATCAGGGACGCAGTCACGAGAGCCCGTCACGAACGGACGGCCGGGGCTCCCCTTGCGGGCGCAACAAAGCCGCCGGCCGGCGCGCGCTTCCAGCCCTCGCCCGCGCGGGCGGCGGAAACATTCCGCGAAGTCGCCTGCGATTTCGACAGCTTTGGCGACAACCGGATCATTTCCAACGAGCAGGATCCGGTCCTTAACGCCTACCGGGTTCTCAGAACCCGCGTCCTGCAGAAAATGGAAGAGAACAACTGGCGGACGATGGCGATCGTCTCGCCGTCTTCGGGCGCCGGAAAATCGGTGACGGCGATCAATCTCGCGATCGCCATCGGTTCGAAACTCGGGTCGCGCTCGACCCTTGTCGATCTCGATTTCTACCGGCCGCGGATCGCGCAATATCTCGGCATCAAGGAGCCGCCCTCGGTCGTCGATTTCTTCGAGGGATCCCAGTCCCTGCACGACGTCACCCTGAAACCCGATCTCCCCGACGTTCTCGTCATCGCCAACGAACGCGTGTCGCGGCGGGGCTCGGAATTTCTTTCGTCAGGCAAAGCCGACGAGTTGATCCAGAAAACCGTCAACGATTACGGATCGCGCGTCGTCATTTTCGACATGTCGCCGTTTCTCGGTTGCGACGATACGATCGCCTTTCTCCCGAAGATCGACTGCGCGCTGCTCGTCGTCGCCAGCGGCCAGACGCGCGTTCCGGAGTTTCGCGAAACCTTGCGCCTCCTTGAGCATACCAATGTCGTCGGAACGGTCCTGAACAAGGCCCCGCCGTCGTCGCTGGTAGGCGCGCAGTACTATTATTAGATCGGGCGATTTGTCCGCAACAGCGATGCTCGCGGCCGTTGCAAACAGATCGCGCGACGCTCTCGGACTACTCGCCGCTGTCATTGCCCTCTTCCGCCGGCACCTCGAAGATCTGCCCCGGATAGATGAGATCGGGATCGCGGATCTGGTCGGCGTTCGCCTCGTAAATGATCGTGTACTGAACGCCGCTTCCATAAGCGCGGCGCGCGATACGCCACAGGCTGTTGCCGGGCTGGACGACGACCTTGCCATCGCTGAGATCGATATCGTCAGGGCTCGCGCGCTCGAAGGGAAGTTCGACTGCGTAAACCGGGCGGCTGTTTTCGTCGAGCTGGACAACGTGCAGCGTATAGACGCCGGGAGGAATATTGCTCGCGGTGATCCGCCACTCGCCGGCGCTTCCCGCTGTTGTCTGCCCGAGAAACTGACCGTTGGCGAAGAGCTGCACGACGCGGCCGGGCTCGGCCTTACCTGAGAAAATGACGGCGCCTGAATCGTCGTAGTCGATCGCATCGAGCGACAACGGGCCGAGGCCGCCGGCGTCGTCGCGCGGCTCCTGCAGGATTTCGGTCGCACCGCCGGGCGTTGTCCTCAGCACCAGCGGCCGGTCGCCTTCGCGCTGTGGCACATAGATGACGATTGTCTGGTCGGAACGGATGACAGAGCCGTCCGGCGTCGTCATCTCCAGCGTCAGTTCGACCGCGCCGGCATCAAGCGGCGTGTCGGTCGAGATCACCCACGACCCGTCCGCCGCCGCGGTCGCCGCGGCGAGCGGAGCGTCATTGGCGAGGATCGTCACTTTCGCGCCGGGCGTCGCGCGGCCCGCGATCACCGCGTAGCCGGTGCGATCGACACGGACGATGTCAAAGCTCGGCAGCGACGGCGCCGGCGCCGCCGCGTTTTCTTCTTCCGTTCCGTCCGGCGACGGACGCGCCTCTTCCAGGGGCGCCGCGTCAATCAGCTTGAACCGTTCCGCCGCCTTGTAGGCGATGAAGCCGATCACAATCAGCAGAATGAAAATGATGACGACGCGCATGGCTCTTTTCCCCTGGTGAGGCCTTCTGGTTGACGGCGCATGTTAACTTTACCAAGACGGGATTCCCGCTACAATGCCGCGAAAAGAACAAAAGAAACCAAGTCCATGAAATCATTATGTGTTTATTGCGGCTCGCGGGCCGGCGACGACCCCGCCTTCACCAAAGCTGCAGAGTTCATCGGCCGCGAAGCGGCGCGCTGCGGCTGGCGCATTGTCTATGGCGGCGGCAAGCTTGGCCTGATGGGGATCACGGCGGGCGCCGCGCGCGACGCTGGCGGCAAAGTCTTCGGCGTCATCCCGGATTTTCTGGTCGATCTTGAGGGCGTCCTCGAGGGCGTCAACCACACCGTCGTCAAGACCATGCACGAACGCAAGATGATGATGTTTGAAGAGTCGGACGCGATCCTTACATTGCCGGGCGGCATCGGCACGCTAGAAGAATTGATCGAGACCTTGTCCTGGGCGCGTCTCGCGCTGCACAGAAAACCGATCGTCGTCTTGAACCTCAACGAGTTCTGGACGCCCTTGAAGGAGCTCCTCGAGCACCTCGTCGATCGCGAATTCGCGGCGCCGGAACTCCTGGCCGATCTCATTTTCGTCGATCGCGCCGACGATGTCTTTCCGCTGCTGGCGAAGCGGACGCTGGAAGAAGTGGTTTGACGCGTCCCGCGATCAAGATCGATCTTCGTTGAACGGCCTGCCCCCTCACCCAAAATCGTCAAGAACGGTTTTGGCCTCTCCCAAGGGAGAGGCAGGACTTAATCTTTCTTCGCCTCTCCCTTGGGAGCGGCCAGCGAGCGGGTGAGGGTTACGCCCGCTCGCCCATGAGCCGCGCCCTTGCCCGCGCGGCGCCAATGAGCGGGAAGAGCGCCGCCATTTCCGGCCCCTTTTCGCGCCCGGTCAGCGCAAGGCGCAAAGGATGAAAGAGCGCCCGGCCCTTGGCGCCCGTCTCCGCTTTGACCCTGTCCACAAAATTCCGCCAGCTTTCTTCCGTCAGCGGATCATCGGGAACCAGCGCCGCTGCCTTGACGCTGAAGGCGGCGTCTTCAATGACGGGATCGATCGCGCCATTGGCGACCGCCTTCCAGTCCGCGGCGTCGGCGAGCCTTGTCACATTTCCCTTGACCGCTTCCCAGAGTTTTTCGCTGACGCCGAGCGCTTCAAGCCGGGGGGCGAGCGCCGCAAACAAGCGTTCATGCAGGATCTTCGCGTTAAGCTGAAGGAGTTCCGCCTCATCGAACCGCGCCGGGGCGCGGCCGATTTTCTCGAAGTCGAATGTTGCCGCGAGCGCCGAAAGATCCGGCTGCGGCAGGACCGCCTCCGACGTTCCGAGCTTGGCGAGAAGGCTGGTGATCGCCTCCGGCTCAAACCCCTCCTCGCGCATTGCTTCGATCGAGAGCGACCCCAGGCGTTTCGACAGGCCGTGCCCGTCGGCGCCGATCAGGAGCGAGTGATGCGCAAACTCCGGCACAATTCCCCCGCCGCGAATTGCGACGACCGCGCGCATGATCTCGATCTGCACGGCGGCGTTCGTCACATGATCTTCGCCGCGAATGACATGGGTGATCCGATAGTCGATATCGTCGATGCAGGACGGCAGGGTATAAAGATAAACGCCGTCCTCGCGGATGAGGACGGGATCGGAGAGGCTCGCGGTATCGACATTCGTCTCGCCACGGATCAAATCACGCCACACGACCGGCGCCTGCGACAGGCGGAACCGCCAGTGCGGGCGGCGCCCTTCCGCCGCAAACGCCTGTTTCTGCGCATCGGTCAGGGAGAGCGCGGCGCGATCGTAAACCGGCGGCAGGCCGCGCGTCCTCTGCAGCCGGCGTTTCCGCTCAAGGTCTTCCGCCGTCTCGTAACAGGGATAGAGGAGGCCCTTTTCGCGCAAGCCGTCCGAAACGTCGTCATAGTCTTTGAACCGCGCCGACTGGCGGAACGTCTCGTCCCAATCGAGGCCGAGCCAGGCAAGGTCCGCCCTGATGCCGTCTTCAAACGCAACGGTCGAGCGTTCCCGATCGGTGTCGTCGATCCGCAGGATGAATTTACCGCCGCTCTTGCGGGCAAAGAGCCAGTTCCACAAAGCCGCGCGCACATTGCCGACATGAATCTTGCCGGTCGGCGAAGGCGCAAAGCGGACGATGGCGGTCATCGAAATCAGGGACCTGAAAAGAGAGGCGGCTTGCTACGACAGGCCCGTCACCAGGTCAAACGAGGCGGGAGAGTCGCTCCGGCGCGCTGGCGCTTCGTCCGGACGCAAGGCGCTTGAGGCGCGCGTCGATGCCTCTGTCTCTATGCCGGGGAGCGAGAGGGAGGAGTTCAACGTGCGCAGGAAATCAGGGGCGGGCGTAGTGTCCGCGGCCGCCGCGCTCGCACTATTTTCCGCGAGCGGCGTCAGAGCGGCCGATCCTTTCGACCTCGAATGGCGAGAACTCGACAAGGGCGTATGGGCGGGCGTCCGTCCCGTTTCTTATAACGCGCCGCCGACGGGAACGACCGTCATCGTCATCGGAAAGAAAGGCGTGCTCCTGTTCGACCCCGCGGGCTTTGCCTTACAGGGCGAGCGCGTTGCGGCAAAAGTCGCGGAACTGACCGACCTTCCCGTAACGCACATGGCGGTCAGCCATTGGCATGGCGATCATTCGATGGGCGCTTACAGGATTCTCGAAAAATATCCGGACGCCGAGATCATCATGCACGACTTCACCGCGCGCGCGATCAAGAGCCCCTTGAACGCCTTCACGCCGCCGGACGACGAGACGAATAAGGCGACCCGCGAACGTTTTGAGGAAGCGCTAAGGACCGGCAAACGCTCGAACGGCGATCCGGTGACGCCCGCCATGCGCGCCTATTACGAGTATGTTCTGCAATATTTTGATCTGGTGAACGCCGAGGTGCGCGGACTGAGGGCGATTGAGCCGACGAAGACTTTCACCGGCGCGATGACGATCGATCTCGGCGGACGCAAGGCGGAGCTGCGCCATATGGGACCCGGCAACACCAATGGCGACATCATCCTCTATCTGCCGAAAGAGAAAATCCTCGCGACCGGCGACGCCATCGTCAGACCGACGCCCTACGGCTTCTTCAGTCACCCGCGAAGCTGGACCCTGGTGCTGAAACAGCTGAAATCGCTGCCGGCAAAAGCGATCGTTCCGGGCCATGGCGAGATCATGACAGATATGGACTATCTGGATCTCCTGGTCGACACGCTGACCTTCGTCGCCGACGAAGTCGACAGGCTCGCAGCGGAAGGGAAAACGCTGGAAGAAACACGCGCCGCGCTCGACTGGACGGCGATCGACGCCCGCATGACCGGCGGCGATCCCCTGTTGAAAGTTTTCTTCGAAGGCTGGTTCAAGACGCCGATCGTCGATGCGCAATACGCGATCGCAACCGGCAAGGACAGCGAAGACCTGTCGCCGCCGGCGCCGCGGAATTAGGGAATCCTTTTTCTTCCTTCCCCGTCCCTTTTGCGTGCGAAGGCTGGAAATGCAAAATGGCTCACCCGTCCCGCCATTGGTTGGTGATCGGATAGCGGCGGTCGCGGCCGAAATTGACGCGCGTCACCTTCGGTCCCGGCGGCGCCTGGCGGCGTTTGTATTCGGCGACGTAGAGCAGGTGCTCGATCCGGCGCACGGTCGTCTCGTCATAGCCGTCGGCGACAATGTCGCGGACCGCCATTTCGCGCTCGACAAGGCGCTCCAGAATGCCGTCGAGAATATCGTATGGAGGAAGCGAATCCTCATCGGTCTGATTGGCGCGCAGTTCCGCCGAAGGCGCCTTTGCGATGATCCGCGCCGGGATCACTTCGCCTTTGGGGCCTTTCAGATCGCCCGCGCTGTTCATGTTGCGCCAGCGGCAAAGGCGGTAGACATCGGTCTTGTAGATGTCCTTCAACGGATTGTAGCCGCCGTTCATGTCGCCGTAGAGCGTTGCATAGCCGACCGACATTTCGGATTTGTTCCCGGTCGTCAGCACCATAGGCCCGAACTTGTTCGACAGCGCCATCAGGATGAGGCCCCTGATCCGCGACTGGATGTTCTCTTCCGCGACATCGGCGGCGCGGTCGGCGAACGCCGGCGCCAGCATCTCCTGAAACGCGAGAGCCGCCGGTTCGATCGGGATCGTCTCATAGGATGCGCCGAGACGCCGCGCGCACTCTCGCGCATCCTCGACGCTTTCGGGCGCGGTGTACCGCGACGGCATCATCACGCAGCGGACGCCCTCCGCCCCCAGCGCGTCAACGGCGATGGCTGCGGTCAGCGCTGAATCGACGCCGCCGGAAAGGCCGATGACGACACCGGGAAAACGGTTCTTCTCGATATAGTCGCGGACGCCGAGCACAACGGCGCGATAGATCATCTCTTCGCCTTGAACCCATTGAGCATCGGGGCCGGCGACGCACTCCCAGCCGTTCCCGCGTTTTGCCCATTCGCTCATGAAAACGCCGGATTCGAATTGCGGCGCGCGGTGAACGATTTCGCCGGCGCGGTCCATGATAAAGGCGGCGCCTTCGAAAACCACTTCGTCCTGCCCGGCGAGCTGGTTGACGAAAATCAGCGCAAGCCCGGTCGCCTTCACCCGTTCCCGCGCCGCCGCCGCGCGGTCGTCGAGCGAGGTTACGCGAAACGGCGAGCCGTGCGGCACGATGAAAAACTCGGCCCCCGCTTCGGCCAGACATTCGCCGGCGCCCGGGAGCCACATGTCCTCGCAGACCATGAGGCCGAGCCTGACGCCCATGAATTCTGTCGGCGGCGGATAGTCCGTACCCGGTGTAAACCGCCTGGGCTCGTCGAAAACGCCGTAATTCGGCAGGCGGACCTTGTGGCGGATCGCCTTGATCTCGCCGCCGTCAAGGAGGAACGCCGCATTGTAAAGCGCGCCCTTCTCTTTCCACGGCGCGCCGACGATCATCGCCGGTCCGGCGGCGGTCGCTTTCGCCAGAACTTCCACCGCTTCGCGGCAGGCGCGCTGGAAAGCGGGCTTGGCGACGAGGTCCTCGGGCGGGTAGCCGCAGACGACAAGCTCGCAGAAGACCGCAAGATCGGCGCCTTGTCCGCCGGCCTCGGCGCGCGCGGCGAGAATTTTCGCGATGTTGCCGGCGATATCGCCGACGACCGGCGCGATCTGGCAGATGGCGATCTTGAGGCGCTTGGTCATGGGGAAGGATTTACACGGAAATCAGGCGGCGCGCGCTCTCCCCCGCCTTCGGGGGAGAGCGCCGGGGTGAGGGGGCGGTGCGTCGGTCGCAATGTCTGTGCGTGCTGCGCCGCCCCCTCATCCGGCCGGAGTTTACCCTTGGGCCGGCCTTCGGCCGGACCCGGGGGGCCACCTTCTCCCCCGAAGACGGGGTAGAAGGAAGAAAGGGGTTATTGCGCTCCCCGATACGCAATCGGAAGATCGCCGCGCTCCAGATCCCTGTAGCGGTCGCGAAGCGCGGTCTGGCGATTCCTGAGCGACGTGACCCGCCCGTCGATCAGGACCGCGATCGGCCGCGTCGAGGTCTCCAGAGGATCGCCGTCCCAGACGACGACATCGCCCGCCTTCCCGATTTCGAGCGAACCGTAGCGGTCGGCGGCGGCGTAGATGCGCGCCGGGTTGATCGTCAGCGCGGCGAGCGCTGCTTCATAGGGCAGCCCGTTGGCGACCGCGTTGCCGGCAAGCTGCGGCAGCAGGCGCAGATTATGCGTGCCGGAGGGCGGATCGTAAAAGGCGATGATGACGCCGGCGGCGGCAAGACGGCCTGCATTCGACTGCGTCGCGGCGAGATTTTCAAACTGCGAGGGGAGGTTTCGCATCGGGTTCAAAATGACCGGAATGGCCGCCGCCGCCAACTCGCGCGCGACGAGATGGGCCTCGGTCCCGCCAAGGACGATGGCGTTGACGCCGTATTCCGCTTTCAATTTGATCAGCGTGCGGATGTCGGTGACACTGTTGACGCTGACGACGAGGGGCTGCGCCCCCCTCGCGACAGCGCCGAGCGCTTCAAGATCGCCGATCGAAAGGCCGTCGGGGCGCGACCGCATCACATAGGCCGATGGATTTGCCGCATAGGCCCGGGCCTGATCAAGCGCGTCACGCAGCGCCGCCCACGCCGCGAGCCGCGTTCCGCCATTGAACTGCGCGCCGGCCGAGCCCATGGCGACCGACTGGACGGCAAGCGGCCGGACAATCGAAGAGGCGCGGCCCGACAGATCGACGATTGCGCCCTGGCCGCCGAACATCTTGCCGCCCGGCGTCGGGGCAGCGACCGCTCTGGTGACGCCGCCGGCGCGGCTGATCGCAATCAGGGTCGAGGACGGATTGAACGCGTCCGCCGCATCGAGCGCGGCGGAGACGTTGTATCCGTCATCGGTCGTCGAATCATTGGCCTCGTCATCGAGGTCGATTTCAACGAGACCGATCTGCGACCACGGCGCAAAAAGGCCGGGCGTCACAATCCGCCCATCGGCGTTGATGACGGTCGCGCCTTCGGGCGGCGTCAGATCCTGGCCGATCGCGGCGATGACGCCATTGCGGATAATGACGTCGCCGTTGTCGATGCGTCCGGCGTTTGCGCCCGCCATCGTAAAAACGCGCGCATTCTGGATGGCGACGGTCTGCGCGGCAGCGGCGGCAAAACACGCGGCCGCAGATGCTGAAGCGACGATCAGTTTGGACAAAAGTTTCATGTTCACACCAGCCTGTATTGATTTTGACGCGATTGCGCCGCGAACGGATTTCGCGCTCGCGATGCAAAGTCGGAGACAAATTCCGGGTAAGAAGGAAAAAACATGCGCTCCTTCCTTCTCCCTCTCCCTCTCCCCCGTCTTCGGGGGAGAGGGCAGGGTGAGGGGGCGGCGCCTCGGGTGCGATGTTGAGCTTCGCCGCGCCGCCCCCTCATCCGGCGCTTCGCGCCACCTTCTCCCCCTGAAGAAGGGGGAGAAGGAAGAACAATGTCGATTGACGTCATTGTCCCGCTCCGCCGGTGAAGGCCGCGTTGCGCTGGCCGATTTCAAAGTCCATCCGCGGCGACCGCTCGGGATCGCCCGCATCGTACAAGAGCGCGCCGTCGATGTAGACCTGTTCGGCTTTCGCATAGACCGAGAACGGATTGCCGCTCCACAGAACGACATCGGCCATCTTGCCCGCTTCGAGCGTGCCCGTCCGGTCGCCGACGCCAAGCGCGTTGGCGGGATTGGAGGTAATCCAGCCGATCGCCTTCTCGGGCGCAATCTTCAACCCCATGCGGTTGCCGTCGGCCATTGCCTTGCCGGCCTCCTGATTGAGCCGCTGGATACCGTATTCGTCGTCGGAATGAATGATCGCGCAGCCGCCTTCTTGCGCATCGACAAGCGCGGCGTTTTCGCGGAGGCCGTCATAGGCTTCAAGCTTGAAACCCCACCAGTCCGCCCACACCGCCGCGCAGATGCCGTTCGCGGCGAGGAGATCAGCGACCTTGTAGGCCTCGACCGCGTGATGGAACGTGCGGACCTTATAGCCGAATTCCTTCGCCATATCGATCACCTGCGCCATCTCGTCGCCGCGGTAGCAATGCATGTTGACGGTGATGTCGCCGTTCAACGCCATCGCCAGCGTTTCAAGTTTCAGATCGCGGGTCGGGGCATCGGGTTCATCGCCATCATCATCGTCATCATCTTTCTTCGCGGATTTCTTCTTTCCCTTGTCGCCGTTTTCGGCAGCCCACTCGTCATGCTCTTCCCAGTAATCTTCCCATTTCTTCTTGTAGTCGGCGGCCTCGATCCAGCCGGCGCGATAGCCGGCGAAATTGCCCATCCGCGTCGCCGGGCCGCTTTTGTCGCCATAAACGCGTTTGGGGTTTTCGCCGCAGGCCATTTTGAGGCCATAGAGCGCGCCCGGAAACTTCATTTCCTGAACCGTCCGTCCGGGGACGTTCTTCAGGATGGCCGATCGGCCGCCGAAGAGATTGGCGGAACCGGGGAGAATCTGCAGCGAGGTGATCCCGCCCGCGAGCGCGCGCGTGAACCCTGCATCCTGCGGCCAGACCGAATGTTCGGCCCATACCTCGGCGGTGTTCGGCGCTGTCGCCTCATTGCCGTCGGACGTCGAAGCCGTTTGCGGCGACGGGTAGTCGCCAAGATGCGAATGGATGTCGATAATGCCAGGCGTCAGCCATTTTCCGCTGGCGTCGATGATTCGCGCCCCGTCCGGCGCGGCGACATTGGCGCCGCCGACGCTGACGATCTTGCCCGCCTCGATCACCAGCACGCCATTGTCGATGCGCGCGCCGTTCCCGGTCAGGATCGTCGCGCCGCGAATGACGGTCGCGGCCGAAGGATAAGGCGCGTAAGTCGACGGATAGGGATCGGCGGCCCAGCGGCTCGCCGGCGCCGCGGTCTCATTTTTCTCCTCATCGCCGGGCGATGCGCCGGCCCTGGGCGCATCGGCGTCGGTCGCCGCTTTGTCGCCCTTCCCTTCGCAGCCCGCCGCCGTCAGAAGGACGGCCAGCGCCGCCGCCATGTGGGAATTCTGTCGCATGTCGATGGTAACCCCGGATTGCCTGAAAACCGGCGCCAACCTAGACCAATTCGCGAAGGATTGAAGACCGCGAGGCGCCTATATCTGCGCCGAGCCGAACGGTCGCTGCGATGAAAGGAACACCATGACCAAAATCACCCGCCGCGCCGCGCTCGGAACCGCCCTTCTCGGCGGCGCCGCCGCCTGCGCGGGGACAACCGCGCGAACCCCCTACGACGCCGCGTCGGCGACCGGGAACGGC
>JBGTLL010000185.1:0-9040 GCA_041744115.1 Parvularculaceae bacterium | reverse complement strand
AGGCCGCCGGCATAGGCGCCGAACGCCGGCATCACGAGGCGCGCGCCGTCGGTTGCGTAGCATCGCCGGCGGATGAGCCGCGTCTCGGCCCTGACACGCGCGGCGGGGTGCAGATGGCCGGCGATCTCGCCGGGATCGGGGTCCGATGCTGGCTCATGGCGGAAGAACAGCCGCCCTGATCGAAGGCTCCGCTCGACCCCGCCGCCGAAGCGCGTCGGCGGGACGGGATCGTGATTGCCGAGGATCCAGATCCATTGCGTCGAAGCGACCAGCGTTCCGAGCAGCGCCGCATCGTCTTCGTCCATCCGCGCTTCCGCCGCGCCGTCGTGAAAGGCGTCGCCGAGCGAGATAACGATTTTCGGCCGGTAATTTTTGATCAGGATCGCCAGCCGTCGCAAGGTCGTCCGCGTATCGTAGGGCGGCAGCAGCACGCCGCGCGTTGCAAAATGCGATCCCTTCTCGAAATGCAGATCGGCGACGATCAGCGCCTCGCGCGCCGGCCAGTAAAGAGCGCCCGCGGTTGTCGCGACGAGGCGTTCGCCGCTGACCGAAATCTCAACGCTCGCCGTCACCACATCGTGTCCCTCGTCAATGAGCCGGTTCCGTTCGCGCTGATGGGGCGCCCTTCATTGAAGGCGCGCCGCCAAGGCCGCGTTCAAAGCGCACTATATACAATGACGTCACCCTGACGAAAGTCAGGGCCCAGCGCCGCGGGCGATTCCCCCGCGGCTCTGGATGCTGACTGTCGTCAGCATGACGGAGCGTGGTGAACGCAGGCCAACCGCCGTCACCGCCGCATCGCTTCCGCAATCAGCGCGTCGGACGCTTCCTTCAGCATTGCTTCCTGCGCCTCGCCGATAATCGTCTCCTTGTTTATTTCGAGCATGACCGGCACGGCAAGCGGAGAAACGCGCGTCAGCCGCGCAT
The DNA here is from genome assembly GCA_041744115.1 of Parvularculaceae bacterium. Taxonomy (GTDB): domain Bacteria; phylum Pseudomonadota; class Alphaproteobacteria; order Caulobacterales; family Parvularculaceae; genus Amphiplicatus. Next base: position 8,113 of record JBGTLL010000185.1, on the reverse strand, counting down.
GGCGTAGGCGCCCTTTGATCCGCGTCAACAGGCCCTGCAGGCGCGCAAGATCGAGATAGCCGCGCGCCGCATCCGCCCAGGCCGCCTTGATCAGGAGGTGCTCCGGCTCGTGTTCCTTCAGCACGTCGTAGATGAGGTCGGCCGAGAACGCGACTTGCCGACCGGTCTTCATTTGGCCCGGATGGCGGCGGTCGATCAAACCGGCGATCACGGCGCAGTCGCGAAAGGTCCGCTTCATCAGGACCGATTCAGCGAGCCACGCTTCAAGATCGTCGCCGAGCATGTCCTCCGCGAACAGCGCGTCGAAATTGGCGCCGCCAAGATCGCGCCGCCCCCAGATCGAGAGCGAATATTCCGTCGGGACAAATCCGAGCGGCTGCACGCCCGCGCGTTCAAGCCTTCGCGTCAGCAGCATGCCGAGCGTTTGATGCGCGAGCCGCCCGTCGAAGGGATAGCAGACAAGAAAAAAGCGGTCATCGTGCGGGAAGGTCTCGATCAGCAATTCGTCGGCGCGCGGAATGATCGAGATTTCCCGCTGCGCTTCGAGCCACTCACGAAGCTGATCGGGCAGCGCGCGCCAGTTCGCGTCATCCGCGACCATCCGGCGGACGCGGCCGGCCAGATAAGTCGTCAGCGGGAATTTGCCGCCGTTCCAGCTTGGAACGCGAGGGGACTGGCCCGGCGCGCGCGTCACGAAGGCGTCGGTCCCCTCGACGCCTTCAAAGCGCAGCACCTCGCCGGCGAAGAGAAAAGTGTCGCCGGGCGCGAGGCCTTCGACGAACCACTCTTCCATGGTTCCGAGTTTCCGTCCTGGCCCCCGGCGCCGCCCGCCGCCGATGACGCGGATATTGAAAGACGGGGAGTCGACGATCGTTCCGGCGTTCATCCGGTGCTGCTGGGCGACATGCGCATTGCGGACGCGGTAGAGTCCCTCCGGCGTCTTCACGATGCGCCGAAAGCGCTCATAGCTGCGGAGCGCATAGCCGCCGGTCGCCGCGAATTCGACGGCCTGATCGAACGCCGCGCGGGAAAGCGCGGCATAAGGCGCCGCGGAAATCACATCCGTATAAAGAACATCTGGCGCGAACGCCCCTGAACAGGCGATGCCGAGAATGTGCTGCGCCAGGACGTCGAGCGCGCCCTCGCGCTTTTCGTCGCCGTCCAGCGCGCCTTCCCCGATCGCATCTTTCGCGGCGAGGCATTCAAGAACCTCGAAGCGGTTTCCGGGGATCAGCAGCGCCGAGGACGGCTCGTCCATGCGGTGATTGGCTCTTCCGATGCGCTGCGTCAGGCGGCTCGCGCCCTTCGGCGCGCCGATCTGGATGACGAGATCGACGTCGCCCCAGTCGATGCCGAGATCCAAAGTCGAGGTGCAAACGACGGCGCGCAGGCTCCCCTTCGTCATCGCCGCTTCGACCCGGCGGCGCTGCCCGACATCGAGCGAGCCGTGATGGAGCGCGATCGGGAGATTGTCCTCGTTCAGTCGCCACAGCGCCTGAAACGTCAGTTCGGCCTGCGACCGCGTGTTGACGAAGACGAGCGTCATGCCGGCGTTGCGGATCGCCTCGTAGACATCGGCGAAGGCGTGCCGCGCCGAATGCCCGGACCACGGGATGCGGTTTTCCGCGCTGAGAACGCGGACGACCGGCTTTGCCCCGCCCGCCGCCCGGATCAGCAGCGCCCGCTCGGCGTCTTTGGTTTGCGCCGAGAGAAAGTCGAGAAGCGGCGCCGGGTCAGCGACGGTTGCGGAAAGCCCGACCGCGCGAAGGCGCGGCGCCACGCGGCGGAGCGCGGCAAGGCCGAGCGACAGGAGATGGCCGCGCTTTGTCGCGTGAAAGGAATGCAGCTCATCGATGACGACGGCCTCGACGCCGCCGAAGAACCGCGCGGCGTCGGCGTGCGACAACAGAAGCGCGACCTGTTCGGGCGTTGTCAGCAAAATGTCGGGCGGGGAATATTTTTGCCGCTGGCGGCGCGAGGGCGGCGTGTCGCCCGTCCGCGTTTCAATGCCGATCTGCAGCCCCATTTCGGCGACGGGCCGCTCGAGATTGCGCGCGATATCGACGGCGAGCGCTTTCAGCGGCGAAATGTAAAGCGTGTGAAGCCTCGCGGCCGATCCGCGCGCCTCGAGATCAATGAGGCTTGGCAAAAACCCGGCCAGGGTCTTGCCGCCGCCGGTCGGCGCGATGAGGAGGTGCGATTTCCCGGCGCGCGCGGCCTTCAAACACTCAAGCTGATGCGCCCGCGGCGACCAGCCGCGCGATGCGAACCACGCAGCAAAGACATCCGGCAACAGCGACGCGGGCCGATCCATCGCCCGACGGAGCCAGCCTTTCAGGCGCGGCGCAAGTCTTTCCGTGACGGCGAAAACTGCGTGAGGTTGGCTTGCTTCGCCCCCGTTCGCCCCCTTCGTCATGCTGACGAAAGTCAGCATCCAGCGCGGCAAAGGGAATCGCTCGTGGCGCTGGACCCTGACTTTCGTCAGGGTGACGAGGGGTTGTCAGGGTGACGAGGGGGGAGGTCAGGGTGACGAGGAGTGGAATGCCTTCACCCGCTCGTCATGCTGACGAAAGTCAGCATCCAGAGCGGCAAGGGATTCGCCCGTGGCGCTGGACCCTGACTTTCGTCAGGGTGACGAGGGTTGGACGTCAGGGTGACGGCGGTTAGACGTCAGGGTGACGGCGGGGATAGCATCTTGCCGTCGTCAGGGAGCGGATCATGCCGTATGGCGGATGGGTTTACAGGATGGCGTCGCAGCGCAACGGCACAATCTATATCGGCGTGACGAATGATCTCACGCGACGAATTTGGGAACATCGGCAAAAACTTGTCCCGGGATTCACGAGAAAGTATGGCGTTACAATGCTCGTCTATTATCAGAGATTTGAGTCAATAACGAGCGCGATCTCCGAGGAAAAACGCCTCAAGGCATGGAAACGCGGATGGAAGCTCGCGCTCATTGAAAAGCTGAACCCCGAGGGGCGCGATCTCTACGACGACATCGTCGGCTTCGCGCCGTCAGCATAGGTTTGGTGTTCCGTCGTGCGGACGACAGTCAGCATCCAGAGCGGCAAGGGAGTCGCCCGCGGCGCTGGACCCTGACTTGCGTCAGGTGACGAAAAGTGGACGTCAGGGTGACGAAAAGTGGGTTGCCTTCACCCCCCTTCGCCCCCGTCACCCCCCCTTCGTCATGCTGACGAAAGTCAGCATCCAGCGCGGCAAAGAGAATCGCCCGCGGCGCTGGACCCTGACTTTCGTCAGGGTGACGAAAAGGAAATGCCTCGCGATCAATGGCGGGATGGCACGGCTTTAATCCGCGCGAGCGGACGCTTACTTTCTCCCGCGCATGACCGCGTTCCGCGAAATCCTCCACCCGACGCCGGCCGGCCTCTATTGTCCGCCGGGCGATTTTTACGTCGATCCCGTTCGCCCGGTGGCGCGCGCGGTCGTCACTCACGGCCATTCCGATCACGCGCGCGCCGGCCACGGCGCCGTCCTCGCGACCCGTGAAACGCTGGCGATCATGGGCGCGCGATACGGCGACGCGTTTGCGACGAAGACCGAAGCCGCGCGCTACGGCGATCCGGTATCGGTCAGTGGCGTCGCCGTGACGCTTCATCCGGCGGGGCATGTGCTCGGCTCCGCGCAGGTTCTTGTCGAGCATAAGGGGAAGCGCCTGATCGTCTCCGGCGACTACAAGCGCCGGCGCGATCCGACCTGCGCGCCGTTCGAAGTTATTCCCTGCGACGTCTTCATTTCCGAGGCGACCTTCGCTCTTCCGGTTTTCCGTCACCCCGACGATCGCGAGGAAATTGCAAAGCTCCTGAAATCCGTCGCGCTGTATCCCGAGCGCACGCATCTGGTCGGCGCCTATGCGCTCGGCAAGGCGCAACGCATCATCATGCTGCTGCGCGAGGCAGGCTACGCCGAACCGATCTTCATTCATGACGCCATGGAAAACTTGTGCGCGCTCTATCGCTCGTTCGGCGTCGATCTCGGGCCGCTCCTGCCGGCGACGATCGACAGCAGCGAGAAGGCGGAATTTGCCGGCCGCATTGTCATCGCCCCGCCTTCAGCCATCGCCGACAAATGGGCGCGGCGCTTCGCCGACCCAGTGCCGGCGTTCGCTTCGGGGTGGATGCGCATCCGCCAGCGCGCCAAGGCGAGCGGCGTCGAACTGCCGCTCATCATCTCCGACCATGCGGACTGGGAAGAACTGACGCGGACGATCGGGGAGATCGCGCCGGCCGAACTCTGGGTGACGCATGGCCGCGACGATGCGCTCTTGCGCTGGGCGGAACTGCAAGGCCTTTCAGCGCAGCCGCTGCGCCTCGTCGGCTACGACGATGAAAATGAGTGAGCACGCGCGATGAACCGCTTTGCCGCCATCCTGGGCCGGCTGATCCTGACGCCGCAGCGCAATCTGAAAGTGCGCCTGCTTGTTGATTATTTCCGGGCGACCGCCGATCCTGACCGCGGCTACGCGCTGGCTGCGATCACCCGCGACCTTGAGATCGCCAACGTCAAGCCGGCGATGCTCCGCACCCTGATTTATGAGCGGATGGACGCCGCGCTGTTCGATCTCTCCTATGATTATGTCGGCGATCTGGCGGAGACGATTTCACTCGCCTGGCCGGCTAAGCGCGGCGCCAACCGCGCGCCGGGCCTTGGCGAGGTGGTCGAGGCCATGCGGGCGGCCTCGCGCGCGGAAGGGCCGCGCCTTGTCGAAGGATGGCTCGACGCGCTCGACGCCGATGGCCGCTGGGCGCTGATGAAACTGGTGACCGGCGGTTTCCGGATCGGCGTTTCGGCGCGCCTTGCGAGGATCGCGCTCGCCGAATTCGGCGGCAAGGACGTGACCGAGATTGAAGAACTCTGGCATGGCCTGGCGCCGCCTTACGAGACGCTGTTTGCGTGGCTCGAAGGTCGCGCGGACAAACCCGCGGCCGCCGCCCTCGCGATGTTCCGTCCGGTGATGCTCGCGCATACGCTTGAGGCAAAAGACCTCGCAGCGATCACGCCGGCGCTTCACGCCGCGGAATGGAAATGGGACGGCATTCGCGTGCAGGCGGCGTCAGAGGGGGCGACGCGCCGGCTCTACAGCCGCACTGGCGACGATATCGGCCGCGCCTTTCCGGACATCATCGAGGCGATGAATTTCGAAGGCGTCATTGACGGCGAACTCCTCGTGTTCGATCCGGGGACGGAAGGCTTCGCGGTCCAGCCATTCTCGGAACTGCAGAAACGGCTCAATCGCAAGACCGTGTCGCCCGCGCTGCTGAAATCGCACCCCGCCTTCGTGCGCGCCTACGATCTCCTGTCGCTCGAAGGCGACGATCTCCGTGCGCTGACCTTCGCCGAACGCCGCGCGCGGCTGGAAGCGTTGATGGCGACGCGCCCGCCGCCGCGCTTCGACCTGTCGCCGCTGGTTTCGTTCGCTCTGGTTGAAGACCTGGCGAACCATCGCGCGGCGCCGCCTGACGCGGCGATCGAAGGGCTGATGCTGAAGCGGAAAGCGGCGCCCTATGCGCCGGGGCGCCCGAAAGGCGAATGGTGGAAATGGAAGCGCGATCCCCATCTCATCGACGCCGTCCTGATGTATGCGCAGCGCGGCCATGGCAGAAGGTCGTCCTTCTATTCCGACTATACGTTCGGCGTCTGGGCCGAGGACGGCGCCCTGACCCCTGTCGGCAAGGCCTATTTCGGCTTTACCGACGACGAACTGAAAGAGATCGACCGCTTCGTCCGCAACAACACGACGGAGCGCTTTGGCCCCGTTTGCGCGGTGACCGCGACTTCGACGAAGGGGCTGGTGTTTGAAGTCGCCTTTGAGGGGCTCAACCGCTCGACCCGCCACAAATCCGGCCTTGCGATGCGGTTCCCGCGCATCAATCGCCTCAGATGGGACAAGCCGCCGGGAGAGGCCGATCAGCTGGCGACGCTGCAAGCGATGCTCGGAAAATCGGAACCTTGAGGCGCAGCCGGCGTTCGGATGGCATTCGCCAAACGATGGAGCCCGCCGATGTCTCCCTTCTTCCGCCTTACCGTCGCCGCCGCCGCGCTGGCAGTTTTCGCCGCGGAAGGTTGCGCCAGGGAGCCAAAACCCGTCGAAACCGGTTTCGGCCCCGATCCGGAACTGCCGGCGCCCGAAAAGAACCTGCTCCCGACCGTCAACGTCGCGAAGGCCGAAGCGTGGGCGGATGGCGCGCAGCCGACGCCAGGCGCGGGGCTCGCGGTCACCGAGTTCGCAGCCGGTCTTGACCATCCGCGCTGGCTTTACGTCCTCCCCAATGGCGACGTTCTGGTGGCGGAAACGAACGCGCCGCCGAAGGAAGAGAAAGGCGGCATCAAGGCGTTCTTCATGAAGATGGTGATGAAGAAGGCCGGCGCGGCGGCGCCAAGCGCCAATCGCATCACCCTCCTCCGCGACGCCGACGGCGACGGCGTTGCGGAGATGCGCTCGCCCTTCATCGAGGGCCTCTTTTCGCCCTTCGGCATGGCGCTGGTCGGCGACACTTTCTACATCGCCAATGCGGACGCGGTTGTTTCTGTTCCTTATGAAACGGGCGCGACATCGATTTCGGCGGCGCCCGAACAGGTGTTCGCACTGCCCGGCGGTCCGCTCAATCACCACTGGACCAAGAACATTGTCGCCAGCCCGGACGGCGCGAGGCTTTACGCCGCGGTCGGATCGAACAGCAATGTCGGCGAAAACGGCCTCGAGATGGAAGAAGGCCGCGCGGCGATCTGGGAGATCGACGTTGCGAGCGGCGAGGGCGAAGTTTTTGCCAGCGGCCTCAGAAATCCCGTCGGCATGGATTTCGATGAAACGACGAACACTCTGTACACGGTCGTCAACGAGCGCGACGAACTCGGCGACAATCTGGTTCCGGACTATCTGACCTCGGTCAGGGAAGACGCCTTTTATGGCTGGCCCTATAGTTATTATGGCAATCATGTCGACACCCGCGTCGAGCCGCCAAACCCTGACCTTGTCAGCAAGGCGATCGCGCCGGATTACGCGCTCGGATCGCATACGGCCTCGCTCGGTCTTGTCATCGCCGATGGCGACGAAGCCGGCGCCGCCGGGGCGCTCGGGCGCGGCGCCTTCATCGGGCAGCATGGCTCGTGGAACCGCAATCCGAGGAGCGGCTACAAGGTGATCTTCGTCCCGTTCATTGATGCGGGCCCCGAAGGCGACCCCGTCGATGTGCTGACCGGCTTTCTCGATGCGGAAAACGATGTCGCCCATGGCCGGCCGGTCGGGGTTGCAATCGACGCACGCGGCGACCTCCTCGTCGCCGACGATGTCGGCAACCGCGTCTGGCGTGTCAGCGCAACGGACGCCGTCGCCGACGGGAATTGATCGCGCCGCCGTGGAGCTTGCCTCGCTAGCGCATTCGAGGCAGTTTGCCGCAAGCGCCGCGCGGGACGGCGCGTTTCGTCCGAGGGGAATTCATGCGGATCATCGCTGTTGCGGCTGTCGCCGCCATCGCCTGTCTTTGTTCGGCGCCGGCCGGCGCGCAAAATTACCAGTTCTCCTCGGTGACGACGGCGGCGCGCGACGTCTATTCGGCCTGCGTGTCGTTGAGCCGGCGCGAAGGACTCTCGGAGCCGCGCGCCGCTTGCGCCTGCTTCACGGGCTTCATGGGCGGCACGATGTCCGATCGCGATTTCGAAATCGCCAGCGGTCTCATAAAAGTTGGCGAATTGACCGAGAATGGCGCTCCCCAGACGGCGATCGATCAGGAGGTGGCGGCGTTCCTCGGTCGCGGATTTTCCGAAGCCGACATCAATCGGGTGGTGTCGATGATCGATGAGGCCGGCGCGCGGGGCGACGCCATCTGCGGCCAGTTCGAGCGCGAAGGCTCGGCATGATTAGCGGCGCGGCGCGGCAAGGATCGCCGCCAGCGCCTTTTCTTCCCGCGCGGCTTCCGTGCAAAGCCAATTCGTAAAGCGGATGATCTTGCGGCCGCGCGCGCGGTCTTTCGGGCGGACGATCCAGTAGGCGATCTCCGCCGGCTGGCTGGCGGCTGTCAGACAAACGAGGCGTCCGGCGATGAGGTCGCGGGCGGCGAGCGCGCTGCGGGCCAGCGCAACGCCCTGCCCGGCG
>JBGTLL010000184.1:0-7134 GCA_041744115.1 Parvularculaceae bacterium | reverse complement strand
CCGGCCGCTTGCGGCCCGGAAGCGGCGTGGGCGGGCGCCGACATCACGATCATCGCCGCCAAAAGTCTCATCCAGCTTGTCAACCATTTCAAAGGCGTGCAGGTGCTGTCGCCGCCTTCCCCGGGCGCGATCGAGCCGCCGCCCGCCTCGCCGGATCTTAAAGAAGTCAAAGGTCAGGAAAGCGCCAAGCGCGCGCTCGAAGCGGCGGCCGCCGGCGGCCACAATCTGCTGATGGTCGGCCCGCCGGGGGCAGGCAAGTCGATGCTGGCGCGGCGCCTCCCCGGCCTGCTGCCGCCGCTGACTCCCGAAGAGATGCTTGAAATCTCAATGGTGCAGTCGATGGCGGGTCTCCTGGAAGGCGGCCGGCTGACCCGGACCCGTCCGTTCCGCGCGCCCCACCACTCGGCGTCGATGGCGGCCATGGTCGGCGGCGGCGTCCGCGCCAAACCCGGCGAAGCCTCGCTCGCGCACCACGGCGTCCTCTTTCTCGACGAACTCCCGGAATTTACGCCGCAGGTCCTCGACAGCCTGCGCCAGCCGATGGAAACCGGCGATGTCCTGATCGCGCGCGCCAATTACCACGTGCGCTATCCCGCGCGCTTCCAGATGATCGCGGCGATGAACCCTTGCCGCTGCGGTCACGGCAAGGCGAGCGGGCGCGCCTGCGGGCGCGGGGCCAATTGCGAGGCGTCGTATCAGGCGCGAATTTCCGGCCCGATGCTCGACCGCATGGATATCGCCGTCGAGCTCGCGCCGGTGATGCCGGCCGATCTCGCCCAGCCAGCTTCCGGAGAGCCGTCGTCGATCGTCGCCGCGCGCATCAACGCCGCGCGCGCCATGCAGATCGAGCGATCAGTAAAAGAAACGGGCGCCGCGCTCGTCAACGCCGCGCTTCCTGATTCTGCGCTCGAACGCATTGCCGCGCCCGACGCCGAGGGCGCAAGCCTGTTGACGCGCGCGGCGGAAACGCTTGGCTTTTCCGCGCGCGGCTATCATCGCATTCTGCGCGTCGCGCGAACGCTCGCTGACCTTGAGGGCCTCGACGCCGTCCGCCGTCGTCATATCGCGGAAGCCGTCAGCTATCGCCGGCGCGACGGCATGGCGACAGCGATGACCGCAGCGCCGGAATCGCTGGCGTTTGGTTAATAGCGCGAGCGCGCTTTCAGAAAGCGGAAGGCGGCGGCAACGACGCCGGATTCAAGCGCTGAATCATATTTTTCGCCTTCACGTCAGATAAGCGGTTAACCACCTCGCCTAACCAAATTTTCAGCCGCGCCTCTTACGACTGTCCAGACGGGATATCGCGAGGGGCGCGCGTTCGCATGATTTCCAAGCTGCCGGAATCGCCGTCGCCGGGCGAATTCATCGTCCTTTGCGACGGCGACGATGCGATCCGCTTCGTCAACCGCAGTTTTTCGGCATTTCTTGGCGCGCCCGCCGCCGACTGGCACGCCCGAAAGTTCGCGCCTGGCGGCGCGGCGGGCGATCCCGGCGACGTGCGCGATTTCCGCACCAGCGCGCGAGGTCCCGAGGGCGAGGCCGTCCTCGAATGGCGCCTCGAAATTCTTCCAGGCGGCGAAAAACTCTATGCCGGAACAGTTGCTTCCGATCCCGGAAAGAAGGGCGACGAGAAACTGGACGTCGGCGAGGAGCGCTCAGAGGGGCGGATGCAGGTGATCGCGACCGTCAGCCATGAAATGAGAACGCCGCTCAACGGCATTCTCGGCATGTCGGCGCTCCTCCTCGATACCGAGCTTTCGCTCAACCAGCGCGCCTATGTCGAAGCCGTGCGCGAATCCGGCGCGAGCCTTCTCGCGCTGATCAACGACATTCTCGATTTTTCAAAGCTCGACGCCGGCAGGCTGGAATTCGACGCCGAGCCCTTCGATCCGTACCAGCTCGCGCAGAGCGTCGCCGAAATCCTCTCCCCGCGCGCGGCGGAAAAATCGATCGAGATCGCAAGTTATGTCGATCCCGCAACGCCGCGCCGCCTTGTCGGCGACGAGGCGCGCGTCCGGCAGATTCTGCTCAACCTCGCCGGCAACGCCGTCAAATTTACCAAAGCCGGCGGCGTCGCGATTGAGCTGCATACGGAGGAGTCGGTCAACGGGATCGCCCTTTTTGGAACGGTGCGCGACACCGGATGCGGCATTGCGCGCGACGCGCATGGCTCGGTGTTTGAAAAATTCATGCAGGCCGACAGCGACTCCGGGCGGCGCGCGCAAGGGACGGGACTTGGGCTTGCAATTTCGCGGCGCCTCGCGCGCGCCATGGGCGGCGACGTTACGCTCAAGAGCAAGCCAGGAAAGGGGAGCGTCTTCACATTTTCGGTCGCCGCAGGCCCGGTCACGGAGCGGCCGCACCCGCCGCGCGTCGATGCGCCGCCGATTGTCGTCGCCACCCGGTCCGCAATTCTCGCTCGCGTTCTCAGACTGCAACTGCAATCGTTCGGCGTTGCCGATTTCCGTTTTGTCGATGATTCGCGCGAAGCCGTCTTCGCGCTGAAAGAAATGCCGGGAGCCCTGCTGCTTGTCGATCACGGTCTGGTCGGGGACGCGACCGGCGACGCGCTGGAGGCGGCGGGACGCGCGCTCGTGTTCCTTGCGCCCAATGAGCGCGGCGCGATCGAATCCCTGCGCGGCAAGGGCTTTGACGGCTACCTGATCAAGCCGGTCCGGCAGTCGACCCTGATGCGAGAGATCGCGCGCGGCAGGACGACGGTCGAAACGGCGGCACCCGCCGCGCCGAACAGGAATCAACCGGTCCCGATCGAGCGCGCGCTGAAGGTGCTTCTCGCGGAGGACAACCAGATCAACGCCATCCTTGCAACGACCTTGATCCGCCGCGCCGGGCACAAAGTCGATGTCGCCGCGAATGGCGAGGAGGCGGTCGCGGCGGCGGCGGGCGGCGCCTATGACGTCGTGTTCATGGACATGCACATGCCGGTCGTCGACGGCCTTGAGGCGAGCCGCCGGATCCGCGCGCTCGGCGGCGCCGCCGGCAAGGTGCCGATCGTCGCCTTGACCGCCAACGCCATGAGCGCCGACCGCCAGAAATGCATGGCGGCCGGCATGAACGACTTCCTGTCGAAACCGTTCGAACCCGCCGACCTTCATCTGATGCTGGTGAAATGGGGCGACGGCGCCGGCGCGCTTGAAGCGGCGTCTTAAACCGGCGCGCGGGTCTTCTTCCCGACACGAATATGTCTATGGTCGCGCCGTCAGCAAAGACCGATGGGCGTAATGACAATCGAATCGACGGCCGCCAGCGCTTCACCCGCCGCCAAACCCACAATTGCTGATGCGCTAAAGACCTATTTCACGCCGCGCGGCGTTCTGATGCTGATCTTCGGTTTTTCCTCCGGCCTTCCATTCTATCTCATTTTTCAAACGCTTTCGATCTGGCTGCGCGAAGAGGAAGTCAGTCGGAGCGAAATCGGCCTCTTCGCGTGGGTCGGATTTGCCTTCACCTTGAAGTTCCTGTGGGCGCCGATCCTCGATCGCGCGCCCGTGCCGTTTCTGGAAAAGAAGGTTGGGCGAAGGCGGGCTTGGATGGCGGTCGCGCAGCTGTGCGTCGCCGCGACGCTGATCGCGATGTCGTTCGCCAATCCGGGCGCAAATCTTTTTTATGTCGCGACGGTCGCGGTGCTGATCGCTTTCGCAGCGGCGACCCAGGACATCGCGGTCGACGCCTGGCGAATTGAGGCCGCGCCAACAGCGGAGCAGGGCATGATGGCGGCGATGTACCAATACGGCTATCGGATCGGCATCCTGACCGCGGGAACGCTCGCCCTCATCATCGCCGACCAGGCAAGCTGGCCGATCGCCTATCAGTCGATGGCGGCCCTGATGCTGATCGGATTTCTGGTCGCGATTTTCGGACCGAAAGTTGAAGCCGGACAATACATTCCGCCGAAAAGACTGCCGCCAATGCAGGCGTTGCGGGAGTCCGTCGTCGGGCCATTCGCGGACTTCCTCCGCCGCTACGGCGTTGCGGCGATTGTCATCCTCGCCTTCATCGCCATCTATCGCATTCCGGATTTCGTGATGGGGTTCATGACCGGGCCGCTCTACGTCGATCTTGGCTATGACAAGACGCAGATCGGCCTCATCCGGGGCGGCGCCGGTATGGTCGCAACGATGTTCGGCGTTTTCATCGGCGGGATCACCCTGCTGCGCCTGAACTTTTTCACGTCGCTGGCGATCGGCGTCGTCACGCAGGCGCTGACAAACCTGCTCTATTCCTGGCTCTCGCTGATGCCGGCCGAAAACGCCTATCTGACGATCGCGGTCGTCATCGACAATATCGCCTATGGCTATGCGGGAACGGTGCTGATCGCCTACATGTCGAGCTTGACGAACACCGCGTTCACGGCGACCCAGTATGCGCTCTTCAGTTCGTTCTACGCGCTTCCGGGCAAGTTTGTCGGCGGGTTTTCGGGGTTCATCGTCGACGCCGTCGGCTACGCGTGGTTTTTCGCCTACACCGCGCTGATCGGCCTGCCGGCTCTCGCCTTGCTCTATTTTTTGCGCCGGTCGGAAAAGCATCTGAAAGCGCCGCCAACGCCTGTCGCGGCGACCTAGGCCGGTTCCGCCTTCCCGCGCGCGAGGCAGCGGTCGAGATCGGGCTTTTCCTCGCCCGCCAGAAGCGCGCCGGCGTCGAGGCGCGCCGCGCGCTTGACGCCCTGATCATCCGGGTACAGAATGATGATCAGCGCGCATTCGGCGAGCGTGTAGCGGCGGAATTCGCCCGGGCCCTCGACCCGCGTCAGATCCGGCGCGCCGAGCGCCGCATCAAGATCGGCCCCGTCCTTTCCTTCAAGATCGCCGGCGCGAAATGCTGGCGTCGACGGCGCTTCCTGAACCGCCGTTGGCGCCGTTGGCGCCGCGCCGCGCCCTTCAATCGTCGTGCAGCCGGCAAGGATCGGCAAAAGAAAGAGGCTGGCCGCGGCGTTCGATCGGGACATGTCGTCAATGCTCCTTTGTCGCCGCAACGCGGCTTGACCTTTGCGGCCCCGCGGGGCGACAAGGCGCTGAATCTAAAGCCGCCCGCCGGATGTCTTAAAGCGACGCCCCGCCGGCCGCAATCAGGTGAAGGAATTCCATGCGTCCGCCCGCACTCGACGTTGTCGGCGTCGGCAACGCCATCGTCGATGTTCTCAGCAAAGCCGATGACGCTTTCCTCGCCGCGCATTCGATTCCGAAAGGCGGGATGATCCTCATCGACGAGGCGCAGGCGAAGGCGATCTACGCGGCGATGGCGCCGGGCGTTGAAATCTCCGGCGGATCGGCGGCCAATTCAATCGCCTCGATCGCCTCGCTCGGCGGCAAGGCCGCTTTTGTCGGCAAGGTCTCGAACGACAATCTCGGAGAAATTTTTCGCCACGATCTGCGCGCGCTCGGCGTCCTTTTTGATGCGCCGGCGCTCGAAAAGGGGCCCGGCACCGCGCGCTGTCTCATCAATGTGACGCCGGACGCGCAGCGATCGATGACGACCTATCTCGGCTCGGCGGGCCTCGTGTCTCCCGCCGACATCGACGAGGCGGTGATCGGGCGCGCCGCGATTACCTTTTTCGAAGGCTATCTTTTTGAGCAGCCCGTCGCGCGCGAGGCGTTCGTCAAGGCCTGCCGCACGGCCAAGCGCGAGGGGCGCAAGGCCGCCCTGACGCTATCCGACGCGAGCTGCGTCGATCGTCAGCACACGGCCCTGATCGCTTTTACAAAAGCGCATGTCGATATTCTCCTCGCCAATGAGCGCGAGGCCGCGGCGTTGTTCTGTACGGACGATCTCGCCGAAATCGGAAGAAAGGCGCGATCGCTCTGCCCGCTGACCGCCGTCACCATGTCGGAAAAGGGATCGATCCTTATTCCGCGGGACGGCGATGTCGTCAGGATTGCGGCCGTGACGCCGGAGCGGCTGGTCGATACGACGGGCGCCGGCGACGCTTACGCCGCGGGCCTCCTTTACGGGGTCGCGCAAGGCTTGAGCCTCGCCGCCTGCGGCGCGCTCGGCGCGCTCGCCGCCGCCGAGATCATTAGCCATTTCGGCGCCCGCCCGCAGCAGAATTTGCGGAAGCTCGCGGTCGAGGCGGGCATATTGTCGTGAGACGCTCGCCGATCATTGCGGGCCTCGCCGCGCTCCTCTTTGCTGGCGCCGGCGCGTGGATCGGCCGCGAGAGTTTGATGCTCTCTTATCTTGGCGCAAAGACGATAAAGCGCGATCTCGCCGAACAGCAGGCATTCCTTGCGCCCTATATCCATGTCTATGCGCCAGCGTCTGGCGCGCCGCCGTTTCCGACCCTTGTGCAGTTTCACGGCTGCGCCGGCTATCGCGAAGGCTTCATGGCGCAATGGGCGCGGGTCGCCAACGAGGCGGGCTGGCTGGTCGTCGGCGTCGACAGCAATGGCGCGCGCGGTCTCGACCGGGAGCAGTCGCTTTCCTCCGTATGCGCCGGAAAGACGCTGCTCGGGCAGGAGCGCGCCGGCGACATCGCGGCCACGCTTGCGATGGTTGCCGCGCGCGAAGATGTCGATCCGGCAAAAATCGTCGCCGCTGGCTGGTCGCACGGCGCTTGGTCGCTGATGGATTATGTCGCGCTGTCGTCGTCCGGCAGGTCGCCGCCGTCACTGAAAAGCGCGCCGCCCGCCGTCGATCTCGCCGGAATCATTCTTTTCTATCCTTATTGCGGCGTCGGCGCCTGGTCGCGGCTGTTGCGATGGGAGTTTGACGCGCCGGCGCTGGCGTTTGTCGCCGGCAAGGACACGATCGTTGATGGGGCCGAATGCAAAGTCCGGCTGGAAAAGATCGCTCGCGCGGGCGCGGGCGTCGATCTGGTCTGGTACAAGGACGCCGATCACGTCTTTGACGACAAAGGGCTTCTTGGCGGGGAACACGCGCATTATTATAGCGCCGGCGAAGCGGAGGATTCAGCGCGCCGCTATTCAGCGTTCCTGACAGACATCATGAACCGTCCGTAGGCGGCGCCTCGGAAAGCGGCTCGACAATTGTTTCGGGAATGGCGCGCCAGAACGGCGCGGCGGCTGAAAATTCACGCCATCCAACTTCGATGGCGGCGGCGGCGGCGGCGGCTTCAGCGGCTCTCGCGCCCGCGATGAAGCCCGCCGCGCGTCCGCC
>JBGTLL010000183.1:0-4801 GCA_041744115.1 Parvularculaceae bacterium | reverse complement strand
TCCCTTGCCGCCGCGCCAGGTCGCGCCGCCACGCGCGGTTCCGCGCGATCCGCCTTCCGCATAGGCCGAGACCGCCGGCCCTTCGCGCGCGGTTCTGATGGCGATGACGCCGCCGATGGCGTCGGCGCCGTAAATGATGCTCTGGGGACCGCGCAGGACTTCGATCCGCGCGATATCGGCGACATCGAGATTGGCGAAGTTGAATCCGCCCTGTGGCGCGGCGGGATCGTTGACGACAATGCCGTCGATGACGACGAGCGTCTGCCCGCTTGACGATCCGCGCAGCCGGACGCTGGCAAATCCGCCAAAGGCGCCGTTGCGCGCAATGGTGACGCCGGGCGCAAGCCTCAGCGCGTCGGCGGCGAAAGCATATTGGCCGGCGGCAATGTCCTCGGCGGCGATGACGCTCGCCGCCGACCCGACCTCTCCGGGAAGACGCTGACGCCGCGCGTAGGAATAAATAATGTCAGGCTCAACTTCCGCCGGGGCGTCGATCGTGATGACATCCGACGCGGGCGGCGATTGCGCGAACGCGGCGGTCGAGAGGGCGGCGGCGAGCGGCGCAATAGTATGTAGACGGATCATCTCCGGCGACTCCTTTCCAAGGTTCAAGGATGTCGCCTCGGGCGGGTGTCACCGCATTTCTCGGCTGGACCCGGCCGCGAAAAGGACGACGTTGACGGCAGGTCTCCTGGCTAGCGGGTCACCGCGCCCCCTCGGCCTTCCCGGACTTTAGGGGTCCAGTGGCTGATCGGGGGGCGCTCGCCGCATACAGTTGCGGGCACAGCCGCGGATTTTCACCGCGTTCCCTATTCTCCTCCCGAACCGGGAGGCACCGTCGGCGGCGAAGCTAGGGCGGACCGACGCCGTACGCAATCGGCGCGGATTTTCCACAGGGCCGGCATGGGAATCCTCCCATTCGGAGCCCCATATTACCGGTGTGTGAGCTTTGGCCGCGCTAGCGATGCACCGATGCAACAACCCCGGCGCGATCTCGCCAAAGGGGGGAATGTTGGTTAAATTGCGCTGTTACGGGTAAGCCAAATTGGCTAGGAGACTTAATCTAAACAAGCCACGCACCGCGCGCGGCGGGTTTTATCGTTTCACCTGAGGAGGGGACTTCATGAAGCTGAAAACTGCCCTGTTCGCCGCCGCCGCGACGCTCGCGATCGCCCCGGCCGCCCATGCCTATCAGGGCGTCTACGGCGCCATCGGCGCGGGCCTTTCCTACATCGGACCCGATCGCGATTTCGAATCCGTATCCGGCCCGCTGCTTTTCGATAGCGAAGCCGACTACGACAACGGCATCGGCGTTTACACGGCGCTCGGCCATGAAGGCGCCGGCGGCTGGCGGAAAGAACTTGAGTTCAGCTACCGCAACAACGATCTGCGCCATCTCCCTGGCGACGGCCTCGGCTTTACCGGCTGGACCGAAGACACCGTCGATGGCGACATCCAGTCGATGGCGTTCATGTTCAACCTGATCAAGGATTTCTCGAGCGACAGCGCGGTGACGCCGTATGTCGGTCTCGGCGCCGGCTTGGCGCGTCTGAAAGCTGAATATGTCGGCGCCGACCCGAGCTTCTCGGGCGGGTTCGGATCGCTTGTCGTTGACGACAAGGCCTGGCAGTTCGCCTATCAGGGCATCGCCGGTCTGGCGTTCGAGCTTGCCGAAGGCCTCGCGCTCGATCTTTCCTATCGCTATTTCGCGACGCTCGACCCCGATTTCGCCGGGACGCTCGCGGGCGCGCCGGCGGAGTTCGAGCAGGAGTATAATTCGCACAGCCTGTTTGCGGGTCTGCGCTGGAACTTCGGCGCCGCGGCGCCGGCCGCTCCTCAGTACAAGGATTGCTGGGACGGTTCGAGCGTTCCGGTCGCGGCCGAATGCCCGCCGCAGCTGCAGGAACAGGCCGCCGCCAACCTCGACCCGATCAACGTCATCGTCTACTTCGACTATGACAAGGCGAACCTGACGCCGGAAGCCGGCAACCTGATCCAGGAAGCGTCCTCGCGCGCGCTCGCCAATGACGTCAACACGGTCGTCGTTTCCGGTCACGCCGACCGCTCCGGCGGCTCGGCCTACAACCAGGCGCTGTCCGAGCGTCGCGGGGGCGTCGTCCGCGACGCGCTGATCGCCAACGGCATCGCGGCCGACAACATCCGGATCGAATCGTTCGGCGAAGACCGCCCGGCGAAACCGACGGAAGACGGCGTTCGCGAGCCGCTGAACCGCCGCACGGAAGTCGTCATCAGCTTCCAGTAGGCTGAAGGCAGGTACCGTTTTCAAAGCCGGCGCAGCGAAAGCTGCGCCGGTTTTTTATGGCGACATGCTCATCAGGTTGAGGCTTCGAGAGCAAAGAGCAATATCTCAGAATCGAGGACGACGTCACCCTGACGCAAGTCAGGGTCCAGAATGGCGAGCAAGTCCCTCGCGGCTCTGGATGCTGACTTTCGTCAGCATGACCGAACGAGGTTCGTGTCCGATGCGGATTACTTGCGCGCCGCTTTAGACAAAAGGCTCGTCACCCTGACGCAAGTCAGCATCCAGAGCCGCCCGACGGTCGCCCGTGACGCCGGACCCTGACTTTCGGCAGGGTGACGAAGGACTTTCGTCAGGGTGGCGTGGCCCTTGGCTTCAACTGCCCGATCGAAGGCGGCAATCAGCGTCCGTAGATGCGCCAGAACGCGCCGAGACCGCGCTCGATCTGTCCGTCGATCGCGCGGTCAAGGTCGCCCGGCAAGACCCCGAGCAGCGCCTGCATATATAACGGCTCCGAGATCAGCGCGCCGAGCTGGTAAATGGCGATCTCGAAATCGTCGATATGCAGTCCCTCGCGTTTGGCGGCGCGCTCGAGAATCGGCGCGAACGACGCCGCCATGAAGGCCGGACCGTGCTCCAGATAGGAACGGCCGAGGGCGGGATTGCGGCCGGCCTCGAACGAGGCGATCCGCCGCAAAGCGAGCGCTTCGGGATCAAGGATGCCGCGGAGAAAGGCGTGCGCCATTTCACGCACGAAGTCCTCGGTCGGCAATGTCTGCTCTATGGCGGCGATATCGACGGGAAGAATGCGCCGGCAGGTTTCTTCGATCGCGGCGGCGAAAAGCTCCTCTTTCGACCGGAAGCGGTTATAGACGGTGCGCTTCGAGACGCTGGCGGCGAGCGCGATCTGGTCCATGCTGGCGGCGTCATAGCCATGAGCAAGGAAGGTCGCGCGGGCGGCTTCGATGATGGCCGCCTCTTTCGGGTCGCGCGAGGGCGGGTTCGCGATTGAAATCAGCACGGATTGAGGGCCCCTTTTGATTTTCCCTCAACCGGAGATTACGCCCGGCTGGCGGCTCCGACAAGCCAGACCGCCGCCGTTCATCTTTCGTTAACGCTCCCGGCGGGAGTGTCGCGCGATGACGCGGCCTCGGAAGAAACGCCGGTTGACCTTGCGTCGGACGAAAGGCGCCGCGTCCGCGAGGTCGCGCCCGCGCCGCCCGAGCCGTGCGAAAAAGCGCAAATTCGGCCACCGCCTGATCCGGCATTCGGCCGACGCCGGTTTTTTCCTGTTCGCCCTTGCGATCGCGGGCGCCGCGATTGTCGTTCATTTCACGCGCGATCTGCCGGACACGGACGGTCTGTGGCGGGCGAACGCCGTCGCGCGATACACCCTTGTCGCGTCCGATGGCTCGCCGATCATCATCCACGGGCAGAGCTTTGGCGCGCCGGTGCGCCTTGCCGATCTCCCCAAACATGCGCCGCGCGCCATCCTCGCGGTCGAAGACCGCAATTTCTATCATCATGTCGGCGTCAATCCGCTGGCGGTGGCGCGCGCGCTCCTGGTCAATATGAAGGAAGGCGAAATCCGTCAGGGCGGATCGACTCTGACGCAGCAGCTCGCCAAGAATCTTTTTCTTTCCCCGGACCGCACCTACAAGCGAAAAGTCCAGGAATTTTTTCTCGCACTCTGGCTGGAGCATCGCTTCACCAAGGACGAAATCCTGACGCTTTATCTCAATCGCGTGTATTTCGGCGCCGGCGCCTACGGCATTGAAGCGGCGAGCTTTCGCTATTTCGGCAAGCCGTCGCGCCGGCTGACGCTTCCGGAATCGGCGATTCTCGCGGGGCTCTTGAAAGCGCCGTCGCATTACGCGCCCGACAAAAATCCGGCGGACGCCGGTCAGCGCGCGCGCCTCGTTATCGACGCCATGCTCGATGCGGGCTTCGTCACGCGGACCGAGGCCGAGCGCGCCTACAAGACGCCGGTGAAAATCGGCTCGGCGCGATTTGCCGGGGCGCCCTATTTCGTCGATTTCGCGCTCGCCGAAGCCCGCGGCGCCTCGGCCTCCGTCGATGCCGATCTCACCATAAGATCGACCTTCGATCCGGCGGTTCAGGAAGCCCTTGAAATGGGGATGACCGCCGGCGCCGCGCTCGCCCGCCTCGATCCGACGATTGAAATCGCCGCCGTCATCATCGACGGCGAAGGCCGGGTGAAAGCGATGGCGGGCGGGCGCGACTACCGGATCAGCCAGTTCAATCGCGCAGCCAGTGCCCATCGCCAGCCGGGATCGGCGTTCAAGCCGTTCGTTTATCTCGCGGCGCTCGAAATGGGCGCCGACCCGCGGGACATCATTGACGATGCGCCGGTCTCCATCGGCAACTGGTCGCCCGGCAATTACAAAGGCCAATATTTCGGCGAAGTAACCCTGACCGAAGCGCTTGCGCACTCGCTGAATGGCGCGACCGTCAGGCTGCAGGAAGAGACCGGACGCGGCGCGGTGCGGCTGGCGGCGAGGCGCATGGGCGTCGGCGCGC
>JBGTLL010000182.1:0-5162 GCA_041744115.1 Parvularculaceae bacterium | reverse complement strand
GCGGCGCGCGGTCTCGACCGTCGCCCTGTCGAGAACGAGTGACGGATCCTCGCCAAAGGATTTCGATGCGGCGTGCCCGCGCGGCTCGCCCGGCCAGAACACGGTGACGCCGCCATAGGCCGCGACTCGCATCAGAATTTCGTCGTCGCCGCCGCGCCAGACAATGTCGCCGCGCGAGGCGCGCATGGGCGTCAGCAGATGAATTTCTTCAGCCGGATTGATTTCGTCGATCAGACAGTCGATCCGCTTGTCGCCGTCGCCGCAGAGAAATTTCAGCCGCCCTTCATTGTCGTCGGCCTGAAAGAGGAAGACGCGCTCGTCGGTCGCGATCAAATATCGTTCGACGGCGGCGGTCACAGCCGCTCGTTCTTCAGCCGGCTTGCGCTTGCCGACCAGCGCCGAAAAAGGGTCGGCGCGCAAGGACGAGGGATCGGCGTCCTGCGCGGACGCCGCGGCGCCAATCGCCGTCGCCGCGGCGACCAGCGCCAAAAATGTTCGAAAAGCCATCAGGCCCCTGTTTTTCGCGATCGTGTCAGCCGACCGCCGCCCTCACATTGCAGCCTTTTTGGGCAAAATCCGGGCGGGGACGCGGTTTCCGGGCGCCGACGCCATTTTTTCAGGCGTTGCCGCGTCAGGACGCGCAATATTGGCCGCCATTGGCGGAAAGCACCGATCCGGTGACGAAACCGGCTTTTTCGTCGGACAGGAAGACGACGCAGCGGGCGATTTCTTCCGCCTCGCCAAGCCGGCCGACCGGAATTTGACCGATGATCTTCTTCAGAACCGCCTCATCGACGGCGGCGACCATTTCGGTTGCGATATAGCCGGGCGCGATGGCGTTGACGGTGACGCCCTTGAAGGCGCCTTCCTGCGCGAGCGCGCGGGTAAAGCCGATCATGCCCGCCTTGGCGGCGGAATAGTTGACCTGTCCGGCCTGGCCCTTCTGGCCATTCACCGATGTAATATTGATGATGCGGCCAAAGCCGCGTTCGCGCATGCCGGCAAAGACCTGCTGGCTCATGTTAAAAACGCTGTCGAGGTCGGCGCGCATCACTTCGCGCCATTGCTCGGGCTTCATCTTGTGAAAAAAGCTGTCGCGGGTGATCCCGGCATTGTTGACCAGGATGTCGGTTGGCCCCTGTTCTTTTTCGATCTCCGCGACGCCGGCCTTGCAGGCGTCGTAATCGCCGGCGTCCCACCGGAAAACATTGACGCCGGTTTCATCCTTGAAGGCGCGCGCGGCGTCATCATTGCCGGCATAGGTCGCGGCGACCGCGCAGCCCGCGTCTTTCAGCGCCAAGGCAATCGCCCGGCCGATGCCGCGCGTTCCGCCGGTGACGATGGCTTTCCGATTGGGCATGACTTCTTCTCCCTCTTGGTCGCGCGCTATTGACCGCCATTTCCAAATGAGCGGACGATGTTCGATTTGTCGCACCAATGGCCGCGCGAGCGCAATGGCGCGAAACCCTACCGCTCAATTTGACGTCCGCCGCAGAAATTTATCGAACATGGGCACAGTGAAATCGATGTCGCCATGCTGCGGGCTGTAGATCATGCCCTTCCTGATGATTGCGGCGCGGCGGGGGCCGAGAGACTGGCTGGCTTCGCCGAGTTCAGCCGCGACATCCGCTGATCGATACGGTCCCTTCCCCAACCGGCCCATGGCCATGACGTATTCTCTTTCTTTCGGCGTCAATCGATCGAACCGGACGCGGAAGAAACCCGCGTCCAGCCGATCCAGCGCGCGCTTTGAGGCCTGCTCGACATCGGCGCGCCCGATTGGCGACTTGTCAGCGATATTCCAAGCCTGATATCCCCATTCCTGCAGAAAATACGGATACCCTTCGGTCTTTTTGATAACCAGCAACAGAGCCTCTTCGGCGATTGTTTCGCCTTCCTCTTCGATGGGCCGCCGAATGGCTGATTTTGCCGCCTTCGCGTCGAGGGGTCCGACCGGCGTAAAATCGAAAAGTCGTTCCGCATAGGATTTAGCCTCGCCGGCCAAAGCGGCCACTTGCGGCAGCCCCGCGCCAAAAAACAGGATGGGCAGCTTTTTTTGATTGACGCGGTGGAGGGCGACGATCAGCGCCGCAAGTTCTTTCTCCGACAGGTACTGGACCTCGTCAATCAGAAGCGTCCATGCGCCCGCACCCGACCTCCCGGTTTCACCCACGCGGAGGAAGAGATCGACAAGATCGTTCTCAAGTCGCCCGCTATCGGCGACGCCCGGTTCGGAGTCGACCGAGACCGATATGTCTCCGACCTTGACCTTGAAGGCGCTTGCGAACCCGCGAAGCGCGCGCATCGCCTTATGGGCGGCCGTCTTCGCGCTCTCGACCATGGAAAGCTCGCGCAACGCCTGATGGATTTTTGGATACAGCAGTTGCGCGAGAGATTCGCTTTCTGGCGCTTCTATAAAAGAGACGACATGCCCGTACGATCCGGCGAGTTCCTCGATTTTATTCAACAGGACGGTTTTGCCGGTTCCCCTTAATCCAAGTAGAATTTGCGACTTGTCGTGCCTGCCTTGGATGACCCGCTGCAACGCGACCTTCGCCGCCGCGATAATCGATTCTCTGCCGGCAAGCTCTGGCGGCTCGGCTCCGGCGCCGGGCGCAAACGGGTTTCGAACGGGGTCCATTGCCGGAAATCTATCGAATTTACGGCCGTATATCCAGAGCGCTTTATATGGCGATAAATTTGATAGATACGCCGAGGCCGCGAATCGCCAAAGACGGCGGGGTTGGCCGGTTCCGATGCGCCAAAAGATCCGCCGGGATAGGCGGCTTTCAATTTCATGCTATAGCGAGTTTAGCAAGCGCACAAAATTGTTGCGCCGCAACAACCGACTTCATGCTGCGCAATAAACAGGAGCTTAGGGATGGGCGAAACGGCAGCGGCTTCGGGCAAGGTCTCCGGCAAGAAACCGCGCAACGGCGACGACCCGATTGTCATCAAGAAATACGCGAACCGCCGTCTCTACAACACCGCCACCAGCTCCTATGTGACGCTCGACTATCTTTCCGCCATGGTCAAAGGCGGTCAGGATTTCGTCGTCTATGACGCCAAGACGAATGACGACATCACCCATTCCGTCCTCACGCAGATCATCTTCGAGGAAGAAACGAAAGGGCAGAATCTCCTTCCCATCCAGTTCCTCCGCCAGCTCATCAAATTCTACGGCGACAATCTGCAGGCCTTCGTGCCGTCCTATCTCGAAATGAGCATGGACGCCTTCGCCAACAACCAGGACAAGCTCCGCTCGCGCATGCGCGATGCGTTCGGCGCCGCGCCGGGCTTTCAGATGTTCGAGGAAATGGCGCGCCAGAACATGGCGCTGTTCGACCAGGCGATGAAAATGTTTTCGCCGATGGGCGGATTTTACCAGCAGGCGCAGCGCGCGGCGGCGGACGAAAGCGGGGCCGAAATGCAGAAGCTGCGCGACGAACTCGCCGAGCTGAAGCGCCAGCTCGGCAAACTCGACAAGGACCGGTGACGGTCAGGCGCTGATGCGCGCCTGCGACAAGGGTCCCTCATCGGGGGCGCCGTTCGGCAGCCAGGCCGGATTGGTTTCCGGCTTGCCGAGCAGATAGCCCTGCAGGTAATCGACGCCGAGGCCTTTGAGGAGCATCGCGTCCGCCTCGTTTTCAACCCATTCGGCGACCGTCTTCATCCCGAAATTGCGCGCGAGGTCGAGCAGCGTGCGCACGAACAGCTGGTTTTCCCGCGACGATGAAACGCCGGTGACGAACGAGCCGTCGATTTTCAGAATGTCGATGTCGAGCGCTTTCAGATTGCGGAACGACGTATAGCCGGCGCCGAAATCGTCAATGCCGAACGAGGCGCCAATCTTCTTCAGCTCCGACACGAACTCGATCGACGAGTCGATGGCGTCGATGACCTGCGTCTCGGTGAGCTCGACCGTGATCCGCCGGGCAAGGCCGGCGTTGGCGCGCATCACCGACAGATAGCCTTCCGCCCACACCGGATCCTTGACGGTTTCCATCGAGACGTTGACGTTGAGGCGGACATTCGGACAGGCGGCGAGCGTGTTGACCCCCAGTTCAAGAACGCGGCGGTCGAGAAGATGCACAAGCCCGAGGCGCTCGGCGACAGGAATGAATTCCGGCGCCGGCACTTCGCGCCCGTCGAGGGCGCGCATGCGGATGAGGCACTCAAACTTTGACGGCGCTTCGCCGATGTCGCTGACGATCGGCTGAAAAGCCAGACGCACGCGGCGCTCATTCAGCGCCGTCAGAATGACGTCCGACATATGCGTGTTGCGCCGGCGCATGGTCACGGTGTCGGTCTTTTCGCTGAACGAAGACCAGCTCGATTTGCCGAGCCGCTTGGCCTGATCGAGCGCCGCCTCGGCGCAGGCCATCGCCTTGTGCGCGCTGTCGGCGTCGCGCGGCGCTTCAACGGCGCCGATTGAAATCGACGCCGCGACCGAGCCTTTCCTGGTCTCGATCACGCGTTCGCGGATGACGTTAAGCATTCGAACGCTCATCTCCCGCACGCGGTCGGCGCCGGCCCCCGAGAGATAAACGCCGAACTTGGTGCCGGCGACGCGGCCGATCACGTCACCCGGACCCAGCAGCGCGTTGATGCGGCGCGAGCATTCGACGATCACCTCGTCGGCGACGTCAAAGCCGAAATCCGCGTTGATCGCACCGACATCGTCGATTCCGGTGAGCAGATAGGCGCCGGCGCCGTTGTCGCCGGTCATTTCGCGAAACGCCTGATCAAGCTTTGCCCGCATCTGCGAGCGGTTCATGACGCCGGTCAGTTCGTCGTTTTCGGCGAGCCATTCGAGATGCGCGTCGCGCCGTTTTTGCGATTCAATCGAGCGGATAACGCCGATCAGCCGGCGATCGCGTCCCTGCCCCAGCCAGCCGCCGCGCTCTTCAACCCAATGCGCTTCGCCGGCGCGGCGGGACAGCTGATATTCGCACGCATAATTCTGGGCGGCCGCGTCGAACGCGATTTGGCGAAGCGCCACATCGCCGCCGACAATTCGCTGATCGAATTCGCCGCGGCTGACAGCGCTGACGGCGATTTCGGACCCGAGCAGCCGGGCCGCCGCGGCGGGATCGGACCAGGCGAGCATGCCCGCCGCCGGATCGTATTCAAAGAGCGCCTGCAGCGAAGGTTCGGCGAGG
>JBGTLL010000181.1:0-85667 GCA_041744115.1 Parvularculaceae bacterium | reverse complement strand
GGCCCGAGAAGCCGCATCGCGCGCGCGCCGAGCGCCGCCGCGAACCGCGCGGTCATGCGATCGCCTCGCCGAATAGAAAGAATCCGTCGGCGCTCCGCACGAGCCGCCGCGCGCCGAGCGCATCGGCAGCGGCGAGGACGCCGTAAAGATGCGGGAAGAGGGCGCCATCGCGCGACGCTTCCCATTTCAGCGCGGCGCCAAAATCCTCGGCGCTGAACGAGACCGCGACGAGGTCATCGCGCCCCGCGAAATGCAGCCGCGCGGTTTCGAGCGTCTGATCTTCCGTGGAAAGATGAATATAGCCGTCGCGACGATCGATCGCGGCGGGCGCGATGAGGCCGCTCTCCCGCGCGTCCTCCCAATCGTCGCGGCTCATGATTTTGCAGATCGTCGTCATTGCGCAATCCGCCTATCGCGACGGCGCCCCGCAGGCAAGCGGAGCGGCGCTCAGGGCTGCGCCGCGATAAACGCGCGTTCAGCGGCCAAGCCTTTGTCGATCGCGGCCCTGAACACAAGCGAGCGCGCCTGAATATCCGCCTCGAATTTTGTCGTTGGCGCCGCTTTCAGCGCCGCATCGAGCGAGAGGAGCGCGGGGGCCCGCCAGGCCGGCCGGCCATCCGCGAGAAGGCGCAACGCGCATTCATGAGCGATCGTGATGTTTTCGGGCGCCAGCGCGCGCGCCGCCATGAATTCCTCAAAGCCTTCTTCGGGGTCGGCGCCGTAAAGCGCGGCCCCGCCGCGGCGGGCGACCTCGATCCGCCACGCGGCCGACGCTGACAGCGCCCACGGATTTTGCTTGTCCAGCGCCAGCGCCCGGTCGATTTTCTTGCGCGCTTTGCCGGCAAAACCGGAAAAAAACGCTTTCACCGGCGACATGCGCGCGGCTTTCAGCGCGATTGCTATCGCTGCCTGCAGATGCGCTTCGGGGAGAGCCGGATCGAGCGCGATCGCCTGATCCGCGAATTCGAACGCGTCATCGGCGGCGCGGCGCTCGGATTTCCGGCCATGATCGAAATAGGCGACGGCGTTCAACGACCGCGCCGCCAAAGCCAGATCCTCCGCGCGGCCGGAAGCGGTCGCGATTTCGACGGCGCGAGCATAATCGCCGCGCTGGTAGGCGGCGTAGGCGCCCGCCTCGGCCGGCGCCGCCAGGGTCGACAGACAGATGAGAAGGGCGGCGAACAATATTTTCATGACGATCCTGTCGATGGCGAAGCAAGCATAGCAGACCTTTGCGCGTGACGCTTGCCGACGATTGCGGCGACCGCGTGGCCGCGAAACGGTCTCGCCCTTCACAAACTGGACAGTCGCGCGCAATCGCTCCTTAATCCGCCGCCATGAAATGGGCGAGGATTATTTCGGGCGTCGTCCTTGCGGCGGCAAGCGGCGCTGCGGCGCTTGCTGGCGGGCTTTCGGACCCGATCGTTGCAACGATCGCGATCACCGTGCTGACCGCCGTCTGGTGGGTCACCGAAGCCATCCCGATTCCGGCGACGTCGCTGGTTCCTTTCGCGCTGTTTCCGCTCGCCGGCGTCATTGATCATCGCGAAGCCGCCGCCTCGCTCGGCGACCATGTGATCCTTCTGCTCATGGGCGGCTTCATGCTGTCAAAGGGTCTTGAAAAATCCGGCGCGCATGAGCGGCTTGCCCTGTACATGATCCGTCTTGTCGGATCGTCAGGAAGGCGCCTCGTCTTCGGCGCGATGTTCGCCTCGGCGATGATGTCGATGTGGATTTCGAACACCGCGACCGTCCTCATGCTGATGCCGATCGCGCTCGCCATTCTTCTCCGCGGCAAAGACCGTTCGCTCGATGCGCCCGTCATCCTCGGCGTCGCGTATGCAGCCTCGATTGGCGGACTCGGCACCCTGATCGGCACCCCGCCCAATGTGATTTTCGCCGGGATTTACGAACGGCTGACCGGCGCCGAATACGGTTTCGTCGAATGGATGCGGACCGGCGTTCCCGTCGTCCTCATCGCAACGCCGCTCGCCGCGCTGTGGCTGACGCGGCGGGTTACAACGCGCGAGCGCGTCGAAATCCCTCATCCCGGAGCGTGGAGCGCCGGCGAGGTTCGCACCCTCATCGTCTTTGCGGCGACGGTGTTCCTCTGGATCACGCGGAGCGAGCCGTTCGGCGGCTGGTCGTCCTGGTTCGGGATCGGCGACGCTGGCGACTCGACGGTCGCGCTCCTCGCCGTCGCCGCCATGTTCCTGATCCCGGATCGCAAAGGCTCGGCGCTGCTCGACTGGAAGACCGCGTCCGATATTCCTTGGGGGATGCTGCTCTTATTCGCGGGCGGCATCTGCATCGCCGCCGCGTTTGAAAAATCGGGGTTGTCGGCGCTGATCGGCGGCTCATTCGCGGGGGCGGCGGAACTGCCGCCTTTCGTCCTGATACTGATTATCTGCCTTGTCGTTACTTTCATGAGCGAGCTGACATCGAACACGGCTGTGGCAACGCTGATCCTCCCGGTCCTCGCGGCGGCGGCGGAAGGGACGGGTCTTGCGGCGACGATCCTGATGGTTCCGGCGGCGATGGCGGCCTCGTCGGGCTTCATGCTGCCGGTTTCGACGGCGCCGAACGCCATTGCCTATGGCACCGGCCGCGTCACGGTTGGCCAGATGGCGCGCGAAGGCTTTGCGCTCAATCTGATGCTGGCGGTCGTGATCACGGGGGTCTGTTATATGGCGTTCGGATGACCCTAACGGGCATGGCGTCCTCAACGCATTGTTCGTATCCGGATGAGTTCGTTCGTCTCGGCCAAAATACCCTCACCCGCTCGCTTCGCTCGCTGGCCTCTCCCAAGGGAGAGGCCAAGAGGGAGCCCGCCTCTCCCTTGGGATAGGCCAAAACCGTACTTCACGGTTTGGGTGAGGGGTTCGCCGGTTCCATGCGCCGTTGCGCCGAGAAAACTGAACGCCTTCAGACCGCGTCGACCGTCAGATGCCGCGCGCGCGCGGCGCGTTCGATCGCGGCGGCGCCCTCGTCGCTGACCCTCAGCGTATTGCGGATCAGCTCCAGAACCCGGATTTCGGTCATGTCGAGATCTTCATCCGCGGTGATGACGTCGATCACCGCCGCGTAGGCTGTCTCGCCGAGATGGGCGGGAAGCGATGAAGACGCCGAGGTCAAGACCTTGTGGAGGCCGTCGTCGGACGACATCAGCTTGCCGCACGCCTCCGCCATTTCGACGAGGCCCTCTTCGTCGCCGTTTGAAAACAGCGGATAGGACCTGACCACGCGCCCGATCGAACGCAACTCCTTCTCCGACATCCGCCCGTCGGAAGCCGAGGCCATCACCATCAGATAGATGACGGCCTCCTGCGGCGTCAGTTTCGGGGCGGCTTCGGCCATGGCGGACTTACCTTGCGCTGCTTGCTTTCCGCCAAGCTAGCCGCCGGGCCCCGCTGCGGCAACCACACCGCTGCGAATCGCCTCGCGGTTCCACTTTTCATCGAAAACGAATAGAGGGATGGCATGACCGCCCGCCAGTTTTCCACGGAAGAGATCGCCGCCGCCAAGTCCTGGCCGTTCGAGGAAGCAAGGAAACTCGAACAACGTCTGAATCGGATCGGGCGCGACGGCGTCGTCATTTTCGAGACAGGCTACGGCCCGTCGGGTCCGCCGCATATCGGCACCTTTGGCGAGGTTGCGCGCACCGCCATGGTCCGCCGCGCTTTCGAGCTGGTGACGGGGAGGGATACGCGGCTGATTGCGTTTTCCGACGACATGGACGGCATGCGCAAGTTTCCGCCGCAGACGCCGAACCAGGCAATGCTAGAGCAATATCTGCAAAAGCCCTTGACGGAGGTTCCGGACCCTTGGGGTTCGCATCAAAGTTTTGCCCATCACAACAACGCCAGCCTTCGCACTTTCCTCGATCAGTTCGGCTTTGATTATGAATTCCTGTCATCGACCGATTGCTACAAATCCGGACGGTTCGACGAGACCCTGATCCGCGTTCTCGATCGGTTCGACGAGGTAATGGAGATCGTTCTGCCGACCTTGGGCGATGAACGGAAGGAAACCTATTCGCCAATTCTACCCATTTCCCCGACGACAGGGCGCGTCCTCTACGTGCCGATGCTCGAAATCGACGCGAAGAACGGAGAGATCGTTTTCGAGGACGAAGACGGATCGAAAGTGAAAACGCCGGTCGGCGGCGGGCGCGCGAAACTGCAATGGAAGGTCGACTGGGCGGGGCGCTGGTACGCGCTTGGCGTCGATTACGAAATGTCGGGCGAGGACCTGACGGAATCGGTCAGGCTTTCGAATCGCATTGTGAAGGCCCTTGGCGGCGAACCGCCCGCCGGGTTCAATTTTCAGCTCTTTGTCGATGAAGACGGCAAGAAAATATCGAAAACAAAAGGCAACGGCATAACGATCGAGGAGTGGCTCGCCTACGCGTCGCCGGAAAGCCTGTCGCTGTTCATGTTTTTGAATCCGAAAGCGGCGAAGAAGCTGTATTTCGACGTGATCCCGAAAACGCTCGACGAATATTGGAGCCATGTCGAGAAATACCGCGCGCAGGAAGGGACCAAAGCCCTCGACAACCCGGTCTGGCATATTCATGAAGGCGACCCGCCCGCCGCCTCGACGCCCGTCAGTTTCGCGATGCTGTTGACACTCGTTTCCGCCGTCGGCGGCGACCCGGAAGTCCTCAAAGGCTTCATCCGCAAATACCGCCCGACGGCGAGCGCGGAAGAGTTCGCCGCCGCCGATGCGCTGACTGTCTACGCTGGCCGCTACTACACAGCCTTTGTCGAGCCGAACAAGCAGTTTCGTCCGCCGACGGATGAAGAGCGGGCCGGGCTCTCCATGCTGGCCGCGCGGCTCCGCGAGATCGGCGATCGCGCCGAGGAAGACGCCTATCAGACGGCGACCTTTGACGCAGGGAAAGCCTCAGGCTTCGAAAAGAACCTCCGCGACTGGTTCACGGCGATCTATGAAGTCGTCTTCGGGCAGCACGACGGCCCGCGCATGGGCCCGTTCACGAAGATTTACGGCGCGAATGCGACGGCGAGCCTGATTGAGGATGCGCTGGGGCGAAAATAATCATCGGGAGAAAGCAATGAACGAGGCCGTTTCAACCGCAAAGCCGATCGGCGAAATGCCAGCCCTAGAAATTACCGCGGTAGTTGGCGGCTTTGCACTCTGGTTGCTCATCGCTTCGTTCATGATCTGGTTTTTCTGGAAAGTGATCCGCGCGCAGTTGCGCATCCCGGACGAGATGGCTGGAATTCGGACAGCCCTTGAACGCATTGCAGATCGCCTCGAGCGCGACCGTTAGATGGTTTTCATCTCTCCCGCCGCGGCCGAACGGCGCAGCGATTAGGGCCGCGCCCGAAGGCGACGCCCGCTGCGAGGGCGACGGCGACGCCAATCGCCAGCGCCGCTGCGAGGCTCCCCGTCGCCGCCCCGGTCGCAACCGCAACGACAATGCCAAGGGCGACGACCCCTGATCCCTTCATCATCAGCCTCCACTCTCGGCCCTTGCCATGTAGGGTCGCCGACGACACGTTGAAAGGCACAATCCGCGCCGGTTTTTTGCCTGCGGGAACAAACAGCCCCGCCGGCCTGTTTACCCCCAGAGCCACTCCGGAGGATTTCATGAAAAAGCCGATTTTGACGGCGCTCGCCTTGGCTGCCGCCGCCGCGGTTGGATGCGCATCCGCCTATGGGCCGCGCTATGAGCGCGCCGACAGCCGGGGCGACTTTGGCTATACCGACGTGAGGCTGGACGAAAACCGCTACCGCATCGAATACCGCGCCGATCACGCTGACAGCGGGCTTGCCCAGGATTTTGCGATGCGCCGCGCCGCCGAGCTTACCCTCGCGCGCAATTATGAATGGTTTCAGGTCATCAACCGCAACCGCGCGTTTTCCGACGATTTCTTCGGCCGGTACGACACTCACCGTTACGGCGTCGCGGACCAGGTTGCTGACCGCTCGTATCCCGATAATCGGTATCCCGATGATCGATATCGCGATCGACCCGCCTATTATGATCGCGGCTATGACGACCAGTCGGCGGCCGTCATCGAAGTCGTCATGGGCTATGACCCGCCGCCTCGCGGTTCATCGATTTACGATCCAAGGCGCGTCCTCGACTACGCAACCGATTACCGGCGCGCTGATAATGACCGCTACTACGAACGCGGACGCAACTGATCAAGGCTGGCATCGGCGCGCCTTGGCGTTGCCCGTGCCGGTTTGACTTTTTTGTTCAGGCAACGCGCAGCAATCCGAGCGCCGCTTCGTGCAGCGTCGGCGTCGCGGCGGCCACGATGCGGCCGTGCACGCTCTCGCTCAGCGGTTCGCCGCGCCAGCCTGAAATGACGCCGCCTGCGCCTTCGACCACCGGGATCAACGCGGAAAAATCGTGATGCTTCAGACTGGATTCAACGACGAGGTCGATCTCGCCGATGGCGAGGAGGCCGTAGGCATAGGCGTCGAGGCTGAAGCGCGCGACTTTCGTCATCGCGGCAATCGATGCGAAGGCTTCCGCTTCGGCTGCGGTGAAATAGGCTTCACGGCGCGGATCGGTCGTTGACAGGCGCGCGCGGGTTAAATCTTCAATGCCGCTGGCGCGGCATTCCTGATCGGCGCCCGCGCGGCGGTATGTCGTGCGCCCGGCGCAACCGAGCCAGCGTTCATCGGTAAACGGCTGATCGATGACGCCGAGCATTGGCCTGGCGTTTTTTTCGAGCCCGATCAAGGTCGCCCAACTCGCAACGCCGCAAACGAAGGCGCGTGTGCCGTCCACCGGATCGATGACCCAGCGGTACTCAGCGTCGGCGCGTTCGGCGCCGAATTCCTCCCCGATGACGCCATGATGCGGATAGACAGCAGCGATCTTGAGCCTGATTGCGCGTTCAGCTTCGCGGTCGGCGTCGGTCACCGGATCGAAACCGGCGTCTTCCTTGCTGACGATCTCGGCGCCCGTACGAAAACGCGGCAGGGTTTCGAGGCGCGCAGCGTCCGCGAGCCGCGCGGCGAAAACGGCAAATTCCTTCAGAAGCTCGGCGTCCGCAAGCATGGCCGTTCGACCATGATCGCACCGACGCGGAAATTCAAGAATGGATTATTCGTCGCCCGACATCGCCTTGGCGAGATCGAGAAGCCGGCGGCGCGGCTCATCGTTCATCGTGTAAAACGCGCGAACGAGCGCGATCGTGTCCTTGTTCTGGAACGCGTCTACCGGAGCCTTTGTCGCGTGATCGCCATTGGGACCGTTGGCATAATCGCTGCTGTCTTCGACGCCTTCAAAGAAGAACGAGATCGGCACGTCGAGCGCCTTCGACAATGTCCACAGCCGCGACGCGGAAATGCGGTTCGCGCCGCTTTCATATTTCTGGATTTGCTGGAAACGGATGCGGACGGAGTCCGCGAGCTTCTGCTGCGTCATGCCCAGCAGGCGGCGGCGCTGGCGCACTTGGGCGCCCACATGCAGATCGATCGGATGCGCCATCGGCCATTCTCCCTTGACTGCGCGCAAGGCCCCACGCCGCGCGCCCCTGATGCGGGAGAAAGACGCAAGCTCCGTGCCGATTGGGCGAATGACCGGTGTCGGCTTTCAAAGCGTTTCGATGGCGGGTGAAAGCCGCCGCGCCTTTCGCCGTGTGGGAGTCGGAAGTCCCGATTCGGGAAGCGATCAGTCGATCATTTTCGCCGAGCGCAGCCAGAAATCTTCGTCGAATCCTGGCATTTCAAGATTGGCGATGAACTGGCGCGAGGCCTGTTCCCAGGAAAAGTTCTCCGCCCATTTGCGGCATTGCGCCGGGTCGCGCTTTTCCCAGGCGTCAAGGCAGGCTTGCCGAAGATCTTCGTTCAGCGCGCCGCAGCCTGCCGGCGCGCCGTCGAGGATTTCGAGCGGCCCGCGGACCGGATAGGCGGCGACCGGCACGCCGCAGGCGAGCGCCTCGACATTGACGAGACCGAACGTATCGGTGCGCGAGGGAAAGACGAAGACGTCAGAACCCTGATAGAATTTCGTCAGCTCGTCGCCGAATTTCGGGCCGACGAAAACGGCGTCCTTGAATCGTTCTTCAAGCTCCTGCCGCTGGGGGCCTTCGCCGACGATGATTTTCGATCCCGGAAGATCGAGCTTCAAGAAATCCTCGATGCTTTTTTCGACCGCAAGCCGTCCGACATAAAGGAAGATCGGGCGCGCATATTGATTGAGATGCGATCGGTCGCCGGGATGAAACAGTTTCAGATCGACGCCGCGCGCCCATAGCTTCATGTCGACGAAGCCGCGCCCGCGCAATTCGTCCATGAGACCCGGTGTCGCCACCATCATGGTTTCCCCGTCCTTGTGGAAATCCTTCAGCACCGCATAGCCCCAGGAAATCGGCACCGCCCACCGTTCGTGCGCGTATTCCGGAAAGCGGGTGTGGAAGCTCGTCGTGAAGGGATAGTCGCGCCGCTTGCAGAACCGCCTGACCGCGCGGCCGATCGGCCCTTCGGTCGCGATATGAACGGCGTCCGCCTTGAACTCGTTGATGATCCTGGCGACGCGCCGGTTCGGGAGAAGCGACAGCCGGATTTCGGGGTACGACGGGAGCGGCACCGACTTGAATTCGCTCGGGGTGATGTAACGGACCTGATTGCCGAACCGCGTCAGGATGTCGCCCAAGGTCTCCAGCGTGCGGACGACGCCGTTGAGCTGCGGCTTCCAAGCGTCGGTGGCAATCACGATCTTCAGCCCCGACTGCGGATCGGGCATGGTGAATTGCTGTTTTGGCCGGGTGAACCGGCCGACCCCGGAGCTAAGGCGTTTCAGCGCGCCGGGGCGCGGCTGCTCGGCGGTCTGGCTGCCGCGGGGCGCATGTTCGTCGGATTTCAACCCCTGGCTCCTTTGGCAGCACCCCAATAGACGCTTGCCGCCATCCCGGCAACAAGCCCAAGCCAAGCCAGAATTCTGGCGCAACGCGGAAAGTTTATTGCGCCGCAGCAGATTCCATGTAGAATTTCCAAGCCCTAACGGGCGTTTCCTCCCAAAACTCAGCTGCGGGTTCATTCCCGCGGCTTTTTCGTTCGCAAATGCAGCATACTTCAGTGCGCAGAATCTCGCGCGCTATTCCGCCGCCTGTGCGGCGCGCAGGGCGACCGGCGAGACTTTCGCAAGGCCCGCGATCAGCGTTTCGAGGTTTCGCCGCAGAATGTCGAATCCGGCGGTTCGCATGATCCGGCGTTCGTCGAGATAAAGGGCCCGGTTGATCTCGATCTGCAGCACATGAACGCCTTCGCCCGGCCGGCCGTAGGCCGAGGCGACATGGCCGCCGGCATAAGGTGCGTTCCGCGATACGAGAAAGCCGCAGGCGGAGAGGATTTCTTCGACAAGGGCAGGCGCCGCCGGCGCGCAGGAGGCGCCGAAGCGGTCGCCGAGAACAACGTCGATTGCCCGATCGCCCTCGCGAAAAGGCGCCCCGCCCGCCGACGGCATCGAGTGGCAGTCGATGACGATGGCGCAGCCGAATTTCGCCCGGGCGGCGGCGATCAGCCCGGCGAGCGCGCGGTGATAGGGATCGTAACAGGCGGCAAGGCGGCGACGCGCTTCGAAAAAATTCAGCTTGCGCTCATAAATGTCCTGCCCGTCGGCGACAATCCGCGGAATGACGCCAAGCCCGGCGCGCACCCGGTTCGACCGCGTGTCGGCGCTCGCCGGCAGGGGATCGGCGAACATCCTCTGGTCCAGTTCGTCGCGGCTTCGGTTAACATCGACCCAGGCGCGCGGGAAGAGCGCGCGCAGGAGCGGCGCGCCGAACGCGGGCGCTGCCTCGAACAGGAGATCGACATAGCAGTCTTCTGACTGACGGAGCGCATGGCGGTCGAGCCGGCTCATCCGCAAAAGCTCGGGCGGATAGCGGCGGCCGGAATGGGGCGAGGCGAAAATGAAAGGCGTCAACAGGCTCGCCGGCGCCGAAATTTCAATCGCCGGCGGCGTCGCGGACTCGCGGTTCGTCATATCGAATTGCGCGTTCAGGGCGGAAACGCTCCCTTGATGTCGCCATCGCGTCAGTCAACCCATCGTATAGCCATAAACGAGGATTCGTTAAGATGTTTCGGCGGATTTTCTTCACGGCGCTTCGCGGCGCGCATCTTGCTTGCCTCGCTGATGTCCGCAACTCAGGGCGCGGCGCATCCGCTTCCCTGGGGATGCGGAATTGATTAGTGCGGTTGTAGTCGATAAAGGCGTATCTGATGGCGGCTATCCTGCTTGCGGAAGATGATGAATCAATGCGGCGCTTCCTCAAGAAGGCGCTGGAAAAGGCGGGCCACTCGGTGGTTGACGCCTCGCAAGGGGATGAAGCCCTCACCGAATTGCAGCTCAGGGAATTCGACCTGCTCCTGACCGACATCGTGATGCCGGTGATGGACGGAATTGAGCTTGCGCGCCGTGCGGCCCAGATCGACCCGGAAATGAAGATCATGTTCATCACCGGCTTTGCCGCAGTTGCGCTCAATCCTGCAAACCGCGCGCCGGAAGAGGCGAAGGTTCTATCCAAACCATTCCATCTCAAAGACCTCGTCCAGGAAGTCGAACGCATGGTCGCGGCCTGACGGCAACGCGCCCGGTTCCGGGCCTTGCGTCAGCGACTTTTTGCGGTTAGAGGCGCGGGTTCTTCGGGCGCATAGCTCAGGGGTAGAGCGCCACCTTGACACGGTGGAGGCCCGTGGTTCGATACCACGTGCGCCCACCATATGGTACCTGCTGACTGCGGTTGTGGTCGCCGCTTACACGCCGGATTAACCAAAATTGCCCTAGATTTGGCCCATGAATTTGGGACAGGAACGCGACAACGCCCGAAAGGTCTGCGGGGGCGACTCTTGCGGTAAACCGAGGGGCGTGCGCGAATCGGTTTTTCTGCCCTGCTCAGCAACATTTTCGAACCAGTCTGTTGAACGCGCCTATAGGGATTTCCTGACCGACGCCGCGTCGAACCGGGAACGCCTTTTGCAATTCATCGCGATCACCGTGTTCTTGTCATACGGCATACTGGATCTGCTGACAGTCGGAAGTCTGGCCACCGAATTTCTGATATTGAGATTTGTCTTCATAACGCCGGTCGTCATCGTCGGCGTCATCATTACGTCATTGTCGAGATTTCGCCGTCATATCCAATGGTCGACGACCTTCGGATTCGCCGCTTTTTCGGCGGCCATCATTTACATGATTTACCGGATGCCAGGCGAAGGTTCGCCACCTTATATCATCGGCCTCCTTGTCGTGATGATTTTCACCTCGTGTTTGATGCGGATCAACTTCCTGATCGCTGCGCCCGTTTACCTGTTTATCGCTTGTGCGTATTGTGCCGTTCTGGTCGCCCATGAAAGCCTGCCGTCGTCGCAAATCGTTGCGGGATCCTTCTTCATGATCAGTGTCGCTGCGGTCGCCGTCGTCACAATCTACGTTCAGGAAATACGCTCGCGCGCCGACTGGCTTCATAATCTTGAGCGCGAACGCGATTCGGCCAAGATTGAACAATTGCTGGTGGAGGCGACAGCCGCGGATCGTTCGAAAATAAACTTCCTGTCCGTGCTGACTCATGAATTGCGGACGCCGTTGCATCAAATCATCGGGTTCAGCGAGGTCGTGCGAACCGAGATCGCCACGAATGACAAGACGAATGTGACCGAACAGCTTGATCGCATTCTGGCGTCGGCGAGAGACCTGCTGAAGAAACTCGGTCAAATGCTCCGCTACGCCGACGCGACGGCCGGCAAATTGGAATACTTTCCCGATGACATTGCAATCGAGGAAGTCATCGAACAACTAAGCGACCAATTTCATGCGGTCGCGCATGCGAAATCGATCGCGATCGACAGCGAGCATGTCACGGCGGCTACGCTTCGGATCGACCAGCACCACACAATTTATGCGCTGTCGAACCTGCTCGAGAACGCCCTAAATGCGAGCACGCCCGGATCCGCGATTCACATTGAAGGTGAGCGCCTCGGCGACGACGGGTATCGGTTGCGAATTCGCGATCATGGCTGCGGCATGGCGGTCGAGAAAATCGCGGCGGCAATGTCGCCGTTTGAACAGATAGAACCAGCGCGCTCGCGCAATCGCGAAGGATTGGGCCTTGGATTGACGATCGCAAAGCGCTTGCTCAATGAACAGCAGGCGAGCCTTTCTATTGATTCCGCTGTTGGTGTGGGCACAACTGCGACGATTGAGTTCGCCCGCAATCGCCAGCCCGACACGGATGAGGTGCAAGCAAACGTCGCGGCTTTCGTCAATCGAAGCGCCTGACCTTGGTCGCCAGACCCAATCTCTCCAGCGCCAAGATCATCATTCCTCCCATGTCAAGCGCCACCGGCTGATTGATGGCGGCCGCGGGGTAGCGATGGTGAAAGCTGTGCAGTCCTTCGCCGAGAAGCAGGAATGCGAGTAGCACATTATTGCGGGACTGATCCTTCGACCCAACGACTTTTGTTCCGAAGATATGGCCGAAGGAATTGATAGACCACGTTATATGGTGAAGCGCGGTCACTCTTATGCAGCCTGCCCACAGAAAGCATAGGAGCGATTCGGCGGGCCCGCCGAGGACAAAGCCGACGCCCGCAGGAGCAAGCAGCCCCGACATCGCCAGAAGCCAATAATAACGCGTACACCAAGCGGTCAGGGGACGACTGAGTATGTCCTTGGCGTATCGTTCCTCCGAGGACGGACGGCCGGCGAACATCCAGAGTATATGCGCATGCACCCACCCCTTAAATCGCGACGTGATTTCGCCTTCGTCATTCCAATAGGGCGAGTGCGGATCGAACTTCATGTCGGCGAACCGGTGATGTCTGCGGTGATCGGCAACCCATCGGGCGATCGGTCCCTGCATCGCCCACGATCCTGCGACCGCGAGGCAGAAGGCCACCGACGGGTGAGCCTTGAAGGACCCATGCGTAAAATAGCGATGCAGGCCGACGCCGGCGCCAAGTGCGTTTATCAGAAAGAATACGGCGAAAATGGCGGCGGTCCCGATCGTCGGCGCGATCACGGGAACCAGCAGTAACGCCGCGATGCTTCCAGTCAGCGGCGCGCCAATCGAAATGGCGTTGAGGCGGCGATTCCGGCGTGTCAGGTTTTCGTCTAGCTCGATGCCGGCTGACCGGAAAAGGCTTTCGCGCGTGTTCTCTTGTGAAATGAAGGGGTTTGCCGGGGCCGCCGCTTCCAAATCGCGCGGGTTAACCGCGACGGGCGCCTCAGCGCTGCGTTTTGAAGACGGTCGCATAAGCGATGGCGCCTGGATCGTCTTCGAAGGTTTCAAGCGACGCCACCTGCTCAAACGGCAGCCTGTCGAAAAGGGCGCCCAGTTCATCGGCGTTTCGCAATATCAGCCGCCAGTCCATAAAGGTTTCCATATAGCCGAGATCAGGAACGGCGGGCGTGAAATTCGCAACCAGCAGACGCCCCCCCGGCCGGAGAAATCCGAACATTCTTTCAATGAGGCGCATGGCGACCGGCTCGACGAGATAGTCCAGGAGACCCGCCGCATAGACAAAATCCATGTCGGCGAAAGCCGATTTTCCTGCAATGATCGACCTGACCGTGCCTTCCTGCGTCACAACACCAAGCGGGCCGTAGGATCGCTCGACTTCGGCGAGCGAATCTTTGTCCTGATCAAGCGCGACGAACCGGCCTATTGAGCCGCCGCGAACGGCAGCGCTCAGATCGGCTTCGCGCAAATGTCCGCATGCGATCGAAAGCATGTTCGCCTCGCGCGGCGCGGTGCGAGCAGCGGCCTTGTCGATCTCGTCCGCGAGAATTTCGCGCCGACGGCGCACCGCCTTGCAGGCCGGCGAGTTGACCGTGTAAAAATATATCTGGCCGGAGATCGTTGCGGGGTGCGGCGCGCGCTGGGCCGATCCAAGGCCGTAAATGTGATCGAGCAGTTCGGCGTCGCCGGCGTAGCCCCTTGGTTTTTCTTTCGACCGCGACGTAAGCGGACACTGAAATATGACGTCGGCGATTTCATGAGTGAGAATCGTTTCCGCCGCCATGTCGCGCCATGCCGCCTGGCCAAGCTGGCGGCGGACCTTGCCGAGCGCTTCGCTCAGATCCCGCATGCCGGCGATGACGTCGCCGGATAGAAACCGCGTGCGCAAGAGATCAAGGCTCGAACGGATCGCGTCGTTGAGGCCGGGCGCCGAAGGAGCGTCGTTCTGGCCGACTTCTCGTAAGGCGAAAGCTGTCGGCTGATCCATACTTAACCCACCCCGTTTAGACGAATCGCCGCGCCGCGATGGTCGCGGCGCACCCGTATCAATCGTGATGCTTGGCGAACCCGGCTTGACTCCCTGATCGCTCCCGCAAGTCCGGATCGGCATTTTAGATTGCGCCGTCGATCCGCACCGACCCAAGCTAGCCTTAATGATTCGTTAATTTCAACACAAATATTGGCGTGGATGGAACTCGACTGGAAACCCTTGGAGAATTCCGGTCTAATGCTTCCATTAACTGTTAATAGATCGCGATAACGCTCCTTGGCGGTCGTGACGGGGGACAGTCCGCGATGAGACATTGGGGGCTCAGACGAAACGCTTTCGTTGCGGCCGGAAGTTTGCTGACGACGCCGGCTTTTTCCGCAGGCTTCGGTCTCGAACATCAGAATGCGCAAGCGCTCGGCGCCGCCTTTGCGGGAGCCGAAGCAGTTCAAAGCGACGCCGGATTTGCCGCGCACAACCCGGCTTCGATCGTCGGCGTCGATCGTTTCGAGATCAATTTGAGCGTCACCGGCGTCTGGCCCAAGAGCCGCTATGAGAATGTTCAAGGAACCCTGCTCGGCGCCGCGCCGGTCGCTGGCTTCAGTGAGGGCAAAGGCGTCGCCGACAAAGCGGTCGTGCCCAATCTGTCACTCGCGGTTCCCATATCCGATCGGCTGGCCGTCGGCCTCGTCACTAACGCGACGTTCGGGTTTGCCACCGGGTTCGGTGCAGACTCCGCGATTCGCTATCAGGCGCGGGACAGCAAAGTGCGGGCAATCGAGATCACGCCCGTTGCAGCAATCAGCATTGCGCCCGGCGTCAAATTCGGCGCGAGCCTTCGCTTCCAGTCGCTCGACCTTTCGATTACCTCGACGATCGACGCGGGCGGCGTCGCGGCGGCGAGCCTGATCCCCGGTTTTGCGCCGGGCCAAAGCGATCTTGATGCAGCCTTTGACGGCGCCGGTTGGGCGGTCGGTTATGCGCTCGGCGTTCAGGCCGACCTCTCGCCGCGGCTTCGGATCGGGCTTTCCTACGCGAGCAAGATCGATCACGACATTGACGGCGACGCACGCTTTGATCTCGCATCGAGCGTGGCCGCACAGACCCTTAACGCCGTTGCGGGCTTGTTCGGCGCCGACCGGTTTTCGACGCGTTTCTCGACGCCGGCATCGGCGGCGATTGGCGTTCGATTTGACGCGACGGATCGCCTGACCCTCCTTGCCTCAACCAAATACACGCGGTGGTCAATTTTCGAGACCGCGACGTTCACCTTCAATGACGGCGCGACGCCGCCTGAAGTGCTGACGCAAAACTGGCGCGACAGCTGGTCGTTTTCGCTCGGCGGCGAATACGCGATTGACAGCGCGACAAAGCTGCGCGGCGGCGTCATGTACGATGAAACGCCCGTCAACAGTGAATTCGCATCGCCGCGCATTCCCGATGGCGATCGTTACTGGTTTGCGGCCGGATTCAGCCGTGCGCTAGGCGACAGCCTGAGCGCCGACCTCGGCGTCGCCTATGCGTTTTTCAGCGACAGGGCGATCGACCTTGACGGCGCGGCGGCGGAAAACCTGTTCCGCGGATCGCTCGCGGCGGATTTCAAGACGGAAGCCTATGCCGTCTCGCTGCGGATGCGGTATAAATTCTGATTGTCCGGAACCGCAGCGGCTCCTTGTGACCGTGAGAGCGGTGGTTTACCAGACCGGCATGGCGACAATCGATCCCGTAGAGCTTGCGCGCGCGCTTGTTCGCTGCCCTTCCGTGACGCCAAATGATCATGGCGCGCTCAACGAACTCGAGGAAAAGGTCGCGGCGATCGGCTTTCATTGCCGGCGCATGCCCTTCACTGAAACCGGGACCGATCCGGTCGATAATCTTTATGCGCGCTGGGGCGACCTGGACCCCGTCTTCTGTTTTGCCGGGCACACCGATGTCGTGCCGCCCGGCGACGCCAGTGAGTGGTCGGCGCCGCCGTTCGCGGCAGCGCTTAAAGAGGGCGCGGTCTGGGGGCGCGGCGCAGCCGACATGAAAGGCGCGATCGCCGCTTTCGCCGCCGCCGCCGAACGGGTCATCAGCAAGCGCCCGGCGGGGTCGATCGTTCTGCTGATCACGGGCGATGAAGAAGGCCCCGCGATCAACGGCACGAAAAAGATGCTTGCCGCGATGAAAGCCGCGGGCGAGCGGATTTCGCACTGCATCGTCGGCGAGCCTTCTTCAAGCGAGACGCTCGGCGACATGATCAAGGTCGGCCGGCGCGGCAGTATGAATTGCTGGCTGACGGTTTACGGCGCCCAAGGACACGTCGCCTATCCGCACCGCGCCCAAAATCCGATCCCCGCGCTCCTGAAAATGCTACTCGCTTTGAGCGAGGCGCCGCTCGACGACGGCTATGACCGCTTCCAGCCCTCGAGCCTTCAGGTTACGGACATTCACGTCGGCAATCCGGCGGCGAATGTCATTCCGTCGAAGGCCGCGGCGCGCTTCAATATCCGGTTCAATCCGAACTGGACGGGGCAAAGTCTTGAGGCGCTCCTGCACGCACGACTTGATGAAACCGCGAAGGCGGCAGGCGTCCGCCATGAATTTGCGGCGGTCTGTTCGGGCGAGGCTTTCCTGACGACGGACGCGGCGTTTCTGGACCTCATCTCCAAAGCAATCGAAGACAAAACCGGGCGGCGCCCGGAACATTCGACGACAGGCGGCACTTCCGACGCGCGTTTCATCAAGGACTTTGCGCCCGCCCTTGAATTCGGCCTCGTCGGCAAGACCATTCACAAGATCGACGAGTTCGCCAATGTCGCGGACATTCTTGCGCTCACCGACATCTATGAATCGATCCTTGATCGCTATTTCTCGGCCTTCGGCGGGCGTTCATGATTTCAATCGATCAGGCGGCGCGCCAGATTGGCGGCGCCTGGAAAATGGCGTTCAACAGGGGCGACTGGCGCCGGTCGCTCGATCGCGCGACCGAAGACGTCTTCGCGTCGATGGCGGCGTTCATCCTGTCAGCGCCGCTGGTTGCGCTCTTCACGATTTCGGCCCAGCGCGCGTCAGCGCGCATTCCGGACTTTTCAGAGTCGCTTTATGTAACAACCCCGCTTCCGGCGCTCATCGCCGCGGATCTCATCACCTACGCGCTCGACTGGGCGGCAAGCCTCATTCTCCTCGTCATGATTGCGCGCTCGACTGCGGCCGGAAAGCAGGCGGCTGAATTGATTGTCGGATACAACTGGATCCAGCCCGTGATCGCCGCCGCGCAGTTGCCCGCAATCGCGATCATGGCGTCGACTGCAAGCACCGCGCTTGGCGGCCTTTTTGGCTTGCCTGCTTTGGTGTTGACGCTGGCGCTTCTCTGGGGCGTCATCAGGCGCGGCCTCGGCGCAAGACCCGCGCCCGCCGGCGCCATTGTCGTCATGCTGATCCTCGTCGGCGCGGCGATCGATCTCATCGGCTCGGCGGCGATGCGGGCGCTGTTTGCAACCTAAAAATAATCCGCCCGCAGAAAATACAAGCCTTCCGCCGGCGCAACCTTGCCGCAGCGGGAGCGCTCACGCGCGAGGAAGGCGTCGGCGAAATCATCGACGCTCCAGCGGCCAATCCCGACTTCCACAAGGCTGCCTACAATCGAGCGCACCTGATGATGGAGAAAGGATCGCGCCGACGTCTCAATCGCGATTTCATCGCTTACGCAATGGACGGAAATCGCCGTCAGTGTTTTCACCGGTGACGCAGATTGGCAGGTCGAAGCGCGGAACGTCGTGAAGTCATGTTTGCCGACGAGCGCCTGCGCGGCCGCATGCATGGCGCCAGCGTCGAGCGGCGGCGTGATACGCCAGGCCCTGCCAGTATCTAGCGTCAGGGGGGCGCGGCGATTGACGATCAGGTAACGGTAGTGGCGCGCCGTTGCAGAAAACCGGGTATGGAAATCCCCGGCAACAAGCTCGGCGGATAATGCGGCGACAGGCGCGGGCTTCAGATGAAAATTGACGGCTTCGCGTACGGTTTCGGAATCTGCCTCCTTCGAAAGATCGAAATGCGCGGGCATCGCCAGCGCGTGAACGCCGGCGTCCGTCCTTCCCGCTGAAAACACCGTCACCTGCTCGCCCGAAAAGCGGAAGACCGCTTCCTCAAGCGCTCCCTGTACGGAAGGAAGCTCGTCTTGCCGCTGCCAGCCGACAAAAGGGGCGCCGTCGAATTCGAGGATCAGCTTGTAGCGGGGCATGCAGTCAAAGCCGGTCGCCAACGCCAAGCGGAAAGCCGCGCAGGAAAGAAGCCGCATCCTGCGCGGCTTTGCCGGCGCGCTGCAATTTCGTCAATTCGATTGCGCGTTCGCCGCAGGCGACGACGAGGCCTTTATCCGCTCGCAGGATTTCGCCCGGGGCGCCGGCGCCGGTCGCCGGTTTTGATATCAGCACCTTGATGCGCTCCGGGCCCCGGCCTCGACTCGCCTCGAAACAAGCGCCCGGGAACGGCGACAGCCCTCGAATGCGGCCATCGACGACGTGCGCCGACTGCGCCCAGTCGATCCTTGCTTCCGCCGGTGTGATCTTGTCGGCATAGGTGACCCCGTCCGACGCTTGGGGCGTTTCGACCAGCGCGCCGCGCGACAGCGCCGACAGAAAGCGCGGCAGCAATTGCGCGCCGACAAGCGCGAGACGGTCATTCAAACTCGCGGCTGTATCGGCGCCGCGTATTTCGACGGTTTCCGACAGCTGGATCGGCCCGGTATCGAGGCCTTCCTCCATCCGCATCACCTGAACACCGGTAACAGCGTCGCCTGCCATGATTGCGCGCTGGATCGGCGCCGCGCCGCGCCAGCGCGGCAACAGCGAAGCATGCAAATTAAAGCAGCCGAGCCGTGGCGCACAGAGCGCTTCCTTCGGCAAAATCACGCCATAGGCGACGACGATCGCGGCATCGACGTCGAGTGCGGCAAACGCTTCTTGCACTTCCCGTTGTTTGAAGCCTTTTGGCGTTCGGACTTCGATCCCCTGCGCGGCGGCGATCGCATGAACGGGCGAAAGCGCGAGCTTATGACCGCGCCCCGCGGGCTTGGCGCCGCGCGTGTAGACGGCGGCGATCTCATGCCCCGCCGCGATCAGTTCGACGAGGCTCGCCGCCGCAAACGCGGGAGTTCCCATAAACGCGAGTCGCATTGCAGGAATTCTCCAATGCCGGCGTGTCGTTGGCGCAGCACGGTCTGGTTAAAATGACCGCGGCGCCGGATCGGAAAAAGCGCCGGTCGCCGCGAGCCGCTGCTCTTTTTTCAGCTTCCGCATGATTCGATCGCGCTTAAGACGCGAGATGTGATCGATAAAGAGGACGCCGTTCAGATGATCCATCTCATGCTGGATGCAGATGGCGAGAAGTCCTTCGGCGTCAAGCGTCCGCGGCGCCCCATCGTAATCGAGATACCGGACACGGCAGCGCGTCGGCCGTTCGACGTCCTCGTAAAACTCCGGGACCGACAGGCATCCCTCCTGATAAAGGCCTGTTTCCTCGGAAGGATCGAGGATTTCCGGATTGATGAAATATCG
Source organism: Parvularculaceae bacterium (assembly GCA_041744115.1). GTDB lineage: Bacteria > Pseudomonadota > Alphaproteobacteria > Caulobacterales > Parvularculaceae > Amphiplicatus. The sequence continues at coordinate 65,916 of JBGTLL010000181.1, read as the reverse complement.
AGGCGCCGGGTCTTCGTCCTCGCCCGCCAGATCCATGACAATGATGCGTCGTGCGACGTTGACCTGGATCGCGGCAAGGCCGATCCCGTCCGCCTCGTACATCGTCTCCAGCATGTCATCCATCAGCGCGCGCGCGTCGTCATCGACAGCGTCAACGGGCGCCGACACCTGCCGGAGGCGCGGATCGGGCGCGGTAAGAATGTCTCGGATCGCCATGATGCGTCACGTATTGCTGCGGCGCCGCGTCGTCAAGGCGAGCCGTCGGGTCGCTCGCCTTCTAGCCGAAGTTACGATACGCTAATGACCGGGCATTGTTGGGTTTTCGGGGAGTTTCGCATGCAGGCCTCGCCGCAACCGGCGGATGAAGCACAGTCGTTGGACGCGATCGAACCGGCGCAGTCCGCGCCGCTGATCTCCGGCGAACCCGTCTATCTGTGGACGGGGGCCGGCGCATTCCTGCTTATCGTCATCCTTTCCCTGGTACTGATCGGGCGCTGGCGCGCCGGGCGCAGGGCGCGCGACGCCGCGCGCAACACCGAATATTTCCAGCCGGCGGGGGAAGGCGCGGAGATCACGTTTGACGAAGTCGCGCCGACGCCTGACGGTCCGCCCTTTGGTGAAGACGCCGAGCCGGCGATGACCGAAGTCTTCCCCGATCCGCACGTCAGGAGGAAACGGTCGCCATTTTCAAATTTGTTTGCGAAACGCGATAAGGCCGCTCCTCACGAAGCTGAACCTCCGCTTGAAGTGATCGACCTCGACGACACGGAAGAAGGCCTCGCCTCGGTGCGCATCGAACGCCCCGTGCAACCGCCGCGATCGGGCGTTTTCGCCGACGGCCATCTCGACAATTTCGACGACATCGCCCGCGAAACTGACCGCGCGGCGAACGAACGAGAAGAATTGAGCCGCGGCGCCGAAGAGCGCCATCGCGCTGAAGAAGACGCGGCGCGCCGTCTCGCAGCGGAAGCGGAAGCGGGCCGCCGCCGGATGCAAGAGGCGGACGATGCGCGGCGCCGGCTTGCGGAGGACGACCGCCACCGCGCGACGGCGCTCTCTCCGCGCGCAGTCGAACCCGATCGGGGCGCGGCGCATGACGACATCGTGCGCACACTATCCGAAGTTGAAGAGGCGCTGCACGCCCAGCGGGAGGCGATCCAGGCCGAGACGCGAACGCTGCTTGATTCGTTCGCCCGGCGCTTCAGCGATCGCCTCGACGCGCTCGCGCATTCGGTCGATCGCCGCTCCTCCGCGCGATCTTCAGACTCGCCCGAGAGCGCCCCCGCGAAATCGGAAGAACTGACCGCCATTGCCGACATGATCGGGCGGCGGCTCGACGAGCACCGCGATCAGGTCGCGGGTTCGGTAAACGCGCTTTCAAAGCGGCTCGATGCGGACGGCGGGGCGTCTCGCGATATGACGGCGCTGCGCGAAGAAATCGCGCAATTGCGGCGATCGCTGGTCGGAAGAGCGGACCTGAGTTCGCCCGTCGTTCAGCTTGCGGATATCGTCCGCGACGCGCTTCCCCCAAACGCCTATGAATTTAACGCCCTCCTCGCCAACAACCGGCGCGCCGACTGCCTTGTGCGCTTGCCGCATCCGCCGGGGCCGATCGCGATTGACGCGCGTTTTCCCGTCGAAGCCTTTCACGCGTTGCGCGAGGGGCGCGGCGACGGCGACAACGAATTCCGGCGCGCCGCGCTCCGTCATATCGTCGATATCGCAGAGCGGCTGATCGCGCCCGGGACGACCGCTGAATCGGCATTGATGTTCATTCCGTCCGAAAGCATGTATGCGGAATTTCACGCGCGCTTCCCCGAAGTCGTGCAGGACAGCTATCGCGCACGCGTTTGGATCGTCTCGCCGACGACACTGATGGCGACATTGCATACGATCAGCGCGGTCATGCGGGATGCGGCCCCCGCGGACAGCGCATTTTCGGCCGAGAATGACGCAAACCGCGTACTCGCCGAAGTTGAACGTCTGCGCGAGCGGGTCGCGGCGCTTGAAATGAGCTTCGGGCGCTCGCGGCCGACCCCAAGGGAAGCCGTGCGCGACATCGCGGGCGAAAGGGCGCCGGCGCCCGCCGAGAGTGAATGGCGCGCGGAAATGGACATCGACGCGGCCCCGGCCCCCGCCCTTCAACCCGGCGGATCGCGCCGGCTTCCGCAACCGGCGGCGGACAATGATTCAGGCCATCCCGATGGCGATCTTTATGCGGATGATCACGACGTCGGAAGTTTTGCCGAACACCGCCCGTATGAGAACGAACCCCGGCGTACGACCCCGGCGCGCCCGCCGTTTCCCTTGCGATAGGCGCTATTCGGGCCCCTCGGCGGTCTCATCGCCGGCGTTGAACTCAAGCAGCGCCGCGACCGGTTCGGCGCTGGAAGGTCGCTCGTGTGGCGCCATGGCGAGACCATAGCGCGTCAGCGGGGCGCTTCGGAACCGCTGTCGCGTGAGCCTTGATCACGAAAGACAAACAGCGCGCTCATCGTGTAATTGGCGAGAAAGCCAAAGCCGACGGCCGCCGCTTTTGCGGGAAACGGGCCGATCCGGGGTCCGAGCCAGATGATGAACGCGGTCGAGATCGCCAGCGACAGGCAATGGGCGAGGAAGAACCGGCGATAGCCCGCCCAGTGAAGCGGCGCCCGCGCGCCGTCCTTGCGGAATGTCACATGCGCGTTGACGACATAGCTCTGGATGTTCGCGCACAGAAAACCGAATGCATTCGCCGCGACGGGCGCGAAGCCGACATGCATCAACAGGCCGAACACCGCGAATTCGGTGATCAGATTGCCGACGCCGACCGCGCCGAATCGCGCCATCGCGCGGGAATGCCGCCGCACCCGCGTCGCCGACGCCCATAGCGGATTGTTCATTTCATATGGCCTTGCGAATGCCGGGCCGCACGCTCTCGGCGCCTGACGGATAAACGTCGGTCGCAAAGTATAGCGGCCGATGTTTGGTTTCATTGAACACGCGCCCAAGATATTCGCCGATCACGCCGAGGACCATCAGCTGAATGCCGCCGAGAAAGAGAACAATGACGACAAGGGTCGGAAAGCCGGGCACCGGATCGCCAAAGAAAAGCGTCTTGATAATGAATAAGGCGCCAAGGAGAAAGGCGACAAAGGCGGTCAGGAATCCGAAATAGGTCGAGATCTTTAGCGGCGCGAGGGTCGATGAAGTGATCCCCTCGATAGACAGATTCCAGAGCCGCCAGTAATCCCACTTGGTCGTTCCGACGGCGCGCGGCGCGCGGTCATAGAGCACTTCCTTCGATGGAAAACCGATCCATGCGAATATCCCTTTCATGAACCGGTGACGCTCGCGCATGGAACACACAGCATCGACGGCCTTGCGGCTCATCAGGCGGAAATCGCCGACATTTTCCGGTACGTTGACGACGCCGATGCGGTGAATGATCCAGTAGAAGATCGCGGCGGTGACGCGCTTGAACGGACCGTCGCCGCGGCGTTCGCGGCGGCGCGCATAAACTACATCATATCCATCGCGCCAGCCATCGATCATGGCGCCTATGACATCCGGCGGGTCCTGCAAATCGGCGTCGATGACGACGACGGCGTCGCCCTTCGCCTGGTCCAGCCCCGCGGTCGTTGCGATCTCCTTGCCGAAATTGCGGGAGAGATCGACAATGGCGATCCGGCCATGCGCCAAACGCAGCCGTGTCATGGCGTCAAGCGTTGCGTCGCTGCTGCCGTCATTGACGAAAATAATCTCGAAAGGCTGGCTGATCGCGCGCATGGCCGCGCCGACCGCCGCGACAAAGGCGTCGAGGGCGTCTTCCTCATTGTAGGCGGGACAGACGACCGACAGCAGCCGCGGGCAAGGCTCGGCGCGCGGCGCAACCGCCGCCAGGCTGACCGTTGATCCTGCCATCCGCCGCCTCCGGGATCCGTTGCCGAAACAGATAACGCTTCGTTTATTGCGCGATGGTAAACAGATTGCCATGGCCCGGGCAGCGAGCGCGGCTGCGCGGCCTCGCCGCTGGCGCTTCAAAGATCGTCCGCGCCGGGCTTCGTTAACTTTTTTTGACGGAACACAAATCGAGCGCTCAGGCAATAATTCGATCCGGCGGAAAAGATAACCGACACCGCTTTCGCGGCGAAAGGACCGATGGCGTCCGACAACGCGAGAATGAAGGCCGTCGATATCGCAAGGCCCAAGACGTGCGCGGCGGCGAACTTTGCGTAGCTCCTGTGTGAAACCGGCGCCGAGCGTCCTTCGCGCCGGAAAGTCACCGCTGCGTTGACGCGATAGCTTTGCACATTCGCGCAGGCGAACGACATGACGTTGGCGATCGCGGGATGAACGCCAAGCCAGATCAAGGCTAAGAATACGGCGAAGTCGGTTGCGAAATTCAGAAATCCGACAAGACCGAACAGAAAGGCGCCGCGTCTGTGGCCCGTTGCGAGATTTCGCAATCGGGCGATCACTGAGTTTTTCCCGGCGAGTCCGTCGGGGAGTCGGACAACGAGACGTCATTTGCGAAATAGAGCGGTCGGCTCTTCGTCTCGTTAAAAACGCGGCCGAGATATTCGCCCATGACGCCGAGGACGATGAGCTGGACGCCGCCCAGAAAAAGCATCAGCGTCACCAGCGTCGGATAGCCGGGCACGGGATTTCCCTGAAGCAGCGTTTCGCCGACGACGAAGGCGCCATAGACAAGCGCGAGAAAGGCGACGGCGACGCCCAAATAGGTTGAAGCCTTCAACGGCGCAAGAGTATGCGATGTCAGGCCCTCGATCGAGAAGTTCCACAATTTCCAGATGTCGAACTTGCTGACGCCCGCCGCACGCGGCGCGATGTCGTAGATGACCGCCTTGGTCGGAAATCCGATCCAGGCGAACACGCCCTTCATGAAGCGGTGCTGTTCGCGGATCGACCGGATTGCGTCAATCGCCTTGCGGCTCAGAAGCCGGAAGTCGCCGGCGTTTTCGGGAATTGGAACGCGCCCGATGCGGCCTGCGAGCCGATAAAACGCCTTCGCTGTCCGGCGGCGAATCCAGGTGTCGCCCTCGCGGTCGCGGCGCACGCCGTAGACGACATCGAAGCCTTCCTTCCAGCCGTCGAGCATGGCGAGGATCGTTCCCGGCGGATGCTGGAGATCGGCGTCGATGATGACGACGGCGTCGCCGCGCGCATGGTCGAGCCCGGCGCTCATCGCGATTTCCTTGCCGTAGTTCCGGCTGAGATCGATGATTGTAGTGTTGCGATGATGGTCCTTTAGGGCGCGCATGACGCTCAATGTGGCGTCGATGCTGCCGTCGTTGACGAAGACCATTTCATAGGGCTGGCGGACTCGGGTTAGAACGCTGTCGACAGCCGAGTGGAAAGCGACGAGATTTTCCGCTTCATTGAATGCGGGGCATACCACAGAAACCAGCTCCGGTCGCGCCTGGTCGCGCTTTGTCGGGGGGGGCGAACCGAGCGTCGCCGTTACTGCGTTCATACCGACCTTCGGCGTCATTTGTGCTGCAATCCGCAGGTAATATTTCATTTATCAACACATGGTAAACGAAAGGTATGAGCGGCCTCATCCACAAATTCACACAGCGATTCCCGCTAATAGCGAGCCTCTTTACCAACCGCCTGAAACTCTCGCTCGCCGTTCTTGCAACCGTCTTCGTCCTGACCGCCTGGAGCCAGTACGCCCTGCTTCTATCATCCGCTGACGGCCTTTTCACCTTGGCCGGACCGATCATCGGCGCTGATTTTTTCGTCTTCTACCGCGCCGCACTGGTCGCCGGCGGACCCGACATGGTCAATATTTACGAGATGTCGAAATTCTCGGCGATCCTGAAAGAGGCCTATCCCGGTCATGGCGACATGCTGTTCGGCTGGCAATACCCGCCGACGATGTCGCTGCTCATCAAGCCGCTCGCGGCGGCGCCATATCTTTGGAGTTTTGCGCTGTGGGTTTTGGCGCTCGGCGTCCTCTTCATTGCCACGCTCTGGAAACTTTGGCCAAACCGGATTGCGATTTTCTTCGCGATCGGGTCGCCGGCTGTCTTTTATTCGATCATTACTGGCCAGACCGGACTGCTGACGGGAAGCTTGTTCGCACTTAGCATCCATTTCGCCGCAACCAGACCGGCCGTCGCCGGAACGGCCGCCGCATTGCTGACCGTAAAGCCACAATTGGGGCTCCTAATTCCAATCGCCTACGCGGCGGCTGGCCGCTGGCGCGCGTTCGGCTTTGCGGCGCTGGTGATCGCGCTTCTTGTCGGCGCCAGCATCGCCGCCCATGGCGTCGATCCTTGGCAGGCGTTCTTTCACGCGATCGCCGCGCATGGCGACCGGATGGGCGCGGAAGGCGGATTTCCGGCCCACAAGTTGATCACCCCCTTTGGAGCGGCGAGTCTTCTTGGCGCGCCAAAATCTTTCGCACTTTTGTTACAGGCCTGCGCCTCGTTCGCGCTTATCGCGTTCGTCGCGCTGATCTGGCGGCGCGTCAGTGACATTGACCTGCGTCTCGCCATTCTTGGAACGGCGGCCCCGCTGGCGACGCCCTATGCATTCTATTACGAGGCGGCGTTTCTCGTTCCGCCGCTGTTCGTCCTTGCAAAGCACGCGTCGCAAAACGGATGGATGAAAGGCGAGCGCTCGTCGCTCATCGCCATCTGGGCTGCCACGCTTTTTTTGCCCGGAAGAGAAACGATCCCGTCTTTCCCGGTGTCCTTTTCAATATCACTCGCCGCCTTCGTGATTGCCGCCAGGCGCGCACTGCCGGCCGCGGGAGTCAGCCTGACACGTGCTGACGCGCGCCGTTTCCCTTTCTGCATTGACAAAGCAGCATGACGGCAGACACAGGGTACTTCGCGAAGAATCTTCCGCTCATTCATCAATTGGCGACCAAACGGCTTAAAATGTCGCTAGCGGTTTTCGCCGCGCTTCTCTCACTGATACCGATGTCGTTTTTCGGGCAATCCATTATTGAATCGGATGACCTTTTCACCGCCGCCGGTCCGATTATCGGCGGCGATTTCATGGTGTTTCATTTCGCCGCCAGGGTCGCCGGAAAGCCTGAAATGCTCGCCATCTACGAAATGGCGAATCTGAAGGCGATGCTTGAGGCGGCCCATCCCGGCAGGGGCGCGTTCAATTTCGGCTGGATGTATCCGCCGACAATGTCGCTCGTCATCTCGCCATTCGCGCTGCAATCCTATCTTGCGAGCTACGCGCTCTGGGCCGCCGCGTTCGGGACCGCGTTCTTTTTCACGCTTTACCGTCTGTGGCCGGACAAATGGGCGCTCCATTTTGTCGCGACGTCGCCCGCCGTGTTTCAGGCGTTCATCACCGGGCAGACGGGGTTCTTGACGGCGACACTGATCATGGTCGCCGGCGCCTTCGCCGACAAGCGCCCGCTCCTTGCCGGGATCGCGGCTGGATTGCTGACGATTAAGCCGCAGCTCGGCATCCTTATTCCGATCGCCTTTCTGGCGGGCGGATGCTGGCGCGCCGCTGCAGCCGCCGCCGTGACGGCGACCCTGCTCGCGCTCGCGAGCCTCCTTGCTTACGGCCCGGCGGCGTGGGCCGCATTCGGCGACAGCCTGTCGGCCTATAGCGGGCTGCTCGGGACGACCGGCTTCCTCAACAACAAGCTCGTCACGCCTTTCGGTTTCGCGACGATGCTCGGCGCCCCGCGCGAGATTGCCAGCGGCTTGCAGATCGCGGCGTCAATTGCGCTGGCAGTCTACGTCGCGGTGGTCTGGCGGCGCGTCAAGGACTGGGACCTGCGCCTCGCGGCGCTATCGACTGCGGCGATTCTCGCAACGCCCTACGCGCTGTATTATGAAATCGTGATCGCGGCGCCGGCGATGATGCTTGTCGCGAGGCGCGCCGTCCAAACCGGCTGGCTCCGGTATGAGCGGCTGACGCTGATCGCGGCCTGGATCATTCCATTGCAGATGCCCGGCGCGAGCGCCGCGCCGGCGATTCCGACCTGTGCGATTGGCGGCCTCGTCGCCTTTCTGATCGTCGCGCGGCGTGTGCTGCCGGCGGCCAATTTCATGTGCGCCAGCGCAAAAGCGACGGCGCCAGCGGGTTCCTGAAGCCGCCCTCTTCCTCGCGCGAGGCCCAGGCGCGCTTCAATCTGAGATACCACTTGGCCGGCTCGTCCGGATCGCCGAGATAAAGCGGGCGGTGATCGATCCGCGCGAGGTTTTCATTTTGCAGGCTGAGGATCGCGCCGTCCTGGCCGAGAAAGTCGTCCGCCATCCTTTGCGCGATGGGCCGCATCAGGTCGAGCAGAGCGAAATCCCAGAAGATGACATGGGTGATCCGGGTCGCATTCGCTTCGCCCGGCGTCATCGCAGTGAGACTCAAGATGCGGCGCCTGTCGTTGCGGATGTGCTCAAGCCTTAAACCCGGCAGGCGGAACTCGATCTCCGTCGTCGGCCCGCCGATAAATTTGTAGATGCGCGTATTCGATGACGGCGCATGCGCCGGCATTTTGAACCCGAGCGGCGTCGGCTCGAACCGTTTCACTTTGTCCTGTCGCGGCGCGCCTTCCCGCCACCACCATTGCTTGTGCACGGTCGGCGTATGCGCCGGATCGGCAAGGCCGATCACCGCTTCGTCGAACGGGCCGCTCGCCTCGACAACGGTGACAGTCTTTGGCCGCCAGGCGGCGGGTAGACCAATGTCGGGCGCCGGCGTCTCCGGTTCGCCTTCGCCTCGGTAAATCCAGACAAGGCCGTTCGATTCGCGGAGCCTGTAGGCTGGCGTCGCGATTGTCGAAATGTCGCGGCCGTCGTCCGAACAAAGCGCTGGAACCGAAGCGCAACGCCCGTCCGATATCCGGAACGCCCAAGCGTGATACGGGCACGCGACCACCGCCTCCGCGCCCGCCTCGCAAAGCCGGCCGCCGGACAAGGGCGCTGCGCGATGCGGACAGACATCGCGCAAGGCGAAGGCCGCGCCCGATTTTGTCCTTCCAAGGACGACCGGGTCGCCAAACAGTATCCGGCGCAGCATTCGCCCCCGTTTCAAGTCCGAAGAGGCGGCGGCGAGATACCAGAGACCGTCGAGAAAGGCGGAATGTGCTGGCATCATGCGGGCCGGCGCGTTTTCATCGCCGCGGCGAGCGTTCCCTCGTCGAGATAATCAAGCTCGCCGCCGACCGGCACGCCCTGCGACAGGCGCGTCACGCTGATTTTCATCGCCAGCAACTGGTCCATGACGTAATGCGACGTCGTCTGGCCGTCGACGGTCGCCGGCAAAGCGAGGACGATTTCCCTGACAACGCCGTCCGCCGCGCGCGCGACAAGCCCGCCGATGTGGAGATCGGCGGGGCCAATGCCGTCAAGCGCCGACAGCAGGCCGCCCAGGACATGATAACGCCCCTTGTGCGCCCCGGCGCGTTCAAGCGCCCACAGATCGCCGACATCCTGCACGACACACAAGATCGCCGGATCGCGGGAAGGGTCCGAACAGATCGCGCACGGGTCGATCGAATCCCAATTGCCGCAGATCGCGCACGCCTTCACCTTGTCGGCGGCGTCAGCGAGCGCAAAAGCGAGCGGACGCATTACCGGCTCGCGCTTTTTCAAGAGGTAAAGCGCCGCGCGTTTGGCCGAACGCGGCCCCAGCCCCGGCATTTTCGCGAGGAGATCGATGAGGCGCTGCAGTTCAGGTCCGATATTGGCGGCGGGCATAGTTAGACTTCGGGAAAAACCAGTCGATCCGCCCGCACAGAATGGTTTGCGACATTTAGCTTGGACGCAATGGCGCGGGCGGCGTCGCGCAGCGCCTTCAGATCGAGCATATCACCCCCCCTGCCAAAGCAGATGTGGTCAATTGGCCCAGTAAGGTCCGACGGCATGGAAAACTTTACAACATCTTTCTTCGCGACGAGCGGCCCCGGTATGAGCGCAGGGCTATCGCATATGAGCAAGGAGCTTACTGAGGAAAGCCTCGTCCCATCCGGCGCGTTTGATTTTGCCTTTGAGAGAACCCTTGTCGTTGTCGGCCTTGAGGATGTTGAGGGCGAGCTTGCGCAGGAGGGAGAGGTTTTGCGGACCGTTTCCGCTTCGATTCTGGCGGCGTCTTCATTGAAGGCGACGTCGAGGACCCAGTGGAGATTGTTTTCGATGCTCCAGTGCGCGCGGACGACGCTGGCGAGCCTGTCGGCGGAAAGCGGCGCGGACAATATGAAAAGGCGTGTGCTGATGGTTTCGGCTCCGCCGGCGGTCTGCCTGACCGCTTCGACGCTGGCGACCGCGCGGGCGCCGGGAAAGCCGTGGGTGCGTTCAAGATCAGGGGCCGAAACGATCGTTGCGCGGCGGATTTCCGCGCGATCATGCCTGTCCTCGACGTCGCCGACGCTCCGCTCGCCCGGCCCGGCCGCAAGAAGGCGTTCGACTTCGGCGAGGAGCAGAGGCTGGTTGGCTTTGACGGCGAGCGCATAATCGCCGCCGCTCTCGCGGATCGCCGCCGCCACGTCCTTGCGGCAATGCAAGGCGTCGGCGGTGACGATGCAGTCTTCAAGATCGAGCAGCGCCAGAGCGTCGAGAACGCCCTGAACTTCATTGCGGCCAGGCGCGATGCGCTGGGCGACGACGAACCGCGCCTCGGCCGCCCAGACATTGACCAGATGCAAGGGACAGGACTTCGCGCGCATACGCGCCCTTGAGCGCCTTGCCGTCGATCGCAACGACGCCCTCAAGCTTGGCGGCGAAGCGTTTCGTGAAGGCGGCAAACGCTCGCTCGAACGCCTCGGGGTCGAGCCGCCGGAACACCCGGCTGAACGTGTCATGGCTCGGCGCCCCGTGCGCCATCTCCACGATCCCGCGGAGAAAACGCTGCTTCGACCGCGCAAACAACGCCATGTCGACGCAGCTTTGCGCCCCGCACAAAGTCGCCGCCAAGGCGATGAACATCACCGCCAAAAGCGTGTGCCGCGCATTGCCCGCCCGCGGATCGGCAACATCGCCAAAAAATACCTCGAACTTTTCCATCAGGTCCTCCCAATTCAGAAAGACCTTCAGGAATCCTGTTCGACCTCAGTGCAAAACCATCATATGCGATTCCCCTGGGTATGAGCGCTTCAATTAGAAACTCTAAGAGTCTGTCCGGAAACATCATGCGGGATTGCATAGTTTTCTGAGCATCAGACGGATGGAGGCGAGGCGCAAGAAGGCGAGCGCCTTGTGGTTGAGGTTCTCCCAGTCCCTGGCGAGCCGCCGACAACGCCCGAGCCAGGCGAAAGTGCGTTCGACGATCCAGCGTTTGGGCAGAACGACGAAGCCCTTTGCTTGATCGGATCGCTTGACGATTTCGACGTTGACGTTCTTGAAGATTTTGGCGACGGCGCGGCGAAACTCCGGCCCCTGATAACCGCCATCGGCGTAGAGCTTGAGGAGAAACGGATAGAGGCCGAACAAGGTCGCCATGAGAAGTTCGCCGCCGTCGCGATCTTGAACATCGGCGGCATGCACGATGGCGTGCATCAGGAGGCCTTGCGTATCGACGAGAATGTGCCGCTTCTTGCCCTTGATTTTCTTGCCGGCATCATAGCCCGGCGCGTCATGAAGCCCCCTTTTTCAGCGCTTTTCACGCTCTGGCTGTCGACGATGGCGGCGGTCGGGGAGGCCTCGCGCCCGGCTTGCTCGCGACACTTTTCGTAAAGCGCCGCGAGCATGCGGTCGAGCGTCCTGTCCCAGGTCCAAAGGTCGAAATAGCCGTACACGGTCGATTTCGGCGGATGACGAGAACGTCGGGGAGATCGGGTTGCGTTGCTGCACGATCGACTTGCGCCAGAGGGCGGATGAATTCCCCATTCTTTCGCAAAAAGAGTTGCCTTTCACTTCATCCTGGGCCTGTCGAAGGATACCATACGTCCGTACACGGACTATTGACCGCTCAATCGATGCCCTGATCCATCGTCATCGCCGGCGGCCCGGCGCAGTCGCCAACCGGTTTGGCCGGGACGCCGGCGACGGTGCAGCCGGGCTTGACCGATTGCAGGACGACGCTGCCCGCGGCGACCTTGGCGTTCTCGCCGATCTCGATATTGCCGAGGACTTTGGCGCCGACGCTGATCAGGGCCCCTTTGCGGATTTTCGGATGGCGGTCGCCGGTTTCCTTGCCGGTGCCGCCAAGCGTCACGTTCTGCAGGATCGACACGTCATCTTCGATCACCGCCGTCTCGCCGACGACGACGCCGGTCGCATGATCGATGAAGACGCCCTTGCCGATCGTCGTCGCCGGATGAATGTCGACCTGGAACAGCTCCGACATCCGGCTTTGCAGATACAGCGCCAGCGGCCGGCGGTCATGGCGCCACAGCCAGTTGGCGACGCGCTGCGCCTGAAGCGACAGATAGCCTTTGAAATAAAGGAAAGGCTGGACATATTCGATGCAGGCGGGATCGCGCTCATAGACCGCCAGAATGTCGGCAAGCCCGGCTTCGACGATCGCCGGTTCGTCGCCATAGGCTTCAAGGCAGACATCGCGCCACAGCATCGCATTCATCTCGGCGTCGGACACTTTCTGCGCGATCCGGTAGGACAGCGCGTCTTCGAACGAGAGATGATTGAGGATGTTGGCGTGAAGGAAACTTGCAAGCGCCGGCTCGCGCGCCGCGACCGCCGCAGCCTCGACCCGCATCCGCGGCCAGGTCTGGTCGCGGGCGAGCTTCAGCACCTTCGAAACGCTCATCGAACGCTCCTTATTCATGGGGGTCCAGAATGAGGCGCGACACCTCTTCCGGCAACCGCCCCGCCGCCGCCAGCGCCTTGGCCGTCAGCACCATGATCATAGTCAGCGAATCGCGAATGTCTCCGGCCAGCACCATTTCGTGAAGCTCAGAAAAGCTGACGCGCCTGTGAGCAAGGATCTCGTCGCCATCGGGCGCGGCCGGACCCGCCTGCAGCCCCCAGGCGAGGAAACAGACGCCCTTTTCGTCCGTCACCGAGTTGGAAAGGTCGAATTCCGGCAGTCGGAGCCAGTGCCGGGCTTTGAACCCCGTCTCCTCGGCGAGTTCGCGTTTGGCGGCCGCCATCGGATCCTCGTCGAGCTTGCCGCCGCCCTCAGGGAGTTCCCAGCTATAGGCGTCGGCCGGAAAGCGGTGCTGGCCGACCAGCGCGACCATCCCGTCGTCGCCGATCGGCAGAACGCCGACGGCGACGTTCTTGAAATGAACGACGCCGTACTGGCCCGGCGCGCCGTCCGGCCTCAGGACCTTGCAATCGGTGACGGCAATCCACGGATTGTCATAGACGGCGTGTTCCGATTGGACCGTCCACGGACCGATTTTGCGGCCGGCGCGGTCGGTCATGGCGAACAACCGCGCGGCAATCGGCAATCGGCAACCGGCAACCGGAAAAAATCCCTGATCTTCGATTGCCGATTTCCGATTGCCGATTGCCGTACCTTCACGAAGTCTTCCTCCGCACCGGCACCGGCAATTGACACACATCCAGATGATCGGCGCGAAAATGAAAGAAGGCTTCCGACCGGTTGCGGCGGGCTTCGGCGTAGGCGGTGAAAGCGGGCCGCGCGCTGTCCAGAATCTCGAACGTCTCGCGCTCCGCTTCCGGTATATCGGCGGCGACGCGGAACGAGACGATTGTCTCGCCGATATCGTCTTCCTTTGAGTCCGGCGGCTCGACGCGGCGCAAGCCCTGAAGATGCTGCATGCCGTCGATGACGCGGCCAAGGACCGACATATTGCGGTCGAGATAACGCTGCGGCTGCAGCGCGATGTAGAACTCGGTCGATGCGGTGTCTGGCCCGTCTTCGCGGCCGAAGGCGAAGGCGCCGAGGCAGTGTAAGTGCCAGAAGGTTCCGACCGTCTCGTCATGGCCGGCCGGAAGGCTTGCGACAAATCCCGAAACCGGCGCGAAGCCGTCGGCGTCTTTCAACGCTGCGAAGGGGATATTGTCGATTGACCCTTCAAACTCGGCCTTCATCGATTTTTTTGCTTTCTTGATTTTGCGTTCGCTGAAAGGGTCGCCCCCTTGCGCAACGAAGCCGTCGATGACGCGATAGAAGGAAAGTCCGTCGTAAAACCCTTCGCGCGCCAGCTTTTTCACCTGTTTCACGTGATTTTGCGCGAGCGCCGGCGACAGCGCAACCGTCACCTTGCCGCGTTCAAGTTCGATCACGAGAAGTTCCTCGGCGGGAATTGTGCGCCAGTCCTCGGCCGTCGTCTCGGCCAGGATTTCGGCGGCGCCCTTCTTTCCTTCCAGGGCATCGGCGAGCGCCGGGGACGCGACACTCGAAGCGACGCCGGCAGCCATCAGTGTACGGAGCGCATTCATCATGACGATTTTCTCCAGTGTTTTCCTGTCATCCCCGTCCCCGGTACGCTGGAACGCCTGTCTCGGGAATCCAGAGCCCCGCCGGCGCTTCGCCGGTCTGGTAAAACACGTCGATCGGAATGCCGCCGCGCGGATACCAATAGCCGGCGATCCGGAGCCAGCGCGGCCGGACCGCGGCGACAATGCGTTTTGCGATCGTCAATGTGCAGTCTTCATGAAAAGCGCCATGATTGCGGAACGAGGCGAGAAAGAGTTTCAGCGACTTCGATTCGACGAGGCGCTTTGCCGGCGCGTAATCGATGACGAGATGGGCAAAATCCGGCTGTCCGGTGACCGGGCAGAGCGCGGTAAACTCCGGCGCCGTGAACCTTGCGAGATAGAGCGCGTCCGCCTGCGGATTGGGAACCGTTTCAATCAGCGCCGCCGCTGGCGAGGCAGCGGGTTCAACAGCGCGCCCGAGCTGCCGCAGCGACGGCCTGCCCTCGCCCTTCGGCGCCGTCAGATGCTTGCGGGCGTCCGCCGCCGATTTTTTCTTTGCCCGCTCCGTGATCGCCAATTCGCGTCTCCCGATCGCTCGCCGCCCATTCGCCGGCTCGTCGTATCGGCGCCGGCGCGCGCCGTAAAGCGCAAGGGCCGATCGCGCCCGGTCGGGATTGGAAGAACGCCCCGATTGATGGACAACCGCCCCGCCCTTCAATATAAGCCGCCGCTCCGGAAAGCGGACATCCGCTGGCGGCGCCCAGGTAGCTCAGTTGGTAGAGCAGCGGACTGAAAATCCGCGTGTCGGTGGTTCAATTCCGCCCCTGGGCACCACCACCTGTTTCCGACTAGACCCCATCATCCGCCTCCGTGCTTTTTTATTCGTAACTTCAGTGTCTTAGGGCTCTGGTCGTCTCTTCTTGTTCGCGACCAGAGCGTCGGGCGGATAACCCGAATCAATTTTGTTTGCGGTGACGGCGAAACTTGATTCACCCTCTTTGGAGGTGACCCATGGGACATTCGGTTTCGATTGATATGCGCCGGCGGATGGTTCGCGGCGTTGAGGGTCGCAAACTGGCGAATCTGGTGAAGAAGATGCTTTCGTTCGGAGTCTGACGGGGCCCTTCGCTTGCACTTGAATTAGCGCTTACTGCCGGGTTCTCAGGAGCTTCCAGGTACCGATCGTTAAAAGCGGCGCCACGAGGATTGCGAGCATGACGTATCCGAACGCCCCGTAACCCTTGGCGATGAGGGTCACCAGGCCAAAGCGCGCCGCAACAAAGCCCGATCCGACGAGCAGCGCCGCAACCACCAGGAAGCGCGCGCGAAAGGAGTAAAGGCGCACGTTCCGCGCCTTGAGCGTCGTCCCGATCCTTTCGTTGAACGCGTTGATTACTCCGACCGCGGTTTCGAGCAGCGCCATGAAGATCATCAGCTGGAACAGCATGTGAAACCACGGCGCGTTCATGCGCTGGAGCAGAAAATCGGATGGCAGCGTCTCGGCGCCGATCTCGGGATAGAAGGCGATCATGCACAGAAAGAACATCAGCGCCGGGAGCATGGCCAAAGGCCCCGATAGCGCGCCCGCGATCAAGGCGTCGCGGCGGCTGGTCAGATGGCGCACAAAAGGCAGAACCGCGATCATCGCGACAACATTGTAACTGGCGTAGACGACGCCGCCGGTCGCCCAGCCGCCGATCGGAACGTCGAGCGCAAGCCTTGAGGGAATGCGGTCGCCGAAGTTGGTCAGCGCCAGCGCCAGAAACAACGCATATACGATATAGATGAGCGCCGACGTGTAGGGAAACACGCGTTCGACGCCGGCATTGCCAAAGCTTGCAACACCGGCGACCGCGGCCATCAGGATCAGCGTGCCGGCGACGACCGGCCAGCCGAAGAGGGCGGCGCCGATCGCGCCCGCCGCCGCCGAGACGACGGCGAGTATCAGCACAAGGAACAACAGATACGCAACCTCGAACAGCCGCCAGAACGGCCCGAGGAGCGACCTGAAAAAACCGCGGTAGTCGTGGACCGAAAGCGAATGCGCGAACGCGAAGCCGACGGCGCACACCGCGCTCCAGATCGCCATCGCGAGCAACATTCCCAATACGCCGCCCGCGGGGCCCGCCGGCAAGAAAAACTCGACGAGTTCGCGCCCGGTGGCGTAGCCGCCGCCGATGACGACCGCCTTGAAGACGAGACCGGGCAGCAGGAAGCGCTGGAAAAATGACGTGCTGGCTGTCACCGCAGCCGCTCGAAGAGATGGACGAGGATCGCCGCAGCGCCGGCGGCGGAAAAGAATGCGACCGCGAGACCGGTCATTGCGGTCCCTTGACCGGGGTGAACACAAGGTCCTGATAATCGTAGCTGAAGTCGGCCGCCGGCGAGACCGGCTTCATCGTGATCCGCTCGACCTTTCCGTCGGCGTCGAGCACGAACGTGACGTAAGCGGGTTCGATCGTCTTGTCGGCGAAGCGGGTCTGGAAAGTTTCATATTGCCAGTGATCGAGGCTGCCTTTCATTCCCGGCGTGTGCATGAAATCAATGGCGAGCTTGCCCTTTCTCTCGGTGATGACGATCGGCCCGTACCACGGGTCGGCGTAATTTCCGGCATAGCCCGAAAGCGCAAGCGACGGACCCACACCCGCCGGTTTGCCGGTCTGGACCTTCAGCGCTTCGTTGGCTTCGGCGACGCGTTGCGCTTTATAGTTTTTCCAGGCCGCGGGCCAGTCGCCCTTGGGCTCGCCAAGGTAATGGTCGAGCAGTTCATACATGACGCCGTAAGTAAGTTCGCCGTCTTCGGAATTGATGACAATCGAGAACCCGACATCGCGATCGGGAATAAGCACGACGGCGGCCTTGAAACCGAAGACAGCGCCGCCATGCCAGATGATCTTCGCGCCCTTGTAGTCTTGGACGTCCCAGCCGAGCGCATAGGTATAAAAATCGGGCACGGCGTCGGCGAGCGCTGCCGGCAACTGATCGACCGGCTGAATGACGACGGGGGTCCACATCTCCGTCGATGCGGCCTCGCTGAACAGCCGTTCTTCGCTGCCGGGAAGTTTGCCGCGCGCGAGCTGGACAAGAAGCCAGCGCGCCATGTCGTTGGCGCTGACCGCAAGGCCGCCGGCCGGGGCGGCGTTGCGGCCGAGGCCGTCGCGTTCGTTCAGCAACTCCTGATCGCCGACGCCGCGAAATCCGCCATTCATCCGTGCGTGCGGCTGCGCGCGATCGGCTCTGGTGAAGCGGATGTCGTCATCGGTCGTCGAATTCAGCATGCCGGCGGGCTTGAGCACACGGTCGGCGACATAGTGCTCCCACGTCTTGCCGGTCACCTCCTCGATCAGCTGGCCGGCCACCATGTAGAGGACGTTGTCATAGGCATAGCCGCTGCGAAAACTGGTCGCCGGCTTGATCGAGCGCAGCCGCCGCACACTTTCCGCGCGAGACGCTTTGGCGTCGGGAACGAACAGCAGATCGCCCGCGCCAAGCCCGAGACCGCTGCGGTGAACCAGGAGGTCGCGGATCGTTATCTCGCGCGTGACCCACGGATCGTACATCCGGAACCAGCTCAGATGATCGATGACCTTGTCGTCCCAGCCGATCTTTCCCTCGTCGACGAGGATCGCCAGCGCGGCGACCGTGACCGCCTTGCCGGTCGAGCCGGTTGAAAAAAGCGTATCGGGGCCGGCGGGATCGGGCGAACCGAGGCGCTTCACGCCATAGCCCCTGGCGAGGGTGACTGCGCCCTTTTCGACAATCGCGATCGATACGCCGGGAACGCCCACGTCCTCGCGAAACGCTTCGACGCGAGCGTCGAACTCTGCTGGAGGCGCCGCATTCAGCGGCGAGCCGCAAACTAGCGCCAGCATGAAGATTACGCGTTTCATCATAATCGACCTGTCATCGCCTGGCGCCGAACAGATAAAAATCGTAAATCGCGCGCGCGATGTCGGCGATCGCCGCTTCGCGCGCAGCAAAGGGAACTGCGCTCTCCTTGATGAAAATCGCAACGACGATGTCGCCTGCGCCCCCTGGAAGCGTGATCACGCCGACATCGTTGAGCGACCCGCCGACGGTGCCGGTTTTGTCGGCGACTTTTGTCGCTGGCGGCAGCCTTGCCCTGATCCGTCCGTCCCCGGTGCGGTTGCGTTCCATCATCGCAATCAGTTCCCGCGTCGTTTCTGTTGCCAGCGCGTCGCCGCTGAAGATGCGGTCAAGGAGATGCGCCATCGCCGCCGGCGTAGAGGTGTCGCGCGGATCCTTGTCGAAAGCCGGATCGGGCTTATCGCTCTTTTCCACGATATCCGGGTTGGCCGCGTACGCCTCCGCAAGCGCATCCGGAAAGGCCCCCGCCGGCAGTCCGTAAAAATCACGCAAGAGGCCGCCGGTGTCGCGATCGACGCGCAAGCCCTCGACGCCCTCGCCGCGAACCCACGCCGTCACCGCGTCCGGCCCGCCGGCGAGCGCCGTCAGCACATCGGTCGCGGTGTTGTCGCTTTGCGTTATCATCAGTTCGAGCAGATTGTGCACCGAGAGGCTGACGCCCGGATGGATGAAGCGGTCGGCGATCACTTCCGATTCAACGTGGAGGTCGGGATCGACATTCACCATCTGATCGAGGCTGATCTCGCCGCTGTCGACCAGCGCGAGAATTTTTCCGGCGACCGCGATCTTGAACGTGCTCGCCATCGGGAACGGCGTTTCGGCGTTGACCGAAATCCGCGGCCCGTTGCCGTCAAGCCGCCCGGCGGCGACGCCGACAACGCCGCCGACCGGCGCCGCGATCCGTTCGATTTCCGCTTTCAATGTATCCGCGGGCCCGGCGCCCAACGCCGGCGCCGCCAGCATGAACGCGAGACCGGCCAGCAAAGTCGTCAGCCGATACATCCGTCCACCAACAATTCAAATTCCGGGCCGCCCCTGATCGGATCGGCGACCGGGAGGTTCAGCCGGGCCGCCTCGTTCGCGATCAGCCGGCGCGCCGCGGCTTCGTCGAGGCTCGACGTGTTGAGGCTGACGCCGCCGCAGCGGATCGCCGGATTGGTGCGTTTTCCAAGCCGCAAGGTGAGGTCGATCGTCTCTTCGAGGCTGACGATCTTGTAATCCGGATGGCCGAGCACGTATTTGCGCCAAGGATCGTGACAGACGACAATGACGTCGGGCTGGCTTCCGTGCAGCAGGCCGAGAGCGACCCCCGCATAGGCCGGGTGAAACACCGAACCTTGGCCTTCGATTACGTCCCAGTGACCGGGCGCGGCGTCCGGGCTCAAAATCTCGGCGGCGCCGGCGACGAAATCGGAGACCACCGCGTCGATCGGTATGCCGCTGCCGGCGATCAGAATGCCGGTCTGGCCGGTCGCGCGAAAATCGGCGTCGAGGCCGCGCGCCTTGAAAGCCCGCGCCAGCGCCAGCGCCGTGTATTTTTTCCCAAGCGCACAGTCGGTGCCGACGGTGAGCAATCGTTTGCCCAGGCGCTTGCGGCCGGTTGCAATCGGGATTGATGCCGGGGGCGTCCTGATATCGATCAGGCGCCGTCCATATTTCTTGGCGGTTTCCTTGAGCGCGGGCACGCTTTCCAGCCGGTCGTGCATGCCGCTGACGAGATCGAGACCGGCGGCCAGCGCCTCAAGCAGCAGGGGAACCCAAGCTTCCAGAATGACGCCGCCGGTATTGGCGACGCCGATGACCATGGCGCGCGCGCCGAGGCCGCGCGCCTCCGCCGGCGTCAGGAACGGCAGGCCGAGACTGATCCTGTCGCCGGCGCAGGCGAATTCGCCGACGCAATTTTCGGGCGCCCAGTCGCGAAGCCCGAACGCGGTCTTGGCGTAGGCGGCGTCCGTCGCGTCTCCGAGAAACAGAAGATAGGGCCGGGGAAGAACAAGCGCCGATCCCTCGGCGCTTTCCTGTTCCAGATCGGCTAACGACAGATTGTGCACTTTGGCGTTCCCTCGCGGCGCGGGCGCGGCGCCGATTGTCTTGCCCCGCGCCCTGTCCCTGAATCGCTCAGAACGACGCGCCTATCGTTACGCCATAAGTCCGCGGACGGATCGGCGAGGCCACGACGGCCGTGCCGGGTCTCCCACCGAAGCCGCCGACGGAAGTGAGGCCGCCGGAATCGGTGAGGTTCCGGACATACCCCGTCACCGACAGATTGCCGAATGTGACGCCGGTCCGCAGGTCGACGACTTCATAGCTTGGCAAGCCCAGTCTCAGACCGGCAAAAGGCGCGGTAAGCCGGTCGAAATCGGCCGACTGGTCGCCGACCAACCGCAGATTGCCCCCGACAAAGACCGTCGCGTCGCCCGAAAGGGTCCATTCATAATCGGCGCTGATGTTGCCGGACCATTTTGGCGCGAACGGCAGTTGGTCGCCGTCGAGACCGCCAACCAACGCCGATGTGTCGGCGGTCAGCTCGGCATCGTTGTACGCGCCGTTGGCGACAACGCTCAACCCTTCCACCGGTCGCAAGGAGACCGTCACCTCGGCGCCGATGCTTTTCGCGCCGGGGCCGTTGTCGTTGCCGCCAATCGGTCCGACGGCGCTCGGAAATTGCGCGAAGACGAGAATGTCTTTCCAGTCGAGATAATAGCCCGCAGCGTCGATCGCGAAGACGCCGTCGGCGGTTTGGGCCTTCACGCCCGCCTCATAGCTGATTAGCGTGTCGGCGTCGAATTCGAATGGAAAGTCGGGCGCCGCGCCCGGCGGCACCACATTCGGACCACCCGGTCGATAGCCTTTGGCGACGCGCGCATAGATCGACGCATTGTCGCTCAGTTCAAAGCGCGGCGACACCGACCAGGTGAACACGTTTTCCGACGATTCACCCGTGATCGCGATCGGCGCCGGCACGCCCGAGAGGAGAAAGATCGCGCCATTGAGAAATTGGGCGGAACTCTGGTCGTTGTGGCTGTAGCGGCCGCCGGCCGAAAGATCGAGCCGCGGCAAGATGTGCCAGGTGGCGTTCGCGAATCCCGCATATTCCTTGTATTTCGAATCGAGCGCCGCCGTCTGGAAATCGTCAAACCCGAGGAGCGCCGGATTGGTCAGCGCCAACGTCGCAAGGTTAAACGGAAGCGCGTCCTGAGCGAGGGCGACGGTCTCGCGCGTAAAATAGCCGCCGATCAGCCATTCGAACGTGTCGGACGTTGGCGACGCGAGCCGCAATTCCTGGGTGAACTTCTTCTGCCTAATGCTCTGGTCGGCAAAGATGCCGAGCGGCGGCGTCAGGGGGTCCCCAAAGGTTTGGTAAAGGAACGTTACAAGGCCGGTGAGGATTGACGAGGCATCGGCGACGATGTCCTGCTGAAGGACGCCATAGCTGGTCGCGGAGGTAAGGCTGGCGAAACCTAAATCCCAATCGCCGGTGCCGTTGTAGAGCTTGTATTCGACATCGCTCGAATCGGGAAAGAACTGCGCGAAGGTCAGTTGGCCATTCAGCGGCGCCATGGTGAAAGGATCGTTGGCGAGTGGTTCCAGCGTGAGGGGATCGGCATCGAACAGCGTTCCAGTGTTGGCCGCGATCTTCTGGTAAATTCCGGTCAGCCGGACTGATAGCGCTTCGGTCGGCTCGAACAGCGCGGACGCCCGGCCGCCATAGCTTTCCGAGCCATTGATGTCCTCGGCGGGTCTGCCGGTGGCGTCGATGAAGCCGTCGTTCTCGCGGTAAAATCCGCTGGCGCGCACGGCGATCGTGTCGCCGAGCGGCAGGTTGACGACGGCGTTGGCGTTATAGCCGAAATCGTCGCCTCCCTTAACCGATTCGGCGCCGATTTGGGCGCGCGCTTCATAAACGCCGAGTTTTGGGGCTTGCGTGACGAATTTCAGGACGCCGCCGAGCGAGTTCGCGCCGTAAAGCGTCCCTTGGGGCCCGCGCAAGACCTCGACCCGTTCGAGATCGAAGGTGTCGAAGTCGCCGGCGAGGATCGCGGCGTTGCCGAGGCTGGTGCTCGACCCGAACGGCGTTTCATCGACATAAATCCCCAAGGTCGAACCAATCGACCCGGTGTTGACGCCCCGCAAGATGAGACGCGACGCGCCGGGCGTCGCTTGTTCAATGCTGAGGCCTGGAACCTGGCCGATATAATCGAGGAAAGTATCGGCCTGCTGAAGCTCGAGATTGCCGCCGTCGAGGACTGTCACCGACAAAGGGACCTCGATCAGGCTTTGCTCACGCTTTTGCGCGGTGACGATGACTTCGTCGTCTGCTTCCGTCGGTGATGCGTCCTGCGCCCACGCTATGCCGCTAAAGGCGACCCAAAATCCCGCCGACGCCATCAGCGCGGCGCGCTTTGACATTTTCTTGATGGTCATTGTTTGGCCCCTCCCGTTGTGGCGTCCAGTTGCGGAACCGCCTTTGTTGTTCGTTTCCATGTTTCACCGAGCAGCCGGCGGAAATTGCCGCCGAGAACCAGCGCGATGTTCGCATCGGAATATTTGCGCCGGATCAGCTCATCGGTCAGATCGAAAATCCTCAGCGGATGATCGAAGCCGTCGACGTCGATTTTATCGCGGAAGGCGTAGCTCGCCTTGTAGCTTTGCTTCAGCGCTTCATATTGATCGGCCGGCATGTCGTCGTAGCCGTAAAGGTCGGAATCCGATCCGATGCCGACATGCTCGACGCCGACGAGCTTCACGATATGGTCGATATGATCGACAATATGCGCGACCGTCGTCGGTTCCCGGTCGCGCACAAAATTGCGGACGCCGGTGACGCCCATCACGCCGCCCTTTTTCGCGAGCGCCCTGATCGCTTCATTGGTCTTGGCGCGCGGATGATTGACGATGGCGCGGCAATTTGAATGGGTGATCGCGATCGGTCCCGCCGAGGCGGCGATGGCGTCGAGGGTCGTCTTGTCGCCGCTATGGGAGACATCGACCAGCATTCCGGCCTTGTTCATCGCGGCAACGATCTCGGCGCCGTAATCCGACAGCCCGCCATCGACCCGGTCCGTCGCCCCGGACCCCAAGAGATTCTGGCTGTTGTAAGTGAGCTGCGCACACCTGAGACCCAGCCCGTGGAAAAACTCGACATCATCGGCGTCGGCAAACTGATCCGCGTTCTGAATACCGCTGATCATCGCGATCTTGTTTTCGCTTTTCGCGCGGTCGAGATCGGCGACGCTATCGACCAGAAGAAAGAGATCGGAATGCCTGCCGACAAACCCCTGCCACGCGGCAAGGAGGCTGAGCCCGTCTTCGCGCGCGGTCGGTCCGCCGATGCCGAACGCGCTGTGGAAACCAGTGACGCCGGAGGCGCGAAAGTCGGCGATTTCCTCACGCGTCAGCGGCTTTGTGTATGCCTCCGGCGTCAGGTTGAGGCGCAGCGGCGCCAGCATGTCGATGACGAGCGATTTCTCGACCAGCGCCACGGCCCGCGGAGAATAAGTTTTGCCTTGCGCCGCCGCGCGAATGCCGGCCGCCGGAAAAACGAAGCCCGCCATGACGACCGCCCCGGCGGCGACGCCTTTGAACAGATTGCGGCGATCGGGTACCGGCCAGCGACTCATGCGCCCTTCCAGACAATAATAGCCAATTTAGGACTATACGGTCCTGATCAGAGAAAAGTCAACCAAAATCGCGGGCTGTATCCTGGTCGGCCGGTGCTAGCGCCGCGCGATTTCGCCGCTCCGCATGACAAATCCGACCTGTTCGAGCACGCGGATATCGACGAGCGGGTCGCCTTTGACGGCGATGATGTCCGCCGCCTTGCCCGCCGCGATGCTGCCGATTTCGCCTTCGAGGCGAATATGCGCCGCGCCCCACACGGTCGCCGAGCGAATTGCGTCGAGCGGGCTGAACCCTGCTGTCACCATCAGCGCAAACTCGCGGGCGTTGTCGCCGTGCTTTGATACGGCAGAGTCTGTCCCGAACGCGACTTTGACGCCGCCTTCTCTTGCGCGCCTGGCGGCGGCGATCATTCTGGGCCCGACATCGCGCGCTTTGTCGCGGACCGCTTGCGGCATCCATTCGGCGGTCTCGGCCTGCTGGCGCACGGTGTCGCCGGCAAGGAGGGTCGGCACGAGATAGGCGCCGCTCTCTTTCATGAGCTTGATCGACAAGGCGTCGAGAAATGTTCCATGCTCGATCGAATCGACGCCCGCCCGCAGCGCCGCATTGACTCCGTCCGCGCCGTGCGCATGGCAGGCGACCTGTCGCCCTAGCCGGTGCGCCGTCGTCACGATCGCCGCAAGCTCTTCATCGCTCATCTGCTGGCCGAGGCCCGCCGCAGTGTTGGACATGACGCCGCCGGTCGAGGCCGTCTTGATGATGTCGGCGCCGCGCTGGATCGCCTGGCGCGTCGCGCGGGCGCAATCGTCGGCGCCGGAACAAAGGCCCGGATGCTTGAAGAGAGCGCCAATATCGGGGCGATAGCCGTGGATGTCGGCGTGGCCCCCATGGGCGCCGACGATGCCGGCAGCGATAATCCGTGGGCCAACGATATGGCCCGCGGCGACGCCGTCGCGGAGCGCGTAGATCGCGTCGCTGTCATCGCCGAGATCAATAACGGTCGTAAATCCGGCGTCCAGCGTCCGCCGCGCATTGACGACGCCATCGATGACGAGATCGGCGCTGGTCTTCTTCAGCGCCTCGAGTTCGGCGGCGGGGCCGTTTTCAAACAGGAGGTGCACGTGCGCGTCGATCAGTCCCGGCAGAACGAAGCTGTCTTTGAGATCGATGATCTCGCCCTCGCCGACATAGCCGTCGCGGATTTCGACGACCCTTCCTTCGGCGATCACGACTGTCTTTTCGCTATTGACACGGCCCGTCGCCGGATCGGCGAGCAGACGGCCCGCGTGGATATAGGATTGCTTCGCCGGACTGGCCTCCGGCGCTGCGCCCTCGGTCTGCGCCTTGGCGGTTGCAAGAAGCGACGTGGCGAGGAGGAACGCCGCGATGACGACATTTTTCATATCATTCCCTCGGTTTCTTTGGCTCGCGCCGCCTCGACGCGCCGCGAGGACGGGTCGAGTGCGAGAAGCAATCCGGCCGCGACGATTGAAATCGCCGCGAGGACGGCGAAGTACGCGGCATGACTGAGATCGCTCCACAACGCGCCGACGGCGCCGGCGGTCAGGCTGCCGGTAAAGATCGCCAAGAACCAGGCGGCGACCGTCGTTGCGCCGAACCCGACCGGGGCGAGGCGCGCGAAGAGGCCAAGCCCCGTCGGCAGAATATAGAGTTCGCCCAAGGTGAGGATCGCAAAGAACGCGGCGAGCCACAGCCAGTGTGAACGGCCGCCATCGCCGGAAATATACGACGCCGCCGCCAGCAGCAGATAGGCGCCGGCGACGATCGCCGCGCCGATCGCCATCTTTTGCGCCGAAGACTGCTCGCGCCCCCTGTCCGACCGCCGCCGCCAATGGGCGAGCAGCAGCGGCGTCATCATGACGACGAAGAGCGGGTTCAGCGACTGGAACCACGTCATCGGGATCGTCATCGCTCCCGCCGCCCGGTCGACGCCGACGTCCGCCCACAAGGCGACCGTGTTGCCGACCTGTTCGTAGGCGCCGCGAAAGACCGTCACCGCAAGGCCGACGCCGATGAGGACAAAAAAGGTCGAGCGATAATTTGCGGGCGCCATTGCGGGGCGGCGCGCCATCGGCTGGCGACGCGCCGCGTCGGGCAGATATCTGCCGCCGAAAATATAGATTGCGAGTCCCGCGATCATCCCGATACCGGCCGCGCCGAACCCCCAATGCCAGCCGTAGAGTTCCCCGAGCGTGCCGCAGACAAGCGGCGCCAGAAATCCGCCGACATTGATGCCGACATAATAGACATTATACGCCGAGCCGCGCCGGCGATCCGTCGCCGGATAAAGGTCGTTGATCTGGCTCGGCAGGCTCGGCAGGAACAGGCCGTTGCCGAACGCGATTGTCGCCAGCGCCGGATAAAACAGCGGCTCGAATGTCATCATGAAATGGCCGGCGGCCATCACGCTGCCGCCGATGATCACCGCGCGTCGTTTGCCAAGCCAGCGATCGGCGATCGCGCCGCCGAAGATCGGCGTGAAATAGGCAAAGGCGGTGTAGGCGCCGTAGATGTAGGAGGCTTTTTCCTGACCGATCAGCAATTGCTTGGTCATGTAATAGACCAGCAATGCGCGCATGCCGTAGTAGGAGAATTTCTCCCACATCTCGGTCAGAAAAAGAATCGTCAGCCCGCGCGGATGGCCGAACCAGGTCGTTTCCGGCGGCGCGGTCATGCCGCGGCGGATCTCGGCGTTCCCCAGACGTCCTCGCCGCAAGAGACCGCGCCGTCGGCGTAGGTGACGCCGGGAGAGCGGTCCCTGGCGAGGAAAATCGGTCCATCAAGGTCAACGACGTCGCACAATTGGCCGAGCACAAACGCCGGCGCCATCGCGAGGCTGGTGCCGACCATGTTGCCGACCATGACGCCGAGTCCGAGGCGCCGCGCTTCCGCCGCCATCGCCAGCCCTTCGGTCAGACCCCCGCATTTGTCGAGCTTGATGTTGACGACAGCAAAACGCCCGACCAGCCCTGCTATGTCAGCCAGCGACAGGACGCTTTCGTCGGCGGCGATCGGGATCGGCGATTTCAATCCTTCAAGATCGGCCTCGCGTCCGCGCGCCAGCGGCTGTTCGAGCAAGGAAACGCCGGAGACGACCAATGCGCGGATGAGCGCCTCAAGATCGGAGACGGCAAAACCCTGATTGGCGTCGGCGCCGATCCACACATCGGGGCGCGCTGCGCGCACCGCCTGCACGCGCTCAATGTCAAGATCAAGCTCGCCGGTAAGTTTCAGTTTTATCGAACGCGCCTGTGCAAACCTGCGCGCGCCTTGCGCCATCCGGTCGGGATCGTCAGCGCCCACCGTAAATGTCGTCAACAAGGCCTTCGGCGCAACAAGACCCGCCAGTTCCCAAACCGGTTTGCCGGCGCGCGCCGCGTCAAGCTCCCACAAGGCGCAATCCAGCGCATTGCGCGCGCCGCCCGGCGGCAAGAGGCGTTGCAGCGCCGCGCGATCAACGCCCGCCTCGATTTCCGCGCGAACGGAGTCGAGCGCCGCGATCATCTCCGGCGTTCCCTCGCCCAGATAGTAGACGCCTGCCGCCTCGCCGCGTCCCTGGTGGACGCCGTCGCTCAGCGTCACGACGACGACGTCCTGCCGCTCGAACACAAGGCCGGAGATGCGGAAAGGCGCGGCAAGCGGGTAGCGTTCGACCGCCGCCGTCATCGAAAGGCGGGTCATCAATAATTCACCCCGAAACCGATCAGCTTGAAGGCGAACGCCACATAGAGAACGGAGAGCGCGGACGCCGCCAGCACGAGGCTCCACAGCTTCGCAAACCAGCTCCGTTTGCCCGTCCACACGACTTGCAGACTTCGCAGCAACAGCAAAGCGCCGCCGATGAAGGCGACAGCGCCGAAGATCTGGACAAACCAGAACATCGGATCGGAGGCTGAACTCGCGGCGTCGCTGTCGAGCGTCAGCACGGCGAGCGCGCCGACCCAGCCTGCCATGCCGAGGATGATTGCGAGCGCCGCGAGCCGGCTACGACGATAGGCGCCAAGCGCACGCGGCTCGAGCGCAAGGCTTGATTTATGACGCCAGCGGACGATTGCGACGACCGGCCATAGAATGAGGGTGAGCGCCAGCGCTGCAAGGCTCGCGCCGAACAGCGGCAGCAGGATTGCGGTGTTCTTGTACCAGGGCGCGCGGTCCCACACCATGAACGGGGATACCAGATCGAAACTGAAGCGCACGGGCTTGCCACCCTCGACCTGCGCGGCGAGACGCTGATGACCGCCAACATCGCGCCAGACGAATGGCGCGATCTCGACCCAGTCGCGCGGCTTGCCGTTCAGACCGAGGTAGGGCACGACAAGTTCGCCCTCTGGCCCGACGCTGATCGTGAACTGGCTAAACAGTTCAATCACGTTCATGAAGTTCGACGCCGAGCCCCGCGACAGCACCCAATTCCCCGCCATCATCTTCGCATGTTCAGCCGCCGTCCCGGCGTCGACGCGGCCGTCAACGCCTTCGCCTGGAAAATAGCGATCGGCAAAATCGTCGAACAGCGCGGTGCGGAGGTCGCCGGAGACGCCGGCCTTGCCCGTGCTGTTGAAGGAGACATAAAAGCCGACGCCCTCGTCTCTGAGGAGATGCAGCGAGGTGTGAAAAAGCTGCGTGTCACCGTGATGCCCGGTGATCTTGCGGCCGTTGATGCCGGTTTCGAAAAACCCGAGCTCCATCCGGTTGAGCGGCGGCAGCAATGTCAACGGGCTGTTGTGCATCATCTCGACCGTTTCCGGGCGAAGTATGCGCTTGCCGTTGAACTCGCCATCCTGCAGAAACGCGATCATGAATTTCGCCATGTCGTCGGCGGTCGATGACATCGAGCCGGCCGGCGCCATATTGAATATCTCGAAGTCTTTCGGATCGCCGGAAGCGAGCGCGTAGCCCTTCGACATCGACGGCGCCAGATCATCCGGCAGCGGCTGGCGGAAGGTCGATCGCCGCATTTCGAGCGGCCCGAAAATGTGGCGCTCCAGATAATCATCGAACGGCTCGCCGGAAACGCGCTCGACGATGTAGCCGGCGAGCGAGGCGCCGTAGTTCGAATAGGCGGGCGTCACGCCGGCCTCGAAGACGCGTTTGGGCGTCCAGTCCTTCAGCCATTGTTCCGTCGAAATCGCCGCTTCGGGATTGGTCGTCCCGCCATTCCGGAACGATTCTTCAAAGCCCGGCGTGTGCTGCATCAGATTTCGCATCGTGACAGGCTTGCCGTCGCGTTCGGGAATCTTGAAATCGAGATAGGCGTTGATGTCGGCGTCGAGGTCGATCTTGCCCTGCTCAACCTGCTGCATCACCGCGGTCCAGGTGAACAATTTGCCAACCGAGCCAAGCCGGAACAGCGTCATCGCCGGATCGACAGGCTCGCGCGCTTCCGCGTCCGAATACCCAAAGCCCCGCGAGGTCAAGACTGCCCCGTCCTTTACGACGACAAGTTGCGCGCCGGCGATATCGCCGGTCTTCAGCGCATACGGCATGTAGCCGTCGAGCCAGGCGTCAAGGTCGGCGGCGGTCAGCGGCGTCGCCGATCGCGATTGCGCCTCGACAGCCATCGGGGCCGGCGTTGCGAGCGGCGCGGTCACTTGCGCGGCGAGGGGCGCGGCGGCCATTGCCGTCATTGCGATGGTCAGTGAAAGGATCGATCGCACAAGCGCCCTCTTTGCTTGTCGCCGAACCTTCGCCGGCGGCAATTGGCCGAGACTCTCCCCGTTGGCCAGTCCATCAGTAGTTCACCCCGAAGCTGATGAATTTTGCCACGAAGGCGACCCACAAGATCGCGGCCGCCGACGCAAAGAGCACGACGCTCCACAGCCGGGCGAACCAGCCCGGCCGTTTCGACCACACGACAAAAAGATTCCAGGACGTCAGCAGAAATCCGCCGATAAAGGCCACAGCGCCCAATATCTGCAGCGCACGGAGCAACAGATCCGTGCTCGCGCTGAGATGGCTGAGATCCGTCGAAATCATGACAAAGAGCATTACCCAGCCTGCGATTGCGCCGAGAATTGCAATCGCGGCGATCCGGCTGATGCGGCGCGCGCGCCGCGCCCGCGCATCAAGGCCAGAGGCCGCGCGATAGCGCCAGCGGACGATCGCGCCGACCGGCCAGAGCACAACACTGATCGCCAGCACGGCGATCGCGACGCCGAACATCGGAAGCAGCAAGGCGCCATTTGCATACCAGGGCGCGCGGTCGAACACCATGAAAGGCGAGACGCCGTCGATGCTCCAGCGGACGACTTCGCCATCTTCGACCTTGGCGGCGAGCCTTTCGTGGCCGCCGACCTCGCGCCAGACGAAAGGCGCAGTTTCGACCCATTCCTGCGGCTGCCCGTTGAGGCCCGGCAGCGGAATTTTGAGAGAGCCTTCCGGTCCGACAGAAATCTTCATCTGGCCCAAAAAAGCCGCAGCGCTCATGAAATTTGTCGCCGACCGGCGCGACACGATCCAGTTGCCGGCCATCAGCCGCGCATGCTCAGCCGAGGTCTCGGCGTCGATGCGCGCGCCGCTATTATCGTCCGATTGCAGCGCCGGGAAATAGCGTTCGGCAAAATCGGTAAACAGCGCGCCGCGCAGCCCTCCGGCGGCGGCGCCCTTGCCGAGGCTGTTGAAGGAGACAAAGAATCCGACATTCTCCTCGATGAAAAGATGCAGCGATGAATGAAACCACTGCGTGTCGCCCAGATGCGCGATGACCTTGCGGCCGTTGACGTTGGTTTCAAAAAAACCAAGCTGCATGCGGTTGAGCGGCGGCAGGATCGTCAACGGGGAATCGTGCATCTCTTCCGCCGTCGCCCCTTCGAGGATGCGATTTCCATCGTATTCGCCCTTCTGGAGATGGGCGATCATGAAGCGCGCCATGTCTTCGCCGGTCGACGACAGCGACCCCGCGGGCGCCGGCCCGACGAACTCAAATCCCTTCGGCTCGTTCGAGGCGACGTCGTATCCTTTGGACATCAAAGCCTCGAGAGCCGCCGGCAGCGGCTGGCGGAACGTCGAATGCTCCATGGCGAGCGGCGCAAAGATGTGACGATCGAGGTAGTCGTCAAACGCCTCGCCCGACACGCGCTCGACGATATAGCCGGCAAGCGACGCGCCGTAATTTGAATAAGCGGGCGTGACCCCGGGCGGAAAAATGCGTGCGGGCGTCCAGCGTTTCAGAATTTCTTCGTATGACGGGACCGCATCGCCGTCGGACGCCATGATGTCTTTGCTTTGGTCCTCAAAGCCGGGCGTATGCTGCAGCAGATTGCGCATTGAGATCGGCTTGCCGTCGCGCTCGGGAATTTTGAAGTCGAGATAAATGTTGACGTCGGCGTCGAGATCGATCTTGCCCTGTTCGACAAGCTGCATCACCGCCGTCCAGGTGAAGAGTTTCGCGACCGACCCCGGCCTGAAGAGCGTCGTTGCCGGATCGACCGGTTTTCGTTCAGCGACATCCGAATAGCCGTAGCCGCGCTGAGTCAGAATCTCGCCGCCCTTGACGACGACGACGACCGCGCCCGCGATGTCGCCGGTCTTCAGCGCGTAAGGCATGTATCCGTCGAGCCAGGCGTTAACGTCGTCCGCAGTCAGGTCGGAGCTTGATTGCAGCGAGGATGTCGTCAGGACCGTTGCGGCGTCACCGCCATCGCGGGAGGGGATCGGGTCGGGCGGCGGTATTTCCTGGGCGGCTGCTTGTGCAATTGACAGAAGCATCGAAGCCAATAAAGACGCAATCCGCATTCCGCTCCCCTTTCCAACCCGCGCTCAGCGCCGTTTGCTTTCCGCGCGATCCCTGTTATAATTGCTGACCCAGAGACTTTTGTCCTGTTCGGGATATATTGATCCTAATTGGAAAGAAGTCAATCTGGACGAATTTGCCCGGAGACGCACTGCGAATGAAGATCGGCCAGCCCACGCTCGGCACGCTCTTGCGCGGGTTGCGAACGCGCAACCGCTGGACGCTCAAGGAAATGAGCGACCGGTGCGGCATTCCGGTATCTACCCTTTCGAAGGTCGAGCATGACCGCCTGACCCTGACCTATGACAAATTGCTGCAGTTGAGCCAGCGGCTCGGCATGCGCATGGCCGATCTTTTCGTCGAAACCGACGGCGCCGCCGAGCCGATGATCAACGCGCGGCGAAGCATCGGCCATGTCGATCACGCCGTCAGAGTGAACACCGCCAACTACGATTACTATTATCTGTGCACAGAGCTTCGCCGGAAGCGGATGATCCCGGTGCTGACGCGGATCCGGGCGAAAAGCGCCGAGGAATTCGGCGACCTCGTTCGTCATCCGGGTGAGGAATACATTTACGTCCTGGAGGGATCGATCGAAGTTCATACCGAGTTCTATGACCCGGTTTCGCTCGCAAAGGGCGAATCGATCTACATCGATTCCCAGATGGGCCACGCCTATGTCGCCTCGGAAGGCTGCGACGAGGCGGTAGTTCTTGGCGTATGCTCCAGCGCTGACGAGGGATTAATGGACTCGCTGATGACCCTGCACGGCAATGAAGACGCGCTGAAGGCGAAGGTTCTCGGCAGGGCGAAGGCTGCGGTGGCAGGTTAGATGGTCTGTCCCGAAGAAGTTGTTGATACAGGCGGAGATCCGATAAGAAATGCAATAATATCAGCATCTTAATACTTAATTCGGATTCCGCCCTTGGGCCGCCGCCACTCGACTCATTTCTGAATTGAATCAGCTGAAAAATGTGTCCCCACTTTTTTTCCGCCGTTTGGGAAAAGTGGGACACTTTTGTTCCGAATTTGTACGCGACCACGCGTCTCAACGATGCAGAAAATCATATTCTTGATCGGGGTCTGGGCCGCTTGAGAATTTCGCCATCGCGCTCTTGGCGAGAACGCGTCGGCGGGCCGCGCGCGTTTAGCGCTCGACTTCTTGGAGGTCGAATGGCCGGTAGGACAGGATCTCCAATTCGGTGCAACCGAGCTCGGCGAGCCGTGATTCGGAGTCCTTCCGGAGACCATGCGCCGAGCACTGCGGAAGTCGCGCCTCGTCGCACCATTTTCCGGAACCGATTGCCAACGCTTGCTGGTGAACGGTCGGCCAATTCGGTGACAAGGAACGTAAGGTCCCCGGATCGCGTGAGGAGCATGAATATCAAGGAGCGCGCAATCGCGGCCTGGAACAATCCGTTTCAGTTCGGCGATGCCGGCGCCGATATTGTTTCTGACTTCCTTTGCGTTGGATCGCCGATTGCGCCAGCGGCGCGGCCGCTGATCCGCGAGTCGGGCAGTGCGTCAACGATCGCATCGAGATTGGTGTGAGACAACCCAGCCCACGTGTCGTGAACCGCATGAAAGTCGAGGCCGTCTGCCGCTGCAAGGGGGCCGCGAGAATATTTTTCTGCTCGCCCGTCGTCAACCAATTGAGCGCACCCGCTTGCCATCGCGGCGGCGGCTTCACGATGAAGCTGCGAGTTCGTGAAAGTTAACGCAAGTTCGTGATCGATCGCGCGGAGCTTGGAGTGCATGACCAAGAGGTAGGGATTGGCCCAACGCCGGTCCGGATTGTCGACGAACGCGTCGAACGCCAGAATTGAAGGCGCATCGCTGCGACGATCGATCGTTACCTGGTCGCACGTCGTCCAGTTCCGCCATTGCTTGCCGGCGTTCCGGCTGACAAAGGCCGGCAGCGCGGCGCGGATGGCGCCGTTTGAAATCGCCGCGATCATCTGCGCCGGGCTGAAGACGATGAAAGGCTCGCAAACGGCGCCTTCACAAGTTATCGCCGAACGCTGATTCTGTTGTGGCGAATGATGGAGGTACGCCATGGGACGCGCGATTGATCTTCGGGACGATTTGGTCGGGAAAGCGCTGCGGGGATTGGCGCGGCGGTCGAAGGACGGCTCGCAAGCGCGGCGATTGCTGGCGCTGGCGGCGATTTATGACGACGGCTCCCGGAGCGAGGCTGCGAAGATCGGGGATGTCTCCTTGCAGACGGTTCGCGACTGGGCGTTGCGGTTCAAAGA
Organism: Parvularculaceae bacterium; assembly: GCA_041744115.1. Taxonomy (GTDB): domain Bacteria; phylum Pseudomonadota; class Alphaproteobacteria; order Caulobacterales; family Parvularculaceae; genus Amphiplicatus. Next base: position 32,131 of record JBGTLL010000181.1, on the reverse strand, counting down.
ACGCGGTCCCGAGGCCTCATCGACGGCAAGGCGCCGGGCGCCGCGTCCAAGCTCAACGACGATCAGCGCTCGCGCTTGAAGGAGATCGCCCTGCAAGGCCCGATCCCGGCGGTTCACGGCGTCGTTCGCTGGCGGCTCATCGACCTCATGCAATGGCTGAGCGATGAGTTCGGCGTCTCCTTGAGCGAGCCGACGATGAGCCGCGAGATGCGGGCGCTGGGGTTTCGCAAATTGTCGGCGCGCCCCCGCCATTACGCGCAGAACGAGCTGGCCGTCGAAGCCTTTAAAAAAACTTCGCCGCCAAGGTGGCGGAAATCAAGGCGAGCCTTAATCCCGGTGTAGAAATCGAGATCTGGTTCCAGGATGAAGCGCGCGTCGGACAAAAGAACAAGATCACCCGCCGCTGGGCCCCGCGCGGAACAAGGCCCCGCGCGCCGAAAGATCAGCGCACGCAATGGGCCTATATCTTCGGCGCTCTGCCCGGCCAAAGGCAAGGGCGCGGGCCTCGTCCTGCCGTGGTGTGATACGCACGCGATGAACGCGCATCTCCTCGAGATCAGCGCCGCCGTCGACAAGGGATCGCACGCCGTCCTCGTCGTCGATCAGGCGGGCTGGCATCTGACGCCGAAACTGCGGCTGCCGGAAAACATCTCGATCCTGCCATTGCCGCCGCGCGCGCCAGAACTGAACCCGGTCGAAAACGTCTGGCAGTTCATGCGCGACAACTGGCTCTCAAATCGCGTCTTCGAAAACAACGACCAGATCGTCGCCCTCTGTTGCGAGGCATGGAACAAACTCGTCGAGCAGCCCTGGCGCATCATCTCCATTGGAAAACCGCGATTGGGCCAATGCATGTTGATCAGTGAAAGTTGGTATTATCCCCCGCGCCGCGGCACACATTGCGCAATGCAATTTAATTGTCGCCGAAGTATTATTGGCGGAACTGGTCCGGAACTAGGAATCCTCTTGGTAGCTATGTGGTAGCTGCGCGAAAGCGCCGAATTTGACTTTGGATGATCAATGGCGTCATGATCGGCGTTGCGATGCCGCTGTCCGATTCATGCGCGCCGCGGGGTGTTCTTGGAGGGATAGGAACACCATTTGAGCTGAAGGAATCGTTTGGACGCCCGGCGCTTGCATTGCAGCCTGTTCAAATCCGGCTTCTAGAATCGAAATAGCGGCAAATTCGAGGTGGGACACGGGTCCGAAAAACATGAATAGGCAACGGAAATAATCGGTGTCCCACCTTTCAATAGGCTCTTGTTTTTCCTGACAAAGCGCTCCCCCTGGGCACCATAACTATTGTTTTCATTAATTATTTTGTTTTTAGGCCCTCGATACCCGCGCTCTTCGATCACCAATAAATCGCGTAAAGGAAAATCAGGATTGCAGCAATCGCCGCCGCGCCGATATTGAACCCCCGTCCGGTTTTGAACGAAACGCCTCCGAGATCGACAACCTGCTGCGCGCCCGCCGGGCGCTGCAGATAGGAGAGACCAACGCCGATCGCAAGGCACGACAAGAAGACAATCCCGACGCGGTCGATGAACGGCATCGCCGGCAGAAAAAACTTGAACGCCAGCGACAGCGCAAAGGAGCCGATCACCGCGCCAACCGCGCCGATTTCGGTGGCGCGCTTGATGAACATGCCGAGCAGGAAGATGGCAACGATTCCAGGCGTGAAGAACCCGGTATATTCCTGGATAATCTGAAAAACCTGATCGGCCCCGGCAAGCAGAGGACGAGCCGCAAAAAGCGCAATGACAAGCGCCGTCACGCTCGTCGCGCGCCCAACGCCGACGAGTTGTCGTTCTGATTTATTCACTCCTAAAATCGGGCGGTAAAGATCCATCGTGAAGATTGTCGCGATTGAGTTCATCATCGATCCAAGTGAGGATACGATCGCCGCGATAAGCGCGGCGAAGATGACGCCGCGCACGCCGGGGGGCACGAGCTTCAACATTTCAGGATACGCCTGATCCGGCTTATCAAGGCCGGGCGCCAAAGCGACGGCGGCGATGCCCGGCAAAACGATGATAAACGGCATCATGATTTTCAGCGCCGCCGCGAACATGATCCCGGTCTGCGCGTCCTTCACGCTTTTTGCGGCGAGCGCACGCTGGATGATGTATTGATTGAAGCCCCAGTATGAGAAATGCATCACCCACATGCCGCCAAGAATGACGCTTAAACCGGGGAGATTTTTGTATTGTGGATTGTCTTTCGACAAGATCATGTCAAAGCGCTCGGGGAACTCCGTCGTCAACCTGGCAAAGCCCGCTATCATCGAACCATCGCCGACTTGTCCGAGGGTTACGCCGGTAATCAGGGCGCCGCCGATAATCAGCAGAATGACCTGGATGATGTCCGTAAGCGCAACCGCCTTGAGCCCGCCATAGAGCGAATAGGCTGCGGCGAAGATCGCCAGCGCCACCATGCCGATCATCATGTCGGCGCCGGTCAGCGTGTTGATGGCTGTGGCGCCAAGCCAGAGGATCGTGGTCAGATTGACAAGCGTGTAGATGCCAAGCCAAAATACCGACATCACATATTTGACGCCGGTTCCGAAACGCTGCTCAAGAAATTGCGGCATCGTGTAGATGCCGCGCTTCAGAAAGATTGGAAGGAAAAACTTGCCGACAATGATTAATGTTATCGCCGCAAGCCATTCATAAGAAGCGATCGCCAACCCGATCGCATATCCGGACCCCGACATGCCGATGATCTGTTCGGCGGAAATGTTCGCCGCGATCAGCGACGCCCCGATCGCCCACCACGGCAACGCCTTGCCCGCTAGGAAATAATCCGCGGTATCTTTCTTGTGGCCGGCTTTCTCCCGCGAAACGAGCGTTGCGACGGCGACCAGCGCAAGCGCGTAGCCAATGACAATGGCGATATCGATCGCCGCAAGCGACATCGGTTGCCGCCCCTATTCGCTGATTGCGCGCAAGCGCACCGCCGCGCCGCCGCCTGGCGCGAGCCTGATCCGCAGCGTTTCTGTCTTCGCTGCGCTCCGCTTCTCGATAACGATGTCATAGGGGCGCGTTTTCCAGTCCGCTTTTTCGCCGTCCCGATAGATTTCAGCGACGTAGGATTTTCCCTCGTCAAGAAACTCCAGGGGAAGCGAAATATCGCGGGCCGTCTCATCCGTAATGGCGCCGATATACCAGTCTTCGCCGCCGCGCTCCTTGCGCGCCATCACGACATAATCGCCGATGTCTCCGGCCAGCCCGACGCTTTCCTCCCAATCGGTCGGCACGTCGACAATAAACTGGAAGGCGTCGCGACGCTTCTCATAGTTCTCCGGAAAATCCGCCGCCATCTGGATCGGCGAATAAAGAACGACATACAGCGCCAGCTGCTTCGCCAGCGTTGTTTCCACCCGGATTTTTGGATCGGAACGCGGCATGTCCTCGCGCACGGGGACACGTTTATTCGGTTCAAGATCAAATATGCCGGGCGTAAAATCCATCGGTCCCGACAGCATCCGGGTGAACGCAATCATCGCCTCATGCTCCGGCGGATTGGGCGGCTGGCCCCAGGCGTTGTACTCTTGGCCGCGGGCGCCTTCCCGTGAGATCCAGTTCGGATAGGTCCGACGCAGGCCGGTATCCTTGATCGGCTCATGCGGGTTGATCGCAATCTTGTGCTTCGCCGCCGCTTTCACAATTTTAAGGTGATGGTTCGCCATGAACTGGCCGTCATGCCATTCGAACCGTTCGATCCCCTCCTCATCGAGGCGCTGAACGCCGCCGCCGTCGGCGACATAGCCGGTTTTCACGGTCCTGACGCCCGCATCTTCATAAAGTGCGAACGCCTCTTCCATCTGACGCTCATAATGCGTCGCGGCGCCGCCAGTTTCATGATGACCGATAATTCGGACGCCTTTCTCTTGAGCATACGCGGCAAGTCGAGGGAGATCGAAGTCCGGATAGGCTTTCGTGAAGTCGAACACTTTGCCGTTGCCGAACCAGTCGTCGTCCCATCCGACATTCCAGCCTTCGACAAGAACGCCTTTGAATCCATATTTGGCGGCAAAGTCGATGTAGCGTTCTACATTCGCGGTGGTGGCGCCATGCAGCGGGTTCATGCCCCAGCTTGAATCGCGGACATGCATTTCCCACCAGACGCCGACATATTTCCCCGGCTCGACCCACGACACGTCGCCGAGTTTGTTGGGCTGATTGAGATTGAGGATAAGGCTCGAATTCAAAAGCCCTTTGGCGTCGGGCGAAATCTGGATCGTGCGCCACGGGCTGACGAACGGCGTCTTGAATTTTACGAGCGTGCCGTCCGACCATGGCGACAGGTCCGCCTTGAACCGGCCCGCCCGTATCTGGCGCAGCGACATTCCGGCATAGTCGACCAGCGCCGCCTCGTGAATGCTGAGATAGACGCCGGACGGCGTCTTCAGGGTCATCGGCGTATGAGACGTCAGTTCCTCGGTCGCCCTGCTTTCCCGATAGAGATATTCGTACCGGTTCCAGTAGCGCGCCGGAATCCACCAGACAGTCGATTGATCCGCGACCGCAAATTCCGTCAGCTCATTGACGATTGCGTCGGATTTCAGTTTCTTCTGGCGCGGAAACTCATAGCGAAAACCAACGCCGTCATCAAAGGCCCGAAAGCGGACACCCATTCGCCGGTCATGTCCGCCAGAAGGCGCAAACTCGACGTAGAGTTCGTTGTGCCTGTCGCGGACGATGCGCCGCTCGCCCCAGGGCTGTTCCCATTTCTCGTCTTGCGAGGTCGTCACGCTTGCATCAATTGCAAGATCGCTGTCGAAACCGGTGCTGTCCTTGAAGCGTACGCCGAGCCGTGACGGCGCGATCACCTGTTCGCCGCCGAAGGAAACAGCGTAAGCAGCTCTCCCGCCTTCATCACTGACGGTCACAACAATTTCACCGCCTGGCGAGGAAAGTTCAAGCGCCGCCTGCGCGACGGCGCCAGCGGCCATGGCAAGCGCAGCGCCGCCGCCGCGCGCAATTTGGACGAGCAGATTTTTCATGGCAACGCGCCTCGCTTAATCTGTCAATAAAACGCATTACGGGACTGGCGGGAATTGCGCGGCGGCGGTTTTGTAAGCCCCATCCCAAACAGAAAACGGACCTTAAACTGTTATGTAAATTCTTGCAACTTTTCGCTCATCTCTAACGACTTTTTTGCAGCGCAGCAATTCTGAGGTCGCACTCATGACAAATATATGTGTTTTTTATACCGTTTTTCCGCAATGCTAATGCCACGGAGTTCAATCCGCAAAGAAGATCCGTGAATGCAACTTTTTGCAATCCTCGCTCCGTCTGCTACGCTCCTCAGGACTGCGACGGAGGGACACGATGTTTCGAATTAGCCTAGTCGGAACAGCGCTGGCGATGCTTGCCTCGTGTGCGTCACCAACGCAGCCGGCCACGCCGGCTGACGAGGCGCCTGTCAGCGAAACGGCGGCCCTCTACACGCCGCGGCCCTATGTGAAGCTTGCCCACCCGGAATGGTCGCGCAACGCGATTATTTACCAGCTCAATACACGTCAGTTCACGCCCGAAGGAACGTTTGCCGCGGCCGAAAAACAGCTACCGCGCCTAAAGGCCCTTGGCGCGGATATCGTTTGGCTGATGCCCATCCACCCGATCGGCGAAAAAAACCGCAAGGGAACGCTCGGCAGCCCCTATTCCGTCAGGGATTATTACGGCGTCAATCCGGAGTTCGGGACACTCGACGATCTGAAATCTTTTATCGACGCAGCGCACGCCCAGGGATTGCGCGTCATTCTCGACTGGGTCGCCAATCATACCGCCTGGGACAATCCGCTCGTGACGGAGCATCCCGACTGGTACGAGCGCAGCTGGAAGGGTGACTTTCGCCCGACGCCCTGGTGGGACTGGTCCGACATTATTGATCTTGATTATTCGCAGCCGGAATTGCGTGAGTACATGACGCGCGCGATGAAATACTGGGTTGAGAATGTCGGCGTTGACGGATTTCGCTGCGATGTCGCCGGCTATATTCCGCTCGATTTCTGGACCAATGTCCGCAAAGAGCTCGATAGCGTCCGGCCGGTTTTCATGCTTGCGGAGTATGAAGGACGCGACGTCCATGCCGAAGCATTCGACGCGACTTACGCCTGGTCGCTAAGCGGCGCGATGCAGTCCCTCGCAAATGGGACAGCGGATATCGACGCGCTCTTCGGCTATTATTCTGCAAACGAAAGCGCATGGCCGATCGAGGCCTATCGCATGGCGTATACCAGCAATCACGATTACAATTCCTGGCACGGAACGGACACCGAGCTTTACGGCGACGCGCTCGGCGCCGCGATTGTCCTGACGTTTGTCGGCGAAGGAATCCCGCTCATCTACAACGGTCAGGAAGCGGGTAACCCCAAGCGTCTGGAATTCTTCGAAAAAGATCCGATCGGCTGGCGGGCGCATCCGAACAATGAATTGTTCGGCACGCTGGCTGCGCTAAAACATGGGACGAAAGCTTTGTGGAATGGCGCAGCCGGCGCGCGGATGATGTCCGTCGTCAATAGCGCGCCAAAACAAGTTTTAAGCTTCGTACGTTTTGGCGAGGAAGACGGCGTCTTTACCGTGATCAACTTCACCCCGACGGAACAGACTGTATCTTTTAAGGACGCGCGTCACTTCGGAAGATATGTGGATTACTTTTCCGGGGACGACATTACGTTCGATGCGGCGAGCGAATTGCAGCTGGCTCCGTGGAGTTATCGCGTTTACACGAAAGAATAGACTGTGGCGCGAATAGCCGGACAACCCCTGCGTATTCTCGTCGTCGGAGGTGGAACAGCCGGATGGATGGCGGCCAATCTGATGGCGCGGCGCTGGCCCGATGTGTCAGTCAGCGTCATTGAATCGCCGGAAACCGGCATCATCGGCGTCGGCGAAGGGTCGACCCCGCAGTTAAAAGCGTTTTTCGGGAAGCTCGGCGTTGCCGAGGACGAATGGATGCCGAAATGCAATGCGACGTACAAGAACGGCATCAGCTTTCACGGTTGGTCGGACGCGCCAGGCTGCGCATCTTATTTTCATCCCTTTCCTTCCGTGATCGACGCGCACACGTCACCAGCCTTTGATTACAACAGTTACGCTCGCCGGCGCGGCATCGACCTCGTCGCCAGCCCCGACCGGTTCTTCCTGTCCGCCAAACTCGCCGAAAAACGTCTGGCTCCGATCGCAGCCAAAAATTTCCCGTTCGAACTTGCCTACGGCTATCATTTCGACGCCCATCTCGTCGGCCAGTTCTTGTGCGATCATGCAATGTCGAAGGGCGTCCATCATCTGAAGGGCAGGGTCGCGGGCGCCGAGTTCGGACAATCGGGCGCTATTGAGCAATTGGCGCTTGAAGACGGCCGAAAACTGGACGCGGATTTCTTCGTTGACTCGACCGGGTTCCGCGGCCTGCTTCTGCAAGAAGCGCTCGCGACGCCGTTCAAGTCGTATAAGGAAAATCTTTTCAACGATTCCGCCGTCGTGATGCCGACGCCGCCTGATGCGTCTGGGCTCAATTCGCAAACTCGGTCAATAGCGATGAAATTCGGCTGGCGGTGGGACATTCCTCTGACCAATCGCAGCGGCAACGGTTATGTCTACTCGAGCGATTTCTGTACGCCCGACGACGCGGAAACGGAACTTCGCGCGGCGCTCGGCCTTCTTGAAAACGAGATCGCGGCGCGACACCTTAAAATGAAAATCGGTCGCGTCGAGAAGCACTGGACGAAAAATTGCCTCGCCGTGGGCCTGTCACAAGGATTTATCGAACCGTTGGAAGCGACAGCGCTTCACCTTGTTCAAGCGACGGTCGAGGCGTTTATGGACGACTTCGAGAAAGGCGGCTTCACGAACACGCATGAAGCGGCCTTCAACAAGGCGATTAACGCCCGTTTCGACGGCGTGCGCGATTATATTGTGTGCCACTATAGGATGAGCCGACGCGCCGACACGGACTTTTGGCGGGCGAACGCAGCGAATGAACCCCTGTCAGACTCCCTTCGGTCGATTCTAGATTGCTGGTTTTCCGGAGGCGACATGCGTGGGGAAATCCGCAAACAGTCGATTGCACAATATTACACCGACATGTCGTGGCAGGCGATGCTTGGCGGCTATGGCCATTTCCCGCAGAAATTGCGGGCCCCGGCGCCGGCCGAGCAGCGTTTCGACATCAGCGTCATTGATGAGTTCGTCGAACGCTGCGCGCTGAACTTCCGTCCGCACCGGGATGTTCTTGAAAGCGCCGTTGCATGAAATTCGCATTGTCGTCGGCCGCGCATATTGAAACGCGCCGGCATGGCGCGGAGGCCGAGCCGGTTATCGTCATTGACGACGCGGCTGAGGATCCCGATGCGCTTCTCGAAGATGCGGCGGCGCGCGCCTTCGGGCCGCTCGGACCCTATTATCCGGGCGTCAGGTCAGCGCTGGATGAAGAATTCCGCGAAAGCGCGCGGCACGCGATCGCGAGCCTTCTCACCGCGGAACTCGGCGTCACCGCGCCCGACTGGTCGACTGAATGTTATTATTCGCTGGCGACGACGCCGCCCGAAAGGCTTACGCCGATTCAGCGGTTCCCTCATTATGACGGCGTTGAGGACGAACGATTCGCCGCACTGCTTTTCCTCTGCGGCCCTGAATTCGGCGGCACTGCTTTTTATCGTCACCTCACAACCGGCTTTGAGTCGGTCAATGCGTCGCGCTTTCCTCGGTTCAAAGAGGCGCTCGAGGCGGATGTTCGCGGTAAAGGCTTGCCGCCCGCAGCCTATATCGGCGATGGCGAACCGTTTTTCAGGAAGACGGCGGAGTTCGAGGCGGCGCCGAACCGCATGCTGATCTATCGTGGCAAAGCGCTCCATTGCAGCGCGATCAAAACGCCGGAACTTTTGTCGTCCGATCCGCGGCGCGGGCGGCTGACCGTCAACTTCTTTCTGTCGCCGCGCAGTGTCGCTCAATGAAAGCCGCGTGCGCCGGCATGCTGTCAACGGTCCGATTGATGAGGATTTTTATGTCGGAAAGAAACTGCCGCAGTTTTCCCTCTTCCAGAATATCAGCCATCGGATGATAGCGTTCGGGCGCAACGCCCTGCCCGAGCAGAACCTGCAACCATGCGGCTTCGGTGAACAGCTCCTCATGCTCGCGATAGATCCGGCCTGACGATCGGAAAAGATCGATCTTCGACTGCAGGCCGTCGGGGACCGACATTGTCCGGCATTGTTTCCAGAAGTCGGAATCCTCGCGCTCATTTGCGTGATAATGGAGGATCAGAAAATCGCGGATGCGCTCGAAGTCGAATCGCGTCTGTCGGTTGAATTCATCAGTCAACTTGGGATCGAAGCGCTTGTCCGGAAACATGGAGACAAGCCGCGCAAGGCTTGACTGGATGAGATGGATCGACGTCGACTCAAGCGGCTCCATGAAACCGCTTGCAAGGCCGACCGCAACGCAATTCTTGACCCAGTGCCGGCGGCGCATGCCAGTCGTGAATCGGAGGAAGCGCGGTTCGGCGAGCGCCTCGCCCTCGAGATTGGCGAGAAGAATGGCGCGCGCCACGTCGTCATCGACATGGGCGCTCGAATAGACGTGGCCGTTTCCGACCCGGTGCTGCAACGGAATACGCCATTGCCAGCCGGCCTTTTGCGCCGTCGCTTGCGTGTAGGGGCGAAGGGCGGCGCCCTGCCTGCAGGGAACCGCAACCGCGCGGTCGCACGGGAGCCAATGCGTCCAGTCTTCGTAGCCAGCCTTCAGCGACTGCTCGATCAGCAGTCCTCGGAAGCCGGAGCAGTCGATAAAGAGATCGCCCTGTTCGACGCCGCCGCGTTCGAGCTTCACAGACTGGATATGACCGCTCTCGCCGTTCGCGGCGACCTCGACGATCTTGCCTTCGATGCGCGTGACGCCGCGCGCTTCCGCCTGCCGGCGCAGATATCGCGCATAGAGCGAGGCGTCAAAATGAAAGGCGTGGCGGACGCCGGAGAGGCGCGACGACCCAACGCGCTCCAGCCGGTCGAACCGGTTCTCGCCTGCGGTCGCGGCGTTAATTGAAAAGGCCCAGAGCGAATCGAGGGAGCCGCCCGCGCGCGCGCGTAGCCAGTAATGGTGAAACGGCGTCAGTCCGATCAGCATGCCGATATCGCCAAAGGCGTGGATGTAACGTTCGCCGGGCCTGGTCCAGCCGTTGAATTCGATACCGAGCTTGAAGGTCCCTTGCGTCGCTTTCAGGAAATCGTCTTCATCGATCCCGAGGAAATTGTTGATATGCCGGATCTGCGGGATCGTCGCCTCGCCGACGCCGACAATGCCGATTTCGTCAGATTCGACGACCGTAATTGAAATCCGCGGCGCAAACGCTTTGGACAAGACCGCCGCCGCCATCCAGCCGGCCGTCCCGCCGCCGACTATGACAATTTTCCTGATGGCGTGTTCGTTCATGATTTCCGCGAGCGCCGATTTGGTGATGGGCGCGCCACATTAGGGCCGCCGGGCGGGGCGCTACAACATCGCGCATGAAAAAGCCCCGCCGAGTCAGCATGCCCGGCGGGGCTCAAGATACGCTCGGGAGGTGAGCGTCAGAAAGTCATGGACGCGCCGATTAAATAGGTGCGGCCGAAACGCTGGTGGTCGATGATTTGACGCGTATCGCCAAACGAATTCGTGATGAACGGCTCGTCCGTAAGATTGAGGCCTTGCGCGGTGATTCGAAGGCCTTCCAGCGCGCCGGACGGGAATTGATAGCCTATCTGGGCGTCGATGATCGATTCGCTCTGCGCATCGCGAAACTGCCGCGTCGCGCTGATCGCCGTCACTTCCGCGAGGAACATGGAGCGATAGCGATGGCTGACTCGCGCTTCGAATCCGCCGGCTTCAAAATAGGCTGTCGAGTTGACGACCCATTTGGAGAGACCCGGAACCGTAACAGTGATGTTCACGGAGGGATCAGTTTCAAGGAACCAGGTGACCTCGCTGTCCGTGAAAGACGCGCTGGTCAGCAGGCCGAAGGCCGACAGGCTTTCCGAAATGTTCTCGAACGGCAGAGACAGCGACGCTTCGACTCCCTTGATCTTGCCGAAGCCGTTGTTCGTCGGCCCCGAAATGAAGCCGAGAGTCGTTCCAAGCTGGGCCTGATCCGACGGCGAAAGCTCGCCTACATAGTCCGCGAAATCGAAGATGAACCCGTCATTCGGATTGATGAAGTCATCGAGATCCTTGTAGAAGCCCGCGATTGAAATATAGCCGGAACTGCCGAAATAGTGTTCGACCGACAGATCAACCTGATTAGAAATATAGGGTTTCAGACGGGCGTTGCCGCCGTTTGCGCTAAACACCGAAAAGAACGGATCAGTGCTTTGAAGCCTGCCGCCCGTTACATTGGTGGAAAGCGAGAGACTTGAATTCAGCTGATCCATTCGGGCGCGCGCCAAGGTCCGCGACGCGCCGAGTCGAAGCTTTGTGTTTTCCGCCAGTTCGAAAATCAGGTTCAGGCTCGGCAGCCAGTCGGTATATTTGACGCCGTCCGTCACGGACTGGGCGGACTGGCCCAATGTGCCCGAAACGACACCGCTCGTCGGAATACGAAAACCGTCCGATGTCTGATCGGTATGGACGACCTGTACGCCGATATTGCCGGTGACCGGGATCGAGCCAAGATTGCCGTCGAGGTCGAACTTGACCCAGCCCGTCCACACATCTTCGTTGACGGTCCAGTCCTGCGCGACCGAGAATGACGACAGCTCGACCGACAGGGGCGTGTAGATTCCATTGGCGAGAAGATAGAGCGGATCGTAGGTCACCTGGTTCGGCAGGCCGAGGAAGGAAAGCCCCGTCGATTCGCTCAGCAGCGCCCCTGCGGGAATCGGCGCCGTCTGCACCGCGCCCTGCGAGAGGAATAGCGGCCCGCCGGAAAGCGTCAGGAACTGTTGATCGATATTGCGCGACTTTTCGCGCATGCCGAAGTCGGCGCCGATTTCCATGTTGCTGATAAAGCTGTCGAAATCGCGATCGACGCTGCCGCGAAGATGCCAGAGTTCGTCAGTCGTTTCCGGCGCGTTGATGAAGCCCGCCTGCACGACATCGACACCGCCGCCCCAGCCGAGCGGGTCGGTCAATACGAAGAGGCCGGTATCGCCGTAATCAAGCGAGCCGGTGAATTGCGGAACGCCGCCGGGATCCTGCGTGAAAAAGATCGTGTCCGCCGCGCCGCCGGTCGATCCGAAGCCGGTGCCTGAATAGGATTCGATCAAATCATCGTGCCGTCTGGCGCGCGAATAGCTGACGTCCATATTGACACCCCAGCCGTCGCTGTCCCATTCCCCATTCCAGCCCGCTGACAGCAAGCTCGCGCGCCGGACGTTGAGGTCGTTGCGAACGACGCCGCGCACATTGTCGAAAGACCCCGCGGTCGCAAACCCATTGCTGGACGCAGTCGTCGGGCCTGCCGTCACCCCGAATCCGCCGCCAAATCCCAACGGCAATTCGATGCCGCGGAGCCTTTGGTCTTCATTGAAGTCGGAGTAGAAAAAGTCGATCGTCGAGTTGAAATCTTCGCGCGGCGCGAATTCGATCGTCGCAAACCCGCCGATCCGGTCGAGATCATTTGATGCGACGAACGGCTTGGCGCCGCCGATCAGAAGGTTTCCTGAAACATCGCTCGCATAACCCCATGCATTGAACTGTTCCTGCTGTGAGGGGGATGACTGAAGCGCAAGACCGATCGCAAAGCCGACGCGATCATCATCAAACTGGTCGATAAAAGTCGCAGTCGCGCGATAGCCGCCGCCCGGCGAGTCTGGATTGAGCGAGCCGTCCTCGTTGAATTCATAGCGCCCGCTCACTGCAAACACCCTCTCACTCCGGTCGAGCGGACGGATAGTGCGAAGATCGACCGTGCCGGCGAGGCCCTGGCCGATCAGGCCAGAATAGGGTGTCTTGTAGACAACCGCCTGAGAGAGAAGTTCGGCCGGATACTGATCGAATTCGACGCCGCGGTTGTCGCTGGTTGTCACTTGCTCGCGACCATTCAACAGAGCGGTCGAAAGATCCGGGCCAAGACCGCGTATCGACAGCACGTTCGAACGGCCGTTAAGACGCTGCGTCGCGAGGCCCGGCAGGCGGCCCAAGGATTCGGCGATCGATACGTCAGGGAGTTTGCCGATTTCTTCAGCCGACACTGCTTCGATGATTGATTTGGCGTCGCGCTTCGCGGCCACGGAACTCTCAAGGCTGGACTTAAAGCCTGTGACGACGATTTCGTCGCCCTCATCGTCATCCTCATCTTGCGCGAACGCCACGCCGGAGACCCCTGGCGCCACCGAAATCGCAATCGCTGCGCCACCCGCCAGCAGGACCGATTTTGCAGATGACACCGTAGACCGTGCACCATTCCGCGCCATAACGCTTTCCCTCCTTGACTTTCGTTTCGCCCGGCGATCGGACGCGCCGGTAAGTATTCTCAGCGTCAGGATTTCTACGGATTCACCCTATCCGAGGAACGGGTCGCGGAAAGCCGACACCAAGCTATCCCCGCTGCTTCGACAATGTAAGAAAATGCAATCACAAGCAAGCGCAATTCAAGCATTACCGCATTGCAGCAAAATTGCTCCAAGGTCCAGCAGGCTTGAGATTCGTGGTTAGATCGCTGAACTTGTTGTTTTCATTAGGCTTTTCTGACGATCCTTACCTCCTTGGCGTTGTTGCGCGCAGGTCACAGACAAAAATGTAAAATATTGCAAAGCAGGCTGAGGTATGGCAAGGTGCAACACTCGTTCGCGAATCGTCAAATTCAAAAGGGGGAGGCATGGCCGCCTTGCATTCAAGATTGAGGACAGGGGCGTGCGCTGCGCTTCTCGCATCCTTGGCGCCCGGCGCAAGCGCGGCGCCGGCGAATGCGGCGACGGTTGATTCCTACATTCACCGCCCGCCTCAAGACGAAATTATCTATTTCCTCTTGCCCGACCGGTTTGAGAACGGCGACCTCTCCAATGACAAAGGCGACATATCAGGCGACAGGCTGCAAACCGGCTTTGATCCGGAGCACAAAGGGTTTTTCCATGGCGGCGATCTCAAAGGCCTTAAGTCGCGCCTCGACTACATTACGCAACTGGGCGCCACCGCCGTCTGGCTCGGCCCCATCTATAAGAACAAGCCGGTTCAGGGCCCGCCTGGCGATGAATCCGCCGGCTATCACGGCTACTGGATCACGGACTTCACAACGGTCGATCCCCACTATGGATCGAATGCGGATCTGAAGGCGTTCGTCGATGCCGCGCACGCACGCGGCGTCAAGGTTTATCTCGACATCATCACCAACCACACCGCTGACGTCATAAAGCTTCGCGAATGTCACGACCGGGAATACCCGGGCGCAGACAGGGAGACCGGCGGCTGCCCGTATCGCGACAAAGCGAACTATCCCTATTCGACGCGCGGGACTGTCGCCGGCGCGCCGATCAATAAGGGATTTCTCGGCGACCAACCGCCGTTTCAAACGGTCGAAAACTTTGAAAAGCTCGTTCGTGACGATTATGCGTACACGCCTTATGTGCCTGCCGCCGAAGAGAATGCGAAAACGCCCTCCTGGCTGAATGATCCGCGGTATTATCACAACCGCGGCGATTCAAACTGGATTGGCGAAAGCGCGCTTTATGGCGACTTCAGCGGGCTTGATGATCTGTTGACAGAAGACCCGCGCGTTCTCGACGGCTTTATCGCCATCTATGGCGACTGGATTGAAAAATACCGCATCGACGGCTTTCGCATCGATACGGCCCGCCACGTCGCTCCGGAATTCTGGGCTGCTTTTTCGGCGGCGATGCTCGCGCGCGCGAACGCGGCCGGCATTCCTAATTTCTACATTTTCGGCGAAGCCTATAATCCGAACGCCGCCGGCCTCGCCAGATTTACTCGCGTCGATAAACTTCCGCAGGTTCTCGACTTCGCTTTTCAGTCCGCCGTGCAGGACGTAGTGGTCAATGGCGCCCCTGCCCTGCGTCTTGCCGAACTCTTTGAGTATGATGCTTTGTACGAAGGGGGCGAATCCGCGGCCGGTCTCCTGCCCGTTTTCCTCGGCAATCACGACATGGGCCGGTTTGCGACTTTCATCAGTGCGAGAAACCCCGAGGCGAGCGACAAGGAAAAGCTCGCGCGGCTGAAGCTGGCCCATGCGATGCTCTTTTTTCTGCGCGGCGTGCCGGTGATCTATGCGGGCGATGAGCAAGGTTTCAACGGCGACGGCAAGGATCAAGCGGCCCGGGAAGACATGTTCCCAAGCAAGGTCGCCTCTTACAATGACAACGATTTAATTGGCACAGACGACACGACCGCGCAGTCGAACTTTGGCCGCGATCACCCTTTGTACCGGTTCATCGCGTCGATGGCGAAACTCTACAAGGCGCATGAGGCGCTCCGCGGAGGAGCGCAAGTCGTACGCGAAGCGGAAAGGGACGGCGGCGTTTTAGCGATTTCGCGCCTACTCCCCAAAGGCGGGGAGTATCTCGTCGCTTTCAATGCGTCGAACAAATCGCGCACGCTCCAGGTGGGAGTTGATCCACGCTCAGATTCGTGGAAACGAATTTATGGCGCATGCGAGAAGCAGTCGATGGCCCCCGGAAGCGTTAAGGTTTCCGTGCCGGCCGTCGGCTTTATCATATGCAAATCGAACGAATGGGACCCTGTTGAATGACAGCAGGAGATTTGAAGTCCGCGACCTTCCCGGCCGAGCTCGCGGAGCCCCGACTGGAATGGTGGCGCGGCGCGGTGATCTATCAGATCTATCCGCGCAGCTTCAGGGATTCGAACGGCGACGGCGTTGGCGACCTTAAAGGTGTCATTGACGGCCTTGACTATGTCGGAAGCCTTGGCGTCGACGGGATATGGCTGTCGCCATTCTTCACGTCGCCTATGCGCGACTTCGGTTACGACGTATCGGATTTCCGCGGGGTTGATCCGGTTTTCGGGACACTCGCCGATTTCGACGCGCTCGTCGCCAAAGCCCACCGCCTCGGCCTGAAAGTCGTTATCGATCAGGTATATTCGCATACATCCGATCAGCACGCTTGGTTTGCCGAGAGCCGCGGGCGACGCAACAATTCAAAGGCTGACTGGTACGTCTGGGCGGATGCGAAAGAGGACGGCTCGCCGCCGAACAATTGGCAATCGGTTTTCGGAGGGGCGGCATGGACGTGGGACAGCCGCCGCCAGCAATATTATCTCCATAATTTTCTGAGCAGCCAGCCGGACCTCAATCTTCACAACCTGGCGGTTCAGGACGCAGTTCTTGATGTCGCGCGCTTCTGGCTGAATCGAGGGGTCAACGGCTTTCGGCTGGATGCGTTGAATTTTTCAATGCATGACCCGAAGCTCCGGGACAATCCGCCGGCGCCGCGCGATGGGCGCAAGCTGACTCGTCCATTCGACTATCAGCTTCACATTTACAATCAGTCACATCCCGATATCATCAGCTTTCTCGAGCGCGCACGCGGCATTCTTGATCAGTATCCGGAAGTCTTCACGGTGGCGGAGATCGGCGGCCCGGATCCTCTCGCCGAGATGAAGGCGTTCACGGCCGACAACAAGCGACTGAATTCCGCATACAGTTTTGATTTTCTCTATTCAGGCGAGCTGACGGCGCAGCTTATCCAGAAATCGCTTACGGCATGGACCGGCGCCCAGGGCGAAGGCTGGCCGTCATGGGCGTTTTCAAATCACGACGCTCCGCGCGCCGTCAGCCGCTGGGCGCGCGCCGCTCAGATTGAGCGCGCAGCGAAGCTTTACGCGATGCTGCTGCTCAGCCTGCGCGGAAACGTCTTTCTTTATCAGGGGGAGGAACTCGGACTGCCTCAGGCTGAAATTCCTTTTGAGTCGTTGCAGGATCCAGAAGCCATCGCCAATTGGCCGTTGACGTTCGGACGGGATGGCGCGCGCACGCCGATTCCCTGGCGGCGCGGCGACCTCAATGCAGGTTTTTCGACGGGGGCGCCATGGCTTCCGGTTGATCCGCGTCATGATGGAATCGCGATAGACATGCAGGAAGCCAACCAATGGTCGATGCTGCATTTCGTTCGCAAGCTGATTTCCGTACGTCGCGCCAGAAAGTCGCTGCGCCTTGGATCCATTTCATTCTACAAAAATTCACAGGGCGTCATCGCCTTTCAGCGAGAATTTGAAAGTGAGCGCCTTGTCTGCGTCTTCAATATAGAGGAACATGAGCAATCCTGGGCAGGAGAGAATTTGAACCGGCTTAGCATCATCGCGTCCGCGGGAGCCGGCCACGAGGGCGCGCGGCCGCCCGCTTCCCTGCCCGCCTGCTCCGGCTACATCGCTCGATTTCTCGATTGATCACGCGCCGCAGGATTCCCGCACAATGAGTTCGGTCGCAAGCCGTTCGGAACGACTATCTTTTCCATCGGACGAACTTAGAAGTCGCGAAACGAGCAGCCGACCGGCTTTCGCCATATCCTGCGAGATTGTTGTCAGCGAAGGATGGCTGTATTGCGCAAGCATGATGTCGTCATAGCCGACAACCGAGCAGTCCGCGGGGACATTGACGCCACGGCGCAGAAGGCCGCGTATCGCGCCGATCGCAATAAGGTCGCTGGCGCCGAATATCGCGTCAAACTGGATGCCTTTGGACATCAGGCGCTCGACCGCGTCTTCTGCCGATTCCACCTGAAAATGAACGGGCGCGACGAGTTCCGGGTCAAGCGCGCGACCCAATTCTTGCAACGCCTGCTGATAGCCGTTGTAGCGTTGCAAAACCTCGGGCGCTTCAGTGTCGCCAAAAAATGCGACACGCTTCCGTCCGAGACGCAACAGATGCGATGTTGCGCGTTTGCCGCCCTTGATGTTATCGCTGCCGATCGAGCAATACAGCTGTCCTGGCAGCTCCGCCCCCCAAACGACAAACCGGTGCTGTTCCGCAACCAGCCGATTAAAGCGCTCATGCAGAAAACTTTGACCGAGAAAGATCACGCCACCGGCGTGGCTTGAGGACATCAATTCGGACAAGTCATCAAAATTCTTCGGCGCGACGTGAGATATGAGAATGTCGCAGTCCGCCTCGCGCGCCGCCTCGCCGACGCCTCCGATCAGTTCCATGTAAAATGGATCATCAAGGCTGCTCCGACGCCCCTGCGGTGTCGGAATGACGATGGCGATCGTCGATGAAGCTCCCGACAGGATCGCCGGCATATGCGGTCTGAAGGGATATTTGTGTTCGCGCGCAAGCTTCCAGATGCGACGTTTTGTATCTTCGCGGACTGCGGGACTGTTGTTCAACGCGCGCGAAACCGTCGCAATCGAGACGCCAGCGAGCGCCGCCAGATCCTCCAGGCGCGCCCCGCGCCGATTATCGCCAAGGCTATCCATCAATTCTACGCAGCAGCTTCAGCTGCCGCCCCTTCCCACCCCTCGCTGAAAGCAAGTCATCCACAAAAAGCGTCGCCGCGGCGGCAACAACAAGGCTCGCGCCGCCTAAAAGCAGCGCATAGATCGCCTGTCCATCAAACAAGCCGCGCACGAGAACGCCGAGAATGCTCGCGGCTGTCAATTGCGGAATGACGATAAAGAAATTGAAGATGCCCATATAGACCCCCATTTTGTGCGCCGGCAGCGAACCTGAGAGAATCGCATATGGCACGGACAAAATCGACGCCCAAGCGATTCCGACGCCGATCATGGCGATCCAAAGCATTCCGGGATTACTGATAAAAAAGAACGATGCAAAGCCCGCGGCGCCGAACAATAAACAAATCGCATGAGCGATGCCGCGATCGGTCTTTGCCGCAAGAATCGGTATGGCGAATGCAGCAATCGCAGCGACGCCGTTGTAGATCGCGAATAGAACGCCAACCCAATCTGCGCCCTCATTGAAGGCAGCTGACGTCGCATCCGTCGTACCGAAATGCCGCTCGGTTACCGCCGCCGTTGTGTAGATCCACATCGAAAAAAGGGAAAACCACGAGAAAAACTGCACAACAGCCAATTGCTTCATGGTTCGCGGCATCAAAAAAAGATCATCGAGGATTTCAGAGAATGCATTATTCGCCCGGCCTTGCTGACGCAGCATACCGGCCGCAATCTGCATCAATCCGAAAACGGCGCCGCCGACGCTGAGGACGAACAATTCCTTTTGCAGGGCGAATTGCGCAATCGCAAAGGTCGCAGCACCGCCGGCAATAAGCCAGGCGCCGCCATTGCGAAAGTAGCTGCCGGCGTTTGGCGACAGCGGCTCTAGTTCAGGCTGGATAGTTTTTTCGGCAGATTCCGATTGTGCGAAAGCGCGCAATCGGTCTGGCGGGTATTCCGTTGTCGAGAACACCGTCCACATGACTGACACGAGTACGAAGAATGCGCCGACATAAAAGGCGTATTTGACAGAATCCGGAATAACACCCGGCGCCGCGGTGTTATCAATCGACAGCCAGTTCGACAGCATCCAGGGCATTGCTGAAGCGAGCACCGCGCCGGCGCCGATAAAGAAGCTCTGCGTCGCAAAACCTTGCGTACGCTGACGATGTGGCAGCATGTCGCCGACGAGGGCGCGAAAGGGCTCCATGGTCACATTGATTGAGGCGTCCATGATCCACAGCATCCCGGCGGCGATCCAAAGACCGGGAGAATTTGGCATCACGAAAAGCGCGGCTGTAGTCGCGAGCGCGCCGAAAAAGAAGTAGGGCCGGCGGCGTCCGAGACGGCCCCAAGTCTTGTCGCTCATATGGCCGATGATGGGTTGGACGATCAGCCCGGTCAGCGGCGCTGCGATCCACAGAATTGGCAGGCTATCGACTTCCGCGCCCAGTGTCTGGAATATTCGGCTGACATTGGCGTTCTGCAAGCCGAAACCGATCTGGATTCCGAAAAATCCAAAACACATGTTCCAGATGCGCCAGAAACTCAGGTCGGGTTTTGGCACTGGCAAATCCTCAAATCGCGGCGCGGTGAAGGATTATGCAAATCTTTGCAAAAATACAGCGCAAAGTGATGTTTTCTCGCCGCCTTCGTCACATGGGTTCCCGATAAATTGACGCTCCGGCCCCGGTCGATTTCTTTTTTCCGTTGTTAATCAGATGCTTTGCCGTAGCGCGCGACCAACGATCTACGCTTTTGGTCATGGGCGCGATCATTCACCAAATGAAAAAGGTAGCAATTCAGTCCGCAATCCGGTTACGCTTCCGACGGTTATGTGGCAATTCGTAAAAGCTTCGCATGCGAAGCACACAGCTTCTTTCCATCAGTCGCGCCGGAAAGAGTTCGAATTGCGCGTGAAATCGACAGTATCCGAGCATCAGGCAATGCTTGGTATCAGCAGGTTAGATTTGCGTTTCAATTCTGCCCCTTGGGGCGCCATGGCGCCTCTTAACCAGCACGACCAACCACGAGGACGGGGATTTCGATTGCGCGCCGGCAAGGGAAAGGCGCAGGCCTGTATCTCCGGCGAGGAAGGGACGTACCGGGAGCGTATCGAGAAGATCGACGAGTTCGTCATCGCTCAGTGTGCGTGGCGCGAAGTCGTAAGTCCCCGACGGCGGTGTCTCGCCTTCGGCCAAATCGTCAGCGCGCCGGCGACATCGCCGCCGAGCGCTTCGAGAAGTTTGAACTCGTCTGCGCGCGACACGCCGAGCGCCTTGTCGATGGCGTCGCGCTGGCCCGCCTCGCGGAGTAATCCTCAGGCGGTCACCTCGTCGGCCGACCGGCGACCTCCCGATCGGACCCTCATCCCGCGACTTCCGCCGCCAGCCGCTGACGACCGGCACCGGTAAAGCGCTTCAGCGCGAAAATCGAGACGAGAAGCGCAACCATCGGAATGAGAGACAGATAGAACGCAGTCTGGCCGCCGAACGCGGCAAATGTGCGGCCGGTGATGAACGATCCGGTCGTCCCGCCGAGCGCCGAGAACACAACGATCAGCCCGGCCATCGCGGCGTGACGTTCGCGCGGCAGCGAGCTCAGGATCACGGAATTGATGGCCGGGTAGATCGGCGCCATGAACAAACCGATCAGCGGCAAGATGAACGCCGCGAGCGGCGCGCTCGCCCACGTCAGGCGCGGGTCCGGAAGGAAATTGCGGGTCAGGGGAAGCGTCAGGAGGATCAGCGCGCCCATCGCCACGATGCAAATATTCAGGAGCCAGTACCAGTCGAGGCGTCGCAAAATGACGCCCGCGCCGAGGCGTCCGACGGCGAGCCCCGCGGCGAATATGCTGGTCGCCTGAACGCTCATTGCCGACGGCAGGTGGAGAATCTCATTGTTGAACGTTGGAAGCCAGGTCCCGATGCCTTGCTCGATCAAGACGTAAAGGAACGCGGAAACGACGAAGACGGCGACCGCCGGCCGCCACAACAGCGCCAGCATCGCAGCGAATTCGCCGGCGGGCCCTCGCGCTTCGGCCGCGCGCGGCGCGGCGGGGAATTTGATCAACAGCAGGAGCGCGACATTGGCGGCGGCGAGAGCCGCAAGCAGCCAATAGACGTTGAGCCAACCGGGAGAGGCCGGCGACGCCGAGTCAATGAACGCCGCAAACATCCAATAGCCGGATAGGACGCCGATCATGAAAAAGCCCTCGATCAGGTTGAGAAGGCTGGCGTGTTCATTGCTGTCTTTCGTCAGCAGCCCAATTGTCGAATAAACGGAAATCTTGACCAGGGCGAAGCTGACGCCGACCGCAACGAACAGCATTTTCGTGGTTGCAAAGCCGGGCGCCAGCGGCATCGCGAGGCAGGCGGCGGCGACCAGCGCGAAGCCGGCGACCATCGCGCGCCGGTAGCCTATCCTTGGAAGAAATGACGCCGCGATAAACGAAACCGCCGCAATCGGCAGATCCTTGAACGCTTCAAGCGTACTCGCCGCTTCTTTCGACACGCCGAACGTCTGGATCGACTGCAAGATGACGACGCCGACGCTGTTCAGCAGCACCGCGAACAGGAAATAGGCGGAAAACAACGCAATCCTTACGGCGATCGACGTCATCCGGGCCGCCTTTTCGATCATTTCGACGCGCGCGGTCGCGACGCCTGTATTTCGCGCAGTATTGCCGCTGGCAATCGATTGCGCAAGCAAGGCGACAACCGCTATACTTCCGCGTTCCGTTGTGGCGCGCTGGCGCGTGCAACACCGAGAGGCGATTGCTGATGACTGAATGGTGGCGCGGCGGCGTGATTTATCAAATCTACCCGCGCAGCTTTTGCGACTCGAACGGCGACGGCGTCGGCGACCTTCGCGGTATCGCGTCGCGCATTGAGTATGTGAAGCAGCTTGGGGTCGATGGCGTGTGGCTGTCGCCTTTTTTCCGGTCGCCGATGAAGGACTTCGGCTACGATGTGTCCGATTACAAAAAGGTCGATCCGATCTTTGGCGCCGACGCGGAATTCGACGCCCTGTTGACCGGGATCCACGCGGCCAGATTGAAGCTGATCATCGATCAGGTCTATTCGCACACGTCCGACCAGCACCCGTGGTTTCAGGAAAGCCGGGCTTCACGCGACAATCCGCGGTCGGACTGGTATGTCTGGGCCGATGCGAACGCGGATGGAACGCCGCCAAACAACTGGATTTCGCTGTTTGGCGGCCAGGCGTGGTCGTGGGATACGCGCCGCCGCCAATATTACATGCACAACTTTCTGGCTGAGCAGCCTGACCTGAATTTCCACAATCCAGACGTTCGCGCCGCGATTATCGATACGGCGAAATTCTGGCTTGACCGCGGCGTCGACGGCTTTCGTCTCGACGTTGCGAATTTCTATTTTCACGATCGCGCGCTGCGCAATAATCCGGCGAAGCGCCCCGAGGGCGGGTTTGCTCGTCCTTACGCGCATCAGCGCCATCTCTACGACCGCTCGCTGCCGGACAATCTGGCGTTCATGGAAGACTTCCGCCAACTCGTCGACCAGTATGGAGACAAGATGACGGTCGCCGAAATCGGCAGCGATTCCTATGTCGCGCGCTCGATCGAATATACCGAACCCGGACGATTGCACACGGCGTATAATTTTCTTCTGCTTGAGAACGGGCCTTTGACCGCCAGTCTCATCAGGACGGCGCTAGAAAGCTGGGAGAGCGACACCGCCTGGCCGAGCTGGTCCTTTTCCAATCATGATGTCGTCCGCTCGCGCACCCGCTGGGGCGGCGGCGAAGCCGGCGACGCCTTTTGCCGGATGCTGATGGGCGTCTTGATGTGCCTGCGCGGCACCATTTTTCTTTATCAGGGCGAGGAATTGGGGCTGCCGCAGGCGGACGTGCCATTTGACCGCCTGCGCGATCCCGAGGGCATACGGTTCTGGCCCGACAGCCTTGGGCGCGACGGCTGCCGAACGCCGATGCCATGGATGTCGGCGGCGCCGAACGCCGGTTTTTCGAACGCCGAACCATGGCTGCCGGTCGATCGGCGCCATCATGCGCTTGCCGCCGACAAACAAGAGGGCGATCCGCGATCAACGCTCAACCGGACGCGCGCCTTCATCGATTTCCGGCGGCGGCATAGGGCGCTCCGCACGGGCCGGATCCGGTTTATCGACACGCCGGAACCGGTTCTCGCCTTTCAGCGGATGGATGAGAAAGTTCGCCTGACTTGCGCGTTCAATCTTGGGTCGCGGCCGGAACGGGTATTGCTTCCCGCCGGCGGCCGCCTCCTCGCTTATGGTCTCGACGGCGCGCTGGAAGGCCGGGAGGCGGTTTTGCCGCCCTTTGGCGGCGTTGTCCTTGAGGAGTAAGCGCCGATGCCCGTTCCGAAGGACAGCGGGACGCCAGGCGCCCGCGCCAGCACCATGGCGGAAATCGCCAAACTCGCGGGAGTCGCCGAATCGACAGTGTCGCGGGCGCTCGCCGGCAGCAATCGCGTCTCGGCCGAAACAAAGGCCAGAATCCGGCAACTGGTTTCGGAAAGCGGTTACCGCGTCAACACGCGCGCGCGCAGCCTTCGGACAAGACAATCGCGGACGATCGAGGTCATCATCGCCATTTCGGACACAAACCGCCAGCATTTCTCCGATCCGTTTTTCAGCCAGATTATCGCGGCGATTGGCGATGCGCTCGCCGAGAGCGGTTTTGACATGCTGCTCTCGCGCGCCAGCCCCTGGAGCGACGAGGAAGGCGCCGACGCCCTCGCATCAAATCGCGCGGACGGCGTCATCATCATCGGTCAGGGGCGCGACCCAGAAGCGCTTGCAAGTTATGGCGCGCTGCACAAGAACATGGTGGTCTGGGGCGCCCAGATACCGGATCGCACCTATTGTGTCGTCGGCAGCAACAATTTGCTCGGCGGGAGGCTCGCTGGCCGCCACTTGCTGGCGCAAGGACGTCGGCGGTTTATTTTTCTCGGCGACATCCGCCACGTCGAAATCGGATTGCGCCGCCGCGGCTGCCTGGAAGCTCTCGCCGCAGCAGGCGAGCCGTCGCGAGAAGCGTTGACCCTGTCGATGCCGTTTGACAGCGCCTCGGCGTATCAGGCCGCACACGGCCTTTTTCAATCCGGGCCAAAACACGATGCGCTTTTCGCGGCAAGCGACGTCCTCGCCATCGCCGCCATGCAGGCGCTCGCCGATCTGGGCATCCGGGTTCCGGAAGACGTCGCCGTTATCGGCTATGACGACATCGCGCTTGGCGCCTATGTAACACCGGCGCTGACGACGATCCGGCAGGATACGACAAAAGGCGGAAGGGCGCTGGTCGAAAACTTGTTGAGGCTGATCAACGGCGAGCCGGCGCGCGACATCACCTTGCCGACGGAACTGATCGTGCGGCGTTCTTGCGGCGAACAGTAACGCAGGTTGCGCAAGAGGCGCAAGAACGCGCAAGACTGCGCAAGAATCGTTGCAATCCGACATCATGGGGGCCCAATTTCTGCAAACTCCATGGCAATCGATTGCGCATAAATTTGAGTCGGGCGACTATCCTCGCAGGCGCTGCTGCTCTCCGCCCAACGCTTGCGAGGGAGCCGGAGACAGAAACCGCGCCAAGGGAGGAATACATGAAAAAATCAGCCAATTACCGCAGCGCCGCGCCGTCGTTGCGCCTTCAACTCTTCAGCGCAACGTGCGCCGCGGCGCTGTGCGCATTTCCGGCCGCCGCGCAGGACGCGGATGCGGCCGCCGAATCGGTCGATGAAATCGTCGTCATCGGCACGCCGGGCGGCGGCGGCGCCAATCGCCAGGACGCCAGCTTCGCGGTGACAACGATCGACCCGGAAGAAATCACCAAATTCTCGCCGGCGAGCACGGCGGATCTGCTGAAGGCGATTCCGGGCGTCTGGTCGGAAAGCTCGGCCGGCGTCGCCGGCGCCAATATCGACGTGCGCGGACTTCCCGGGGGAAGCGACGCGCCTTTCGTCACCCTGGCGATCAACGGTTCGCCGATTTACGGCACCGAGATGCTGTCCTTCTTCGAGCAAACCTCGATCTTCCGCGTCGATGAGACGATTGCGAGCGTCGAGGGTCTTCGCGGCGGCCCGAACTCGGTATTCGGCAAGGGCGAGCCTGGCCTCACCGTCAACTTCAATCTGAAGGAGGGCGGCGACGTGACCGAAGGCCGCGCCAAATATTCCTATGGCGATTATGGCGCCCATCGCGTCGACGGCGTCGTCAGCGGTCCCCTCGGCAATGAATTCTACTACATGGTCGGCGGATATTACCGGCAGTCGGACGGATTGCGCGACACTGAGTTCAAGTCCGAGGAGGGCTGGCAGATCACGACCAATCTGACCAAGGAGCTGGAGCGCGGCACGATCAACGTCTATGGTCGCTATACTGACGATAGCGGCCAATGGGTCCTGCCGATGGCGCTCAATGCCGGCAACGATCTCGGCGAATTCGCGCAGCTCGGCAACGCGACAAGGTTCAGGACGCTTCAGGTCGCTCCGGGCGGCGCCACCACGGAGTTCGATTTCGCGGACGGCCGCGGCTGGAAGGGCGTCGTCGCCGGCGGCAGCGGCGAGTACGATTTGGGCGGCGGCGTCACGATCCGAGACCAGTTCACCTATATGACCGGCGACGCCGACACTTACGGCTTCGTTCCGTCCGGCAACGCGATCACGGCGGCGGCGCTCAGCGGCGTCATCGGCGGACCGGTGATGACCGCAAGCGGCGCGACGCTCGCGCCGACGGATTTCGTGCAGACCTACGGGCACTGGGTCGTCCAGAAAGACCTCGATGCGCTGATCAACGATCTCAGCCTTAACAAGACGTTCTTTGATACGCATGATGTGACCCTCGGCTATTACCGGGCGAAATGGTCTTCCGACGATTTCTGGCTGCTCGGCAATCCGATTCCCGTCCAGAATATCCAGAACGGAGAGCCGCTTGATGCGTCGATCACGCCCGCCGATATTGCCGCCGCCGGCGGCGACGCGGGATTTTTGTTTGGCCTTCAGTCTGACGGCGGCGCACGCGCCGAAGCGATCTATCTCGCCGATTCATGGCAGGCGACCGACCGGTTCCGGCTCGATCTCGGCGCGCGGCACGAATGGATCCACCTCGACTATCTGGTCGACTTCAGCGCGCCGGGGACAAGTTTCGCAGACGGTGTGCTCGATTCGTCGCAAAACGTTTCGGGCAGCGAATGGGCCTACACGTTCGCCGGCAATTACGATCTGACCGACGATCTCGGCGTCTTCGCGCGGTATACGAAGGGATTCCTGTTCCCGCATTTTGACGACATTCGCGAAGGACGGCCCAATGTCGATGGCGTCAGGCAGGCCGAAGGCGGGATCAAATACGCCGGCGAGTGGCTCAATCTCTACGCGACATTCTTCTACAACACGAATGACGCCTTCAATTCCGTGGTCGGCAGCGCCGTTCCCGCGTCCGCCTTCACGACACGCGCCTATGGCGTTGAACTCGACGGCGCGATCACTTACGGACCGTTCTCGCTCGGTTTCCTCGGCACATGGCAGGATGCGGAAATCACCGATTCGACGACGATAACGGACATCGGCAACCAGGTGCTTCGCCAGCCGAGATTCCAGGCGAGGATATCGCCAGCCTACACCACGACGATCGGCTCTCTCGAGGCGACGCTTTACGGCGCGGCGACTTTTGTCGGCGATCGCTTCGGCGACAATGCCAACACGGTCGATTTGCCGGCCTATCAGAAGGTCGATCTTGGCCTCCTCCTCAATCATGACTCGGGCCTGTTCTTCCAGGTTCACGCGGATAATCTGAACGACTCGCATGGCATCACCGAGGGCGATCCGCGCAATCCGACCGCGCCGAACGGCAGACCGATATTCGGGCGCTCGATTGTCTTCAGCGTCGGATACGATTTCTGACCGCCCTGAACCAGGAGCGGCGCCTTGTCGTCCTTCCCGACACGGCGCCGCCACCCAAACGCTCGGCGGGTTGCGCAACGCCGCCTGACGGATTTACAGGGGGACGGCGGCCTTGACATGAATCAAGGCGACCCGATCCCGATGAGCGATGCCGACCCTGCGTCTTGCGCCTGCGTCAACTGAGGATTACCGGCGGCTCGCTGAGCGGCGGCTGCCGCGCTTTCTGTTCGATTATGTCGATGGCGGCGCCGGTGACGAGACGACGCTCGCCGCCAATGTCGCCGATTTCAGGAAATTGCGGCTGAAGCAGCGCGTCATGCGCGATGTGTCAAAACTCGACCTGGCGACGGAAATTCTCGGCGAGAAATGTGCAATGCCGGTCGGCCTCGCGCCGATCGGCCTTGGCGGGATGATGGCGCGAAGGGCGGAAACGCAGGCGGTCAGAGCCGCCGAAGCGGCCGGCGTTCCGTTCTGCCTGTCGACTGTTTCAATCTGTTCGCTTGAAGAAGTCGCCAAAGCGGCGACGCGGCCGTTCTGGTTCCAGCTCTATATGCTGCGCGATCGCGGCGCCGTCAGCGAGCTGCTCAAGCGCGCAACCGCCGTCGGCTGCGCGACTCTGGTTTTTACCGTCGATCTCGCGGTCGTCGGCGCGCGCTACCGCGATGTCAGGAACGGGATGTCGGGCGGCGGCGGACGCTGGGGCAAACTTCGCGGCGGGCTGGTCTCCTATCTCCTGCATCCTGCCTGGACTTACGATGTCGGGGTCGAAGGAAAGCCGCACATCTTCGGGAACCTCGCGGCGTATGTGCCAAAAGCGACGACGCCGGCCGATTTCAAGACCTGGGTCGATAGCCAGTTCGACCCCGGGGTCACCTGGAAAGACATCGAATGGCTGCGAAGGGAGTGGCGCGGCAAACTCATCATCAAGGGCGTGCTGTCGCCGGAAGACGCAATCGCCGCGGCGAACGCCGGGGCCGACGCCGTCATCGTCTCGAACCATGGCGGGCGCCAGCTCGACGGCGCCTGCTCGTCGATCGCGATGACGCCGCGCGTCGCTGAAGCGGTTGGCGCGCGCGTCGAGATCATTGTCGATGGCGGCGTCAGAAGCGGGCTTGATGTGGTCAAGGCGCTCGCCCGCGGCGCGAAATTCGCGATGATCGGCCGCCCCTGGGTGTGGGCGATCGCCGCGCGCGGCGAAGGCGGGCTGAGACGCCTTCTCGCCGCCTTCCGCGAAGAAATGAAAGTCGCGATGGCGCTGACGGGGGTGAGCCGCGCCGCCGATATTTCGGCGGACATTTTGGACAGAAACGCTCCGCTACAGAGTGAAGACCTTAAGCCCTCGCCCTTGGAAAGCCGCAGATATTGAGAATCAGAATATCATTAAAGGTCGGCCCCGCGCCGAAGAACGCCGAGCCCCAGGCCGGCGAGGCTGCGGCAACGAGACATAGCGTCAGCACGATCCAGGAAACGAAAATCCGCAAACTGACTGCCGGGCTTGCCGGCCGCGGGTCGCGGCCGGCGGAAAGAAGACAATCCGGACCTTGATCCGGATTGCCCTCGATCTGTGGCGACGCAATCAACACGTCGCCTCGCCGCGTTGCACTACTCTTCCAGATCTTCGTCTGGCGCTTTTTGGCGATGATCGTCCTGATTGTCTTCGCCCTGGGCGCGCTGTCTGCCGCCCTGATCGGGTTTGTTGTTGCGGCCTTCCGGGCCGTCCGGACGTTGCGGGTCCTGACTCTGGCGATTTTTCGGGTCCGTCATTCCAATCTCCTATGTTGGCAAAGAGATAACCCACGCTGCCGGGGATGGTTCGCCTATCGACTCCATTAAATTTTCAGGGCGCGGCGGTTCTGCAAAAAAAGGAACCGGCGCACGCCGCGGCTGTTGGCGCACTGACGAAGACGAACGGCGGCGGGTTAGCGAAGCCGTGTTCACTTGAGATCCCTTTGGCGCAATCGATGAATTTCAGCGCGATGAATTTCAGCGCCCTGGCGCGCCTCTTCGATGCGCCAAAAGACGAGGGCGCAACGAGGCCGCATTATCATCCGATCGGCATCGCGTTTCACTGGTCGATGACGGCGCTCGTCTTCGTGCAATTGTGGTGGGGATGGCGGATTTCGACCTTGCCGCCGAGCCATGACAAGCTCGACGCCTACGGCGTTCACGCGCTGATCGGGGTTTCGATCATGGCGCTGGCGTTCATGCGGGCGGGCTGGCGTGTCATCGCCCGGTTCATTCTCCCCGATCTCGAAAAACCGGAGGATTTGCCGGGCTGGCAAAAGCGCGCCGCGGAGGCGACGCATCTCGGGCTTTACGTCCTGATGTTCGCCTTGCCTTTGTCCGGCTGGGTGATGCTCTCGGCGGCGGCGCCGGGTCCGGGGATTGCGTTGCCGTGGGGATTTCAGTTGCCGCGACTGCCTTATGTCGCGGACCTTGAATTCGTCAACCGCGCTGAGCTCGAACAGTCCGCCGAAACTGCGCATCTTGTCTTTGTGTGGCTGATGATGGCGCTCGTCGCGATGCATGTCGGCGCCGCGCTGAAACATTATTTCATCGATCGCGATAACGTCGTCGGGCGGATGATTCCGTGGCTCTCGCGCGACGAGCGTGATGGTTCCGACACGCCGCCATTGAACGCGCGCGAGGCAAAGACAATGAAGGCGGCCATATAGCAAAGGCTTGCCGGCGCCCACATGAACAGCCCCGCGAGCTGCTGGTCCTCCAGCGCTGTTGCGCCCCATAGGAGGCTCCGATTTTCATACGCGAGATAAAGCGGCGCGGGCGCAAGGGTGAGAATCGCGCCGAGAAGGCCGCTTTGAACGAAAATGATCGCGACCAAAAAGGCGGCGAGCGCCTTCGCCGTCGCGCGCCGAAGCATCGCCGACCAGAACAGCAGCGCCGTTCCAAGAAAACAGGCGTGTTCAAGCGTGTGCAGCGTCTCGTTGCGGATTGCCGCGTCGAACGGCGCCGGCGCGTGCCAGATCCAGAGCGCCGCCGCGTGCAGCGCTGTCGCGGTCAGCGGCCGCGTCAGCGCGCTCCATAGCTTGTTCAACATTTGCAGAGCCGGCGCCCGCGCGACATAACGCCAGGCGGGCGGCAGCGCCCAGGTCAGCGCCGTTACCGGCGCGCCAAGGACCAGCAAAGGCGGCGCGACCGCCGTCAGCAGAATATGCTGAACCATGTGCGCCGAGAGGAGCGACTCGCCAAGCGCGTCCAGCGGCGAGATGAGTGCGGTCGCGAGGATGATTTCGCCCGCCGCAAAACTCGCAACGCGCCACCTCGCGACGCCGCGCCCGGCGCCGGCGCGCGCCCACAGGCGGAAGACTCCTTTGCCGTACAGCCAATGCAGTAAAATCAGAGGGGCGACGATCCATGCGTCGAAATTCCAGTGATGCCAGATGTCGAACGGGCCGACCGGCAATCCGGTAGAATGCGCATACGCTTTGCCTGCAAATGCAAGAAGCAGGAACAAGAGCAGGAAAAATTTCATCCCTTCTGTTCCAGATATTCAGCGAGGCGTTCGATTTCCGCGTCGGTCAACCGGCGCGCCGAAGCGCCCATGACATCGCGCGCATCGTTGCGGCGGACACTCCGTTTCCAGCGCCGCAATTGCTCCGCCGTGTAGGCGGCCGGCTGCAAAGCAAGCGCGGGATTGGACGACCCCTTGCCTTCCGCCGCGCCGCCGTGACAGTCCGCACACGCCCGAATGCCGCGCGACGTGTCGCCCTGATGATAGAGACGGTTCGGCTGCGCGAGGGCCGCCGGACGAAGCGCGTCGCGGCTGGCGTAATAGTCGGAAACCGCCCGCCGGTCGCCGTCGCTCAGTCTTTCGGCAATCGGTCCCATGACGGGATCGGGCCGGCGGCCTTCGGCGTAGTCATGGAGCTGTTTTGCAAGATAGCCGCGGCCGAGCCCCGCCAGCCGTGGAGTGAGCCCCTCGCCTTCGCCGGCAAAGCCATGGCAGGCAAAGCAGGCGTCCTGCGGGCCGCCCGGCCCGCCGCCGACGGCGATCAACGCGCCCGACGGAGACGGGCGGTCGCGCACCGGGCCCCCGCACGAAGCGAGCAGCAGAACGATCCCGGCCGCAATGGGGTTCATCGCCATCGAACTGGAACAGCGGCTGCGGCCGATGTGTTCCGGACGGGTTTAGGGGACAACAATGGCGCCTTCGGGATTGCGGGACCTTGCAGAAGGCGGGAATTCCTGGCCGCCGCCCGCGCTCGATCCCGCCGGGCCGTTTGCCGCCCCGCTCGCCGAAATATCGTGGGCGATGTTCGCCATGGCCGGCGTTGTCTTCGCCATCGTCATCGCCGCCCTCGCCCTTGCCCTCTTCAGCGGCCGGGCCAAACGCTTTTTGGGCGGCGCCCGCATGGTCCTGATCCTCGGCTTCGCGTTTCCGGTCATCGTCCTCAGCGCCGCGCTTGTCTACGGCTTGTGGACAACGGCGCGGGTTCAGTCGTCGCCCGAGCCGGGCGATCTTGCGATCAGCGTTGTCGGAGAAATGTGGTGGTGGCGGATTGCCTATTCAGAGGACGGGCAGGCGGCGTTTGAAACGGCGAACGAAATCCGCATTCCGGTCGGGCGCCCGGTTGCGATCTCATTAGAGTCCGCGGACGTCATTCACAGTTTCTGGGCCCCCCGGCTCGGGCGCAAACTCGACCTGATTCCTGGCCGCACCAATGTCTTGCGGTTGCAGGCGGATGCGCCCGGCGTCTATCGCGGGCAGTGTACGGAGTTTTGCGGCGCGGCGCATGCGCTGATGGCGTTTGAAGTTATCGCCATGCCGGCGCCCGAATTCGAGGCGTGGCGCGCGGCGCAGGCGTTGCCGGCCTCGAACGATCCGGCGCATCGGCGCGGCCGCGCCGTCTTCGCCGCC